>NZ_CP115467.1 GCF_028462125.1 Leptospira sp. GIMC2001 | reverse complement strand
TTTCTCTTGCAAATTCCACAAAAATACATTGGAAAATTCGGTTGATTATTCTGTGAAAAAATGTCGGATATCCGACAATAAAAACTGTACGGTCTTGACAATATGCTTAATTTTAAACAGTTTTCATCTATGGGTAGTAATTTCGGGCTTTCCGAAAATCAAATATCAGAATTTTTCCAGAGTGCAGCAATGGATATTGGTGCGAACTGCGGAATTTTAGTTTGGGAGACTGGGGATCAATCTGGATTTGAAGAAAGAGCCAGCTTTGGATACGAAGACCAAGGATTCTTTTATTCCTTCCTCGCACGAGGCCAAGGGAATTTGGAAAGGATGAAATCTCAAGAAAAGCCTCTAGTTTTCGCAAAAGATGAATACCCGTTATTTCTTGAAGACTCAGAATTTGCTGTGAGCGCAAAAATAACTGAGGGTGATCGGTTCGTAGGTTTCGTGCTTTTGGAACATGCTGGCAATCTTGAACAATCTACAATGACAACGTATCTTTTGGCAAAAGCTCTATCTAAACCGTTACCAAAAAAAGTTCCGACACTCTCGGCAAATGAGTTTGGATCTATCCGAGCAATCCTAGATTCGGATCCAGTTTTTGCTCAAACTGTTCAAACTGGTATTAGTAAAAAAGTTCTATACGTCTACGGTAGTTCTGCATCTGGAAAGAAGACTTTATCCAAATATTTACATAAATCGAGTGGTGGTAGCGGAGAGATTCTGATCATCGGAACGATTCCTGAGCAGCTTGGAAAACTTGAAAAGTCCATACTGAGCTGGGAGCAAATGGTTGAGAAATCAGGAAGTCTTGTCTTTGAGAATTCGGAAAATCTGACTTTGGGCCAGCAAAGAATTTTTTATGAATGGCTTACGGAATCTGATTTTTTAGGGAAGGTGATTTTCCTTGGAAATGGCCGAAAACCTAGAGAACCTTACTCGCCTTTTTGGGAGATTTTGGAAGACAATCAGATCCAAATCAAAAGCTTTTCGCAACTGGGAAGATCCATTCAGACTCAAATAGTCCAAAATATTTTCCAAGAACTTAGCCACGCAATTGGCAGAGAAAATCTTGGTATTGAGGATGAAGTAATAGAATTTATTATTGATAAAATGAAGGTCAACGATCTTGAGAATTTACGGAATATTCTCTCTACTCTTATATGGACTGCCAAATCGAACCCGGTTAGAGTCTCAGATATAGGGGAAAAGCCTAGCGATAATCAAGCAGTTACTGGGCTTCCAGATTCGGAAGATCTTGATCTCCCAAAATGCATAGAAGCGTTGGAGCGTCAGAAAATCATGCTGGCTTTTAAATTATTCTCGGGCAATCAATTAAGAATGGCAAAAGCTCTTAAGATTTCCAGGGGTTCCCTGCAATACAAAATGAAAAACTTGGGGCTATCATAATTTATGGAAGATTCTCTATACGAAGAAAGAAAAACCCCTGCTGGTTTTCTTGTGAAGGTTCGTCTTGCAAAAATGACCTACGTGGTTTTTACAGATCAGGGTCCTGAAGTTCCTCGCGGCTCCAAAAACAAATCCATAGTTGTTTCGGTTCCAAATGTAGCTTTTCTTGGCTCAGAATTTAACCTTGGGCATTTCCGATTGGGTGAATTGAGTTTTGTAAATGTTAAGGGAGGAAAATTGGTAATTCCATACCAGCATGGATATTCCAACGAGATCAAAACCATATTTCTCTCAACGGGGAGCGCAAGCGATATTTTGCCAGTTGTTGTGCAGCATTTCCAGAACAAAGAAGAACTCATTCACAATTGTGAAAATTCAAACCCGTTCAATCATTTAATTGTCGATGAAGATATTCCGCGCACGGATATGGTCTCGTTAAAGATCCGATTTCCCTCTATGAATATCTTGGTTATTAAGAAAAAAATTGTAAGCACTCCAGATCGTATCTCAGCTGTTGCCGCAGAAAAAGGAGATAAAGTCGTTGATTTCAATGCAGTGAGAGCGACAGATGTAATCAGCAATAGCAATCTCAATCAGTATTCTCAGAACCCCGTTTTTCTTGCTCGGATCCATCTCCGAAATATGGAGCTCGATAAAGTGAAGCAATTGCTTTTCGACTTCAAACTCAGCACACAAGACGTAACCTTTATCAGAACCTTTCTTGAGGTAATGATAAAGAATGAGTTCAGTAAAGATGAGCTTAGAGTTAACAAGGATAAGTTGATCGCCCTCAATGAAGCTTTCCGATTGTCTGTCCAAATCCTTGGATGGGAAGTGGATAATTTTGAAATGGAAATTCAGAAAGGTTTGGGCAAGGACATAGCGGCAATGTTGTACACTTTGCTTTCTAAAGAGCAAGACGAGTGTCGGGAACTAGAGAAAGAGCTAGTTCTCTGGGAATGGAAACTTAGAGTCAAAAAAATCCTTTCGACCTAAAAAAAACTTGCTTTTTTGACGAAAATGCCAGTAAATAGGTATATAAGTCATGAATTTAGAGAAAAAAATAATAAATCTGGCACGAATTTTTCGTGCAGGTGGGAAGGCTGAGAACAGCTCCACTCGAGCAAAATTTGAACCTGGGATTAATATTTCAGGAAAGATTTCTGCTCTGGGTTTCCTTGTTATATTTTTCTCTTTCTCTGGATCTTTGTATGCTCAGGATGATCAAGCTAATGCATCTAAATTCCATAATTCGGAAGTCGAGAGAATTTTTGCAATGGATGGTCAGCAAAGAAATTCGATCACCATGGTTGAATGGGAAGGGCAAGTTTCCGATCCTTCTCCAATCATCTTAGCCAACGAAGATAGAATCCAGATACAAGAAGACAAGCCTGCGCTCGGCTCAACTAAATCAGAGAACATCAATATTCTATCTTTTTCCATCCGACAAATTTCTGTTCCGGAACACAGAGTAGAAATTTCCAATTCTTGCAGCGGGTCAAGTCTCTACGTGATCGGAATTGGACAGCTTTCGAGAACAAAGGTCAATTCACCGAATTTCAATAACTCCTTCGCTAAGCTGAATGAAGAATTGGATTCGACATTATCTTTTTCAACGCTAATGGAAAATCTGCTAATCGGAGCCGCAAATCATTCGACCAACAATTTTTCAGGATTTTTCAATGGTGCCTTTCTCGGTGAATACAACGGAGATAGAAATTTTATTTCTATTGTCTCCAATGGCAACGAACGTATCACATTAATGATTCGAGTGGATAGAACTTCGAAATCTATCGATAGTCTGGGTTCAAGGTTTGGATTGAGTTCAGTAGGGTTGTTACCGAACTGCATTATTGCCAATAGCAAAACTGCGAATCTGCTGGATTACAAAACATTCCTATCAGTTAGAAATTCTAAGTTAATAGATCGGCAATCGAAAGTTGTGAACATTTTGTCCCGAATTTTAAGTGATACGGACAGCAATGCTTCAGCGGGAATAGGATTGCCAAAACGCTCTTACCAAGAGCAAAATAACATTGAAAAAATAGTCGTTTTTGAAAACATATCCGTATGGCTTCCAAACCAAAAAGAATCGCTTTCAATAAGCTCCTCGCTGCCATGCGAAGACTTTCAGTGGAAGTTAATGACCACGAGATCTGTAAACGCCTAGAAGTACTTATGCTTACGAGCAAAGAGGACTTGGCTCTCAGCTCAATTAAGATCCTAATTGACAAACCATTAGATTTTGAACCCAAAGAAGTACCTGAACCCTATACTCAATATGTAAGGCATTTTATCTATATGGTGAAGCGCAATGAGAGGCTTGGAAACGGACCCGTTGGATACGGAAGCGATGCAGATGGCTTAGAAAAAAAGGCAAAACCTAAGAAAGAGAAAATATCTTCTTCTAGTGTAACCCAAGAGAAAACAAAAGAGCCAACCAATAAGCCGATTCCATCACAAACTAGTAAGTCGGCTACAACCAAAAAAGTTGCAAAAAAGAAGAAAACTGCGACCAAATCCCCTTCAAAAAAATAAATTCCTAAATCCACTTCCAGAAAAAAGTGGATTATCAAAAATCCTCAAAAAACAAAATCTTTAGTGTAGGGTGCACAGTCCCAATAAGTGCTTAATTTTAAATATTTAATTGACTAAAATACGTCACTTTCTGCCCAAATACCGTTGTTTACTAGTAAATGCCAACGCAAGACCTTAATTGCCGAAATAAATTGCCTATATTTGAGCAATTATATAAAAGGTGGGCTTTGGTCAGTTGGAAATCTAAATGCCAAGCAGATTTGGTGATGGTTCAATCCCGAAACTAGGCAGTTACAAAAAGAGTGCCTTCAAAAGTTCAAAATTCGTCTTATAAACACGGTATCGGTGCGGAAAAAAGAGAAATATATACTCTATTTTTCCCGAAATAACTAACGAAATGCAATCAATTAGGTAGCAAATGACCATCATCCGTCAATAATCAAAGTCTATCCCAAGCTTTAGAATAGGGCATTTAGATCGCTGATTCAATGGTCAGAAATTTGAAGTTATAAAAAAGTTAGCAATTGGGATATCTAGCTAAGATCGCAGAGACCATAGGTATATCTGACCAAATTAGAAGAATAAACCAACCTACCGAGTTAAAGCCAAGTTCAACGATAAAAATCCTTTTTCCGTGATATGGCGTAGTCTGCTCATTATTTAAAGGAGATGTATCATCCGTGAAACATGCCATATTCCTGACAATTTGTCATTATAATGAAAATTTCCTACGTATGCCATTATGTCCTATTTAAAATAGATTCCAAACCTGGACGCATTCGGTAAATTTAGAAGAAATATGGCCGAATCTATTCGTTTAAGAGTTAAATGTCATGCCTGCGGTAATCAGATTGAAGGAACCGCCAAATACGGATCAGGGCATTATGTCTCAGAAGGTGTTCCTTTTGATTTTGTTGCTGTTGGCAAAGTAGAATCAGCAAAAGGTAGGCGAGTTAAGGCAGAAGTCACTTGCATCTGTCCAAATTGTGGTGTCACTTGCAAGTATGTAGTGTGAATCTAGAGACCGCCTAACATATATGCTCAAATATTTGCATATAAATGATTAAGTATTTACATTTGTCTAAAAATTGGCATAAAAAAGATTAATTTAGCGCGCTTCCTTGCTTTCTCGCGTGTAAGTCTCGAGTATCCGAAGCTTCGAAGTGAGTCAAATCCAATCGGTGAGCGGCTGGACCTTGTTCATCGATGTTACCTATATTTATTGCTTGTTATTAAGTGAATTAAGGCTTATTATTTTCAAATTAGATGTGCATAAATAATATAAATATGGATCGAATTTAGGCAGTATCGTCCAGAAGATCCTGTAGGAGAGCAGTCATCTTTATATCGTGCTTGGTTATTCCTGTAATTTTGAGAAAGGGTAATTTAGTCCTGAAGACTTATAGAATAATAGCGTTTCGGAATAGGAATGGAATTTAATGATTAATAATGGTCATAAATATGACTAGTATTATGGGATTTTTAATGAAATAAGCCTATCGTATTGGTATTTAAAAACAGAATTATGTAATCAATCAAAAATATACCTAAAAATAAGCAAAATATCGGATTTAGCATTTTCTATATTTTCTGTAATGAGACATAATTTTCTTACTCCCTTGGTATGAATAAACTCAGATCAAAATCCTTTGCATTCAAATTTCGAGTTGAAGGACATCTGAACGTAGCAAAGCATGGATAGAGATCTTAATTTAGCCATTTTATAATGATTTTTACCTCTTCAATATTTGCAAGCTTTCTGATACTTACTTTACTAATTTATTCATTTTATGGATTAATAATAAGCATTTACATCTCTTATTCAAAGCGAATGAAAAATGGAAAGGAGGGTCGAAGCGAACGGATTTTACTAAAATCTTCGAAAGATGAACTTATCGATCGAACTCCATCTCGCGATACTGGATACCGTGCGATCCTTCTGATTTCGTCTCTGGTTTTCTACTCTTTGTTGAATGGAAACCATATTTGCATTCTGATTTTAGTCGCATTTTCTGATTATTGCTTAGGATTAGGCATTAATTTAAATCGGAATCAGAAGCTAAGAAAACTGCTCTTGATTTTTTCTGTAACTATCGATTTGAGCGTTTTACTTTTCTTTAAGTATTTCGGTTTATTGATAGAAACATGCTCAGAATTGATCATTAAATTGATTAAATATTGTCAATTGCTTTTTGAGAATGCAGATTTCTGGTTTTCCGGCTCTAATGGAACCTTCGAGGGTAATGGTTTCGGTATTATCGGAGCAATAAGCACAGTTACTTCTCCCACTTGGATCTCGGAGATTGTTTTACCGCTTGGAATTTCCTTTTTTATCTTCCAGAGTATGAGCTATACGATTGATGTTTATCGATCTGTGATTAGACCGGAGACTTCTTTTTTTCGATATTTGTTGTATATTTCCTTTTTCCCTCAGCTTGTTGCAGGGCCGATTGTTAAGGCTAAGGAGTTTTTGCCTCAGTTATTGAAGCGGATTTCTTGGTCTGAAATTCCGTTGGCTGCTATCTTTGGATGGATTTTTCTTGGAATTTTTAAAAAGGCAGTTCTTGCGGATCGAATAGCCGAGATAAGTGATACTATTTATAAATACCCAGATGCCGTATCTTCGTCATTTACGTGGTTTGGAGTTTTCTCTTATAGTTTACAGATCTATTTGGATTTTAGTGGTTATACAGATATTGCAATCGGACTTGCACTTTTATTTGGTTTTAGGCTCTCAAAAAATTTCGATATGCCTTATACCTCATCTACGATTACGGATTTTTGGAATCGTTGGCATATAAGTCTGAGTTCTTGGCTCAGGGATTATTTGTATATTCCACTTGGTGGCAATCGGATTAGCAGATGGATTACGTTTAGAAATTTATTTATCGTGATGATGCTTGGTGGGATATGGCATGGTGCAAGCTGGAATTTTCTAGTCTGGGGTTGTATTCATGGAATTTTGCTCGCTATAGAAAGATATTTTCAATGGAAAGATCGAGTTAATCAATTCAATAGATTTACAAAAGGTATTTTGTCTATTGTAGTATTCTGCGCGGTGAGTTTTTTGTGGATTTTATTTCGGTCTCCCGACTGGAACACAACGGACCAAATAATCAATAATTTATTTGCGAATCGATCAGGACTCAATATTCCTTATTCGATGAGATTGGATCTCTTCTGGGTCAGTGCAATATGTTTGATAGGACATTATTTAGGTGCAACAAAAAGGCACCCGAGTTACTGGATGGAAAAGAAATTTACCTATCTGCATTCAATTGTAGCAGCTTTCGTACTGATCGCTTTTGTTCTATTGAGTGCTGATACCAAGCCTTTTATTTACTTTGTTTTCTGATGTATTGTAAAACTATGGAGGCATGAAGGCTTCAAATACTAAGTACGTTTTGGTATTTATTGTATCCATTTTCTTTATTGATTTTTTATTTTTCCGTTATTTACTCTGGGTTCTACCCAATACAAGTGCTTGGAATACGAACCATTTCTATAATTTTATTTATGAGACTAAGTCAATTAGCAATAAACCGAAGTCCAAACCAAGGATATTTATTGTTGGATCCAGTATCGCATACTATAGCATTGATCAGTCGCTCCTCTCCGAACAATTAAGAAAAGATATTGGTCAGGAAGTAGCAGTTGAATACTTTTCCTATGCAGGAAAAAGTCCTCTCTATTTATATTTGTTTTTGGAAGAATTATGGAAAATGGAACCAGATTTGGTCATTTATCCGGTAAATTTTATAGATTTTCGCCTACATCGAAGCTTTGTACTCGAACCTGGTAAGAAATTAGAAGACATGCGTGAAGAGGTATTGATCAAGGATGCTTTGGAATCGATTGAAGCTCCACAGGCAAAATACGTTTTTCCTTGGGAAACTCTTACTTATATGTGGAAATATTTGAGTTGGGAGCGCCGTTCAGAATTATTTATAGCTTCATTTTTTAAATTCTACGCATACAAAGATTTTTTTTGGGATAATTTATCGCGCGTATACAATCATAAATTTGGAAGAAATACAAGCTACCACGGTTACGCTGGTGTTCAGATACCAGAGCGTGTAAACTCTTTGGGTTGGACCGGGCGCGAATTTAGTTTTATGCCAACAGATGAGATCCAAGAGAAAGGATTTTGGATAGAAGTAGTTGATGATATTCTAGCGAAAGGACCGCTTGAAATAACGATTTCGAATCAGAAAACATCTCAGAAATTAATTATTGATTCACCGGGTTGGAAAAAAATTATTTTGGAACCTGAACTTTGTGACAGATCTATTGTAAAAGTTCATCTTTCTAACATATGGAAGGCATATGAATCAAATAGTTTCCTAAAGGATTATCACAGGGACGAATTGGGAGTAAGATTGTCGCAGACTTTTGGATTAGAAAAACCTAAAGTAGAAATGCAATACCAAAGAGAAGAAAGAACTGAGGATCTGCGCTATCTTGGGATGAGTGACACTGAATATAGAGAATATTTTTTCTATAGATTGCTTGCGGATTTAGAGTCTAGGCCTGGTATTCGATATCTTTATGAGCTTGCAGAAGCAAAAAAGAAATTAGCAAATGAAAAATTTCGTCCGATTATGCATTTTTATTATTTAAACAAAATATCCGATGAATTTAAGAAGAGAAATATTCCCTTGTTGATTATCAATAATCCCGAGAATCCAATTTCCTTGGAATGGTATCAAAATACTTCTTGGTATTCTGATTATTTAGATTATTTAAATAAAATGCAGGGCGATACAGTTCATTTTGTAGATTTAAAAGATGCTTTGCGAATGCAGGAATTCAGTGATTTTCACCATTTTACTTATAGTGGAATGATCAAAATGAATTCAATTTATGCTAAATATATCAAGAGAATTTCTGCTTTATAAAAATTGCATGTAAGACAGGCTAGGTTAAATTATCCATGAAAAAAGTAAAAGTTGGTATACTCGGAGCGACAGGATCTGTTGGTCAGAGATTTGTAGAATTATTAGAAAATCATAAACTCTTTGAAGTTGTGGCTCTCTGTGCATCGGAACGAAGTGTCGGCCAAAAATATGGTGAGTTGATGAAGTCTCGCTGGAAGATCTCAGGAGATATTCCAGAATACGTTAAAGATATAGTTGTAACATCTCCAACTCCATCCGAGACCCAAGGTGTACAAATTGTATTCTCAGGTTTAGATGCAAGTATCGCGGGTGAAGTAGAGACTGCATATGCACAAGCAGGAGTCCATGTAATTTCAAACAGTAAGAATCATCGCATGGTTCCCAATGTTCCGATTCTTAGTGCGGAAGTGAACCCAGAACATTTGGATGTACTGCAGTATCAGAAAACTCCCGGTAAAATTATAACTAATTCCAATTGTACGATCATGGGTGTAACAATTTCATTGAAGCCTTTGATGGATTTATTCGGTTTAGAATCTTTATTTTTATTTTCTATGCAAGCTGTCTCGGGTGCTGGATATCCAGGCGTTCCATCGATGGATATAATGGGCAATATCGTTCCATTCATCGGTGGTGAAGAAGATAAAGCTGAGATGGAACCACAAAAATGTTTGGGTCGTGTTGAGAACGGACAGATTGTTCCCGCAGATTTTAAAATGTCAGCACATTGCAATCGGGTCCCTATATTCGATGGACATACTGTTTGCTTATCCGTTAAACTTAAGAAGAAAGTAGATTCAAAAGAAATCATAGAAGCTTGGAAAAATTTTCGTGGTGAGCCACAGAAATTAGGACTTCCATCTGCTCCAGCCAATCCTATCGTTTATCGTGAAGAACAAGATCGTCCTCAACCAAGACTTGATTTAATGACCGGTAATGGTATGACTGTAGTTCTCGGAAGGCTTAGACCCGATCCGATCTTAGATTGGAAATATGTTGTGTTAAGTCACAATACAGTTCGTGGTGCTGCGGGTGCTGCAGTTCTCAATGCAGAATTAATTGTAAATAAGGGGCTAATCTAAACGGTTCACTTAGTTTAACCAGTTAGTATTCAAGCAGAATTATGCTAGATCCCAATCTCCCCGAGCTGAAAGTTTTGGATTATACACAAGCTTTGCAGCGTTCTCAATCATTAGAATCTAGGGGAGATTTTCTAAATAAGGGAATCTATAAATTATTGATTACGATTTACGAGTGGACAGAGAAGTTTACCGTAAATAAAATTCTTCCCAATCAAGATCAACTTGAGAGAGACTTGAGCTATGAGCCTGAGAAGCTAGAGTATTTTCTTTCCGAATACGCTATCCGAACTAGACCTCCATTAATAAAAAAATTGAATTATCTGGATTATGCTCCAACGGAAGGTTCTGGAGATACAGACGATCCTCGTGCCTATCTTAGGCATTCATCTGTCTTCTGCAGACCGACTTCAGCAGATGGAACGACATGTTATCGTTATGTGACTGGACTCAATGAGATTAGCATTGATGCGATTCGTCGATGGATCAATGAACGAAGGCAATCCACTAGTCCTGAGAAAATGCGACAGAACATCAATCGTGCGATAGAAGAGAATAGACTATATGACACCTATGCATCCACGGAAATTGGTGGTTTGTTCAATTGTATTTTCGATACAACAAAACAATTGAAAGATTCAACGATTGTTCTTCATCTCAAGCCCATACTAAAAAAGTTAGTCGAAGATAGGTTATTATTTTTTATTCGAAATGATAAAGCATCGAAAGCTGGTAATAAATCTCTGTTTTTTTATTTCAAAAAAGAGGAAATATTTACTAGATTAGAAATTTATATAGATTACATGCGAGATGTTATCGTAAAAGATCTTGTTCGGATTGGAGTTTTGGAAGAGCCAAGTGCAGAAGAATACGAAAACATCAAACCAACTGCGGAGAATATTCTCCGATTTCTAAGCGATTCTTATGGGGATCAGAAGACTGTTGTAGAAGAGATTATTCTACTTGCAGATTATTATAACCACGAGAAAGAAAAAGAATTCAAAGAACAAAAAAGAAAAGTTTTCGAAGATGTAATGGTGTACATTCAATCATCAGGAAAATTAATTGATATGAATTTTCTTAGGGTTCAAAGTGAATTTTTGGATGAGGAATCTAGGAATTCAATTCTTTCGAATCCGTCTATTTTGTATGCAGAATATGCGGACAGATTGAGTTATCATGAATATATTCTTCATAAAGATGGTATTCCTCAAGCTATCCAAAATGCAAAAAATATTTTTCTTTCAACGGGTAATGATGCTGAGCTAACAGTTTTGAGACTTATGGATGTTCATAGTCATGTCGACGATAGTGCTTTGATTCGCAATTTGGAAGAAATAGAGAATCGTGCTCTCTTTCGTCATCTTTCTTTTTTTACTTGGTTGTGGAGATCTCTGGTTGGTAATAAAGTTGTCCATCGATTCGAAGCAGATGCGATCAGAAATAAATTGAATCGTAAGCTGAAGGCTTTGATCAATGAACAGCGAACCAAATTTCTTGCAAAAGAAAAAACTCGAATCGCAGAAGAGCGAATCAAGAAAGACAAACCCTCTAGCGAAAAATCTGGTGATGGAAGCTTGCAATCACAGCGTTTGGAACTACTTGAAGAAGAAGGAAGTTCACCATCTATTCTTACGGAAAAACGAGCAGATAGCGAAGAAGATCCTAAGCTTAAAGCAAAGTTAGAAAAAATCCTTTCTGCCATGGACGAAGCTTGGGATTTTGGATACTATCCAGACCGCAATTACCTAATGGATAAACTTGAAGGCTCCATGGAAGAAGACGAATTGATTTCTTTTATGAAGAAAAAGGGTGGGAAGGATATTTATTCCTATCAGGTGCGCGACCAGATTGAAAAATATCCTTTTCCAATTCTTGTCTCCAAACAGTATCTGAAGAAAAATGGTAAAAGGTTACTAGAAAAAGCGATTGGAATCATTGAAGAGCAGAAAGCGGAATCTATGCCCAATCAAGAAAAATTTGATCTAGCTGTATCCTTGGCGGATTTTCTAGAGCGTATATTGCCAAAGTTGAAATAAGAATAGATGGAACAACAAACAAAGAATAATAATCCGAATCCTCTCCTCAAAGCAAGAAAAACGAAAATTATCTGTACGATCGGCCCCGCAACTGCTGACAAACAAATGATTAAGAAACTTGCAATGGCTGGAATGAATGTAGCTCGACTCAATATGTCACACGGCAATCATGATTTCCATCGCCAGATCATACGGAATATAAAGTCGCTTAACAAAGATACGGCGGGTGGCAATCCGATTGCGATTCTTATGGATACTCAAGGTCCTGAGATTCGGACTGGTGATGTTGACAATGAGTTGGATTTAAAAGTTGGAGAGACTTTTACTTTCCATGTGATTCCAGGTCGAGAAGCTGAAGCCAAATCTGTATTTGTAAATTATATTGATATAGTAAAAGATTTAAAAGTGGGCGATAAGGTTACAGTTGATAATGGATTGATCAACCTTGCCGTACAAGAAGTTCGCGAGGGAGAGTTACTTTGCAAGGTTCTCGACGGTGGTAAGCTTGGTTCGAGAAAGCATATCAATCTTCCTGGTATTCGTGTAAATATTCCAAGCATTACACAGAAAGATCTAAAAGATATTTTATTTGGATTAGAAGAAGAAATTGATTTTATTGCTCTATCGTTTGTTCGATCGGTTGATGATGTTATTCAATTAAGAAAGATCATCGAAGAAAAAGGAGCTCATGCTCAGATTGTTGCGAAGATTGAAGATCAAGAAGGCGTCAAAAATTTGGACGAGATCATCAATGTTTCTGATGGTGTGATGGTTGCTCGAGGTGATCTTGGAGTTGAAGTACCGCTGGAAGATCTTCCGATCATTCAGAGACGGATTATCAAGAAATGTGCGATCGAAGGCAAAAGAGTAATTGTTGCAACCCATCTACTTGAATCGATGATTCACAATCCGTCACCGACCCGTGCAGAAGTTACGGATGTTGCAAACGCTGTATACGAAGAAGCTGATGCGATCATGCTATCTGGTGAGACAGCAATGGGCAGTTATCCCGTTCGTTGTGTCGAGATGTTGGATAAAATATCTCGAAGAATTGAACAAAGTGGTGGAATGGGATATGTAAAATTGAAGGTCCCTAAAGACAAAAAAGAGGAAATGGCAAAGTCAGCTTCTGATCTTGCAGATTCTTTGAAATCTCCAGCAATCATAGTGATTACTCGTCGTGGTATTATGGCGAATCATGTTTCTTCCTTCCACCCGAGTACGGCGATCGTTCACGCCTTTACCAATATGACTTCTGTTCGAAGAAAGTTGTGGCTCAATCGTGGGGTGATTCCTTATCGAATGGACTTTTCAAGCGATCCAGAAAAAACCATCAAACAAGCGATTGAGACACTTTTGAAGGAAAAAATGGTCGAAAAAGGTGATCGTGTTGTGATTCTTTCCGATGCAATTGCAGGCGAAGAACGCGTGGATACGATCCAAATCCGTGAAGTGAAATAAAAAATTTCAAATACTGGTCGTTTTTCCTAATTTTGTCTTGACGATATCAAGAATTCTTGATATGTTGATATTTAGATATCATGGTAACGATCCTCTCCGATGTTCTGAATAGGCAAAAATCTGCCATTTTACCGGCACTCAAATCTGTGTCGGACGAGACTCGTGTTCGGATCTTGCATATTTTATCTTACGGAGATTTCTCAGTGAATGAGATCATAGAGATTCTTTCTATGGGTCAGTCTCGAATTTCAAGACATCTCAAAATTCTTGCAGATGCAGGACTGCTCAAATCTCGAAGAGAAGGTTCGTGGGTTTATTATGGGCTTGTAGAAAAAAATCAAGATTTCGCCGCAGAACTTACGAATTTAATTATTTCCTATATAGAAGATCTACCAAGTCGCGAGACGGATCAGCGTAACGCAAATATTGTCCTTGGCAAAAGAGCCGAGAGAAGCCAGGAATTTTTCAATAATCTTGGTGAGAAATGGGAAAAAGTTCAAGAAGAGTTTATCAATTCTAATATTTATAGAGCAAAATTGGTCGATTCCATCCCAGCTAACACGAACTTGGTTCTTGATTTAGGTTGTGGACCGGGAGTAATGATACCTTATCTTTTGGAACGCAGTGAGAAGGTTCTGGCAGTCGATTCATCTTCTGTGATGATTGAAGCAGTCAAGAAAGAATACAAAAATGATAAACGTGTCCAAGTTGAATATGCTCATTTAGAAAACTTACCAATCAAATCTGGAACTGCAGATTGCGTTGTTGCTTCCATGGTTTTGCATCATATTTCTGATCCAATCAAAGTACTGAATGAAGTCGCTCGTTGCTTGAGTATTGGTGGCATTTTTTCTATTGTTGATCTAGTAAAACACAATCAAGAATTTATGCGTGAGAAATATGCAGATCTATGGTTGGGTTTTGAGACTAAGATTCTTATCAATTGGTTGGTCTCTTCTGGATTTGAAGTGATAGTAGATGAAGAGATACAAACAGATTCCGTTTTTAAAATTATTTTTATTAAAGCAAAGAAAAAGGAGGACTTAAATGTCCGCAACAGCAACTAAAACTACAGTGTTACCTTATAAAGTGAAAGATATTTCTCTCGCTGAATGGGGAAGAAAAGAAATTGAAATGGCAGAGAAAGAAATGCCAGGTCTTATGGGAATTAGAGCAGAATATGGAAAGTCTAAACCTCTAAAAGGTGCAAGAATCGCAGGATCTCTTCACATGACTATCCAAACTGCTGTATTGATTGAAACCTTAATCGAATTGGGCGCAGAAATTCGTTGGTCTTCTTGTAATATTTTCTCTACACAAGATCACGCTGCAGCCGCAATCGCTGCAAAAGGAATCCCAGTTTTTGCATGGAAAGGTGAGACAGAAGAAGAATATTGGTGGTGCCTTGATCAGACAATCTACTTCGATGACAAAGGAACTGGACCAAACATGATCCTTGATGACGGTGGTGACCTAACTCATGTTATGCATACGAAATATCCTGAACTCATGAAAGATGTTCGTGGTATATCCGAAGAAACAACTACAGGCGTTATGGCTCTGAACAAGATGCTTAAGAAAGGTGAATTGAAAGTTCCAGCAATCAACGTAAATGATTCTGTAACCAAGTCTAAATTTGATAACCTTTATGGCTGTCGTGAATCACTTGCAGATGGTATCAAAAGAGCAACAGACGTTATGCTTGCTGGTAAATTGTGTATCGTTTGTGGTTATGGTGATGTTGGAAAAGGTTCCGCTGCATCTCTTCGTAACTTCGGTGCTAGAGTAGTAATCACAGAGATCGATCCAATCTGTGCTCTTCAAGCTTGTATGGAAGGTTACCAAGTTCTTCGAGTAGAAGATATTATTGAGCAAGCTGATATCATTGTTACTGCGACCGGAAATGATGACATCATAACTTACGAGCATATGAAAGCGATGAAAGACGGTGCGATTCTATGTAACATCGGACATTTTGACACAGAGATCCAAATGGCTCGTATCAATGCTGATAAAGCTGTTACAAAAACAGAAATCAAACCTCAAGTTGACAAGTATACTTTCCCAGATGGTAAAACAATTATCATTCTTGCTGAAGGTAGATTGGTAAACTTAGGTTGTGCTACAGGTCATCCATCTTTCGTAATGTCGACTTCATTCTCAAACCAAGTTCTTGCACAGATTGAACTTTGGAATAACAAGTATGAATTGGGCGTTTATAGATTGCCTAAGCAATTGGATGAAAAGGTTGCAGCTTTCCATCTAGAAAATCTTGGAGTAAGACTCACAAAACTGAATCCAAAACAAGCTGACTATCTAGGTGTTCCTCAAGAAGGACCTTACAAGCCAGAGCATTACAGATACTAAGATCGGATCTTAGTTTTAAAATTTGGGATAGCAGAGACTCCAATTTTTTGGAGCTCGCATCCCAAGTATTTTTGGTTTTGATATGGGCAGTTTAAAAATTGAATAAGGAATGGGATGCTTAAGACAGTGCTGCCTCTGTCCTCTAAACTCCATCTAGAATATGACTTACGTAGTAACAGAGTTATGTGTTGATTGTAAATATACAAGTTGTGCGGCAGTATGTCCGGTAGAAGCTTTTCATGAAGCTGATGATATTTTATATATAAATCCCGATACTTGCATAGATTGCAATGCTTGCATGTACGAATGCCCGATTGAGGCGATTTTTCCAGATTATGAAGTTCCAGAGAAATTCAAATCTTGGACACAGAAAAACGCTGATGAAGCAGCCAAATTTCCCGTGATTTTGAATTCTAAGGCTGCGTTAAAGGGTCCGAAATGCGTGGATCCAAGCAAATAATCGTAATCGGTTAGAAGCTTTTATCTATTGATAGAATTTTGCATATATACAATAGTTTTAATTAATTACCAAATATTGTATATAGTGTTTGTAACATGGAATGATCTAATTATCATATATTGTAAATAGCGTATTTCAATTGGAATATATGATATAGATCGCATAGCACTGTATTGTGCATGAATGAATCAGCAGGTCGGAAAACCTGCTTAATATCAATTGAAAACAGGAGAAAGAATGAAATTTCCAAAATATACAACGGAATCCTCGAAATTATTACTGAGTTTATTAGAAAAAGAGATACTTATCTTAGATGGTGCAATGGGCACTATGATCCAGAAATATCCACTGACAGAAGAGGACTTTCGGGGTGAGCGTTTTAAAGATCATAAATTCCCGCTCAAAGGCAACAATGATCTTCTCTCAATAACTAGACCTGATATAATTTCTGATATACAGCTAAAATTTCTGGAAGCTGGAGTGAATATTTTGGAGACGAATACTTTCTCAGCAAATAAAATCTCACAGGCTGATTATAAATTAGAAGAGTTGGTTGTAGAACTAAACAAAGCATCCGTAGAATGTGCGTTAGATGCCAAAAGAAGATTTCATGAGAAGGATCCAACAAGACCTATTTTTATAGCAGGAGCGATTGGCCCGACCAATAGAACAGCTTCCATGTCTCCTGATGTGAACAACCCAGCTTACAGGGCAACGAGCTTTGATGAATTGGTATCCATTTATTCTGAACAAACTCGTGCCCTTATTGAAGCAGGTGTAGACATTCTGCTTCCTGAGACTACTTTTGATACTCTGAATTTGAAAGCGGCAATATTTGCTATTGAGAATGTTTTTGATGAAATGAAAGTTCGTCTTCCTGTATCAATATCAGTAACAATTACGGATGCGTCTGGACGAACTCTTTCAGGTCAAACTGCCGAAGCATTCTACAACTCGATACGTCATGCAAGACCTCTTAGCGTTGGCATCAATTGTGCATTAGGTGCTGAAGAGATGAAGCCTTATATAGCGGAAATTTCTAGAATTGCTGAATGTTATGTTTCTTGTTATCCGAATGCAGGACTACCGAATGCATTCGGTGGATATGACCAGACTCCCGAAGAATTCGGTAAATGGCTTGGAGTTTTTGCAAAAGAAGGATATCTGAATATTGCTGGCGGATGTTGCGGAACAACACCAGAACACGTCGGTGCTGGTGCAATTGAAGTGAGAAAACATTCACCAAGGAAACTGAAGACTATCGTTCCGCAATGTAGACTTTCTGGCTTGGAACCTCTGAATATTACACCGTCAATCGGATTCTTAATGGTTGGTGAGCGTACAAATGTTACGGGATCTCCAAAATTTAAGAAGCTGATTCTAGAAGATAAATTCGATGAGGCAGTATCTGTTGCAGCTCAGCAAGTAGAAGCTGGTGCAAATATTATAGATATAAATTTTGATGAAGCGATGTTAGATGGTGAAGCATCCATGACTCATTATCTGAATTTGATTGCGGCAGAACCAGATATAACAAAAGTCCCCTTTATGATTGATTCATCAAAGTGGTCGGTCATTGAAGCTGGACTAAAATGTATCCAAGGTAAACCCATCGTCAATTCGATTTCTCTCAAAGAAGGAGAAGCAAAATTCATAGAGCACGCAATCAAAGTCCAAAGATACGGTGCGGCAGTAATTGTAATGGCTTTTGATGAGAACGGGCAAGCCGCAACGAAAGACGAAAAAATTAGGATTTGTAAAAGAGCTTACGATCTACTTGTAGAGAATGCCAATTTTGATCCTCAAGATATTATTTTTGATCCAAACATTCTAACAGTTGGAACAGGGATCGAAGAGCATAATAATTATGCTGTAGATTTTATTGAAGCTACACGTGAGATCAAGAAGCTTTGCCCTGGTGCTAAAGTCAGTGGTGGATTATCGAACATTTCGTTCTCTTTTCGAGGTAACAATCCCGTTCGTGAAGCTATGCATTCTGCATTTTTGTACCATGCGATCCAAGCTGGAATGGATATGGCGATTGTGAATGCTGGTATGCTCGAAGTCTATGAAGAGATTGATCCAGAATTAAAAGAACTAGTGGAAGATGTTCTTTTGAACCGTCGCCCCGATGCTACTGAACGTATGATTGATCGAGCTGAGTCCTTCAAAGGGGATGGAGCTAAGATTGAGAAGAAAACAGACGAATGGAGAAATGGCACCGTTGAACAGAGGTTAACTCATTCGCTTGTTAAGGGGATTGATGAATTTGTAGAAATTGATACAGAAGAAGCCAGAGCTAAGCTCGATAAGCCATTGGATGTGATCGAAGGCCCACTTATGGATGGAATGAGAGTAGTTGGTGATCTTTTTGGTGCAGGCAAAATGTTCCTTCCTCAAGTAGTAAAGTCTGCACGCGTTATGAAGAAGGCGGTAGCATACTTACTTCCTTTTATGGAAGAAGAGAAGAAGAAAAACAAAGACAATTCTAAACAACAGAAATTTCTTATTGCGACAGTTAAAGGTGATGTTCATGACATTGGTAAGAACATTGTTGGTGTAGTTCTCGCATGCAATAATTATGAAGTGATTGATCTAGGCGTTATGGTGGCTACTGATAAAATCTTGGATGAAGCAAGAAAGCATAATGCGGATATTATAGGATTATCGGGTTTGATTACACCTTCCTTAGATGAGATGGTTGGCGTAGCCGAAGAAATGGAGAAGCAAGGATTCAAAGTTCCTTTGTTGATCGGTGGAGCAACTACGAGTCCAGCGCATACGGCCGTTAAAGTATCTCCAGCTTATTCAAGTCCTGTGGTTCATGTTCTAGATGCCTCTCGAGTTGTGAATGTCGTCAACTCTTTGTTGAATCCGAAAACGAAAGATGCGTATCTCGAAGAACTACAGAAAGAACAGAATCGTATAAGAGAAAATTACTACAATCGTCAAAACGAACGAAATCTTGTCTCTCTTGAGTCAGCTCGTGCAAATCGTACGCCAATAGACTGGTCAACATACACTCCATATAAACCATCATTCATTGGAACAAAAGTCTATGATAACTTCTCATTGAGTGAGATTGCTGAATTTATCGACTGGTCACCGTTCTTTCATACTTGGGAGCTCAAAGGAAGATACCCGATGATTTTGGAAGATCCAAATATGGGTGAGCAGGCTCGCATACTTTTTGCTGATGCTCAGAAAATGTTAAAAGAAGTTATTGATACAAAGGCATTTCGTGCAAGAGCTGTTGTTGGATTTTTTCCAGCAAATGCAGTTGGTGAGGATGTTGAAGTGTATACGGATGAGTCCAGAAAAGAAGTAAAAACTATTTTTCATATGTTAAGACAAGAAATGGATAAACCAGACGGGCAGCCTAACTATTCTTTGGTGGATTTTATCGCACCAAAAGATTCTGGTAAGACCGATTATATTGGAGGCTTTGCTGTAACCACAGGTCATGGTGTGGATGAATATGCGTTAGGCTTTGCCGACAAAAACGATGACTACAATTCTATTCTAGCCAAAGCAATTGGAGATAGACTAGCTGAGGCATTTGCAGAACTCATGCATAAAAAGATTCGAGAAGAGTGGGGCTATGGTAAGGATGAAAATCTGAGTTCGGATGATTTGATTCGAGAAAAATACCAAGGTATTCGACCAGCTGCTGGTTATCCAGCTTCTCCTGATCATACTGAGAAATTTACTCTATTCTCACTTATGGATGTAACCGAGACTACAGGTATTAGCCTAACGGAAAATTGTGCAATGTGGCCTGCGAGTTCGGTGAGTGGGTTGTATTTCTCTCATCCTGAGTCCAGGTATTTTGCAGTTGGTAAAATATCTAAGGATCAAGTGGAAGATTATGCTGTTCGCAAGAAAATGACAACGGACGAAGTGGAAAAATGGCTAGAGCCTTATCTAGAATATGATAGAAGAAAAGCGGCTGCTGTAGTCTGAGCTATCTTTCTGCTGAATCGGAGTCTACATCTCAGTGGTAATTTTCGAATATTTGAATGTAGATCGAATGTAGTCTAATCTCTATGCATGCACATACCACAACATATTCTGGGAAATTTCAGCCAGATGAAGAATATAGTTTTCATCCAAAATTGAAAGCTTGGCTCATAGAATATTGGAATCTAACATCCGATGAACTGGTTGATATCCAGGAATTTGGATGTGACGATAATAATTGTCCCGTTTTTGAGACTTTGATTACGGCGAAGGATTCATCTGATCAAAGCAAGACTCGGATTTTGAAATTGGGTAAACCAAAAGAAAATATTACCAAGCAAGATTTAATTCTTTCCATTCGTAAGCAGGTCGGCAAATGATAGCTGGAAATGAGCGAAAGAAATGATATTTATTTACTAAGGCAATATAGCAATTGGTCTGAACAAGGAATAGACCAGGCACTCAAGGAATCAGTCTATAGACCTTTTGTTTCTTGGGCATTTTTCTTAAGAATATTTTTCCTAAGTATCGGAGTAAGTTTTGTTGCCCTAGCTATAGTTTTCTTCTTTGCATATAATTGGGCTTCCTTACATAAATTTATAAAAATCGGAATCATTGAATCTCTCTTATTGTTGATCTGCGGTCTGATTGTATTCACCAAATGGAATGATGTTGTCAAAAATATCTTATTAACCTCTATCAGCTTGCTTGTTGGAGTTTTGTTCGGAGTGTTCGGACAGATCTATCAGACTGGCGCTGATGCTTACGATTTTTTTATCGGCTGGACAATTTGTATTTCCATTTGGGTGGTAATCTCCAATTTTTCTGCCTTATGGTTGCTATATATTGGGCTTATCAATACATCTATTTATTTATTTTTTGAACAAACGCAAAATGGCATAAGTGACAATCTAATCTTCCTTTTTATTTTCCTATTCAATCTGATCGTATTGTCATTTAGCATTAGCTATAATGAATATAAGAAGAATCTGATTATTCCTAATTGGTTCATTTATGTAGTTGGATCGGTGGCACTTTGTTTTTCTACATTGGGAATGGTTTTTGGAATGTTCACTCCGGGGAAATACTTTACTTTACTAGCTCTTGTGACATTCTTATCTTACTTAGGAGGAATGATATATGGTGTTTTGAAGAATCAAAGATTTTTCATCGCAGCCATTGCGTACAGTTTTATTATAATTAGTTCTGCATTTTTTATAAAGCAAAGTGATGATGCATTAATGTTTCTTTTCGTGACAGTTTATATCGTATTTACTGTTTGGATTGTCACTCACCTTATCTTGTTTGGGAATAGGATCAGTAAATCATGAATGATAAGTTGAAAAATTTAATCTTAAAAACGAAGCAAGCTGAAGGATCAAAATTTGTTTATGATGAAGAAAAAATAATTTCTGAATCAGAATTACAATCTAAAAATTCCATATCGATTGCTATGCTCGGCTTTACTATGTTTGGAGCGCTCCTTTCTAGTTTAGCTTTTTTCGGTTTTCTGATGCTTTTTGAATTCAATAGTTCGTATTATACTTTGTTAATTTTGGGCTTGATACTGATTGCTGGTTCCATTTATATGAGCACGATAGTACATGAATTGGTATATGAATCGTTTATAATATCTGCTTATCTTTCTGGGATTATACTTGTTGGATATAGTCTTTTTGGGTTGGATTTAAATGATAATCTTGTATCAATCGCTATGTTAGCAATTGCCATAGTGACAATTATTTTTTCTCCCAGTTATATGGTCTTGTTACTGGCTGTGTTGTCCATTCATACAAGCTTGATTTCTCTAATCAATTGGAATCTTCAAGATTATTATGGAGAGATCAATTATATTTATACAATTCTACTGGCTTGGTTCATAACATTTTTACTTATGAAAGAATCTTTTATAATAGCAAGATATAATAAATTGAGCAAAATCTATGATCCAGTTAGATTGGGTTCTATTGCAGTTTTTCTTGTAATTTTCTTTTTGAATACATTGTCATTCTCTAATTTTGATTTTGAGAAGAATTCAATTCTTCAAGCGCTAACATCCATTATGATAATTGGATGTATATTGGTTTTTATCTTTTATCGATTGAGTAGGGTTCTCGGTTTAAATGATAACGAACGAATTTTAGCTTTGGTTTTAACATTTGTTTTGTTAATTCCAACTCTGTTCTATCCAGCTATATCTGGATCTTTTTTGATTATATTTTTGTGCTTTTATGTAAATTATAATTCGGGATTGGTCGCAGGTTTGGTTGGACTTGTATATTTTCTTTTCCAATACTACTATAATCTTAGTTTTACATTGATAGAAAAATCAGGGATTCTTTTGGTTTCTGGGTTACTCTGTCTTGGAATTTATTCTGTTATTATTAAAAGATTCCCTAAGGATTTCAAGAATGAAGCTCAATAATTTTAAATCAGTTTTTATTTTGGGTAATTTATCACTTCTGTTGATTTACCTGAATTATTCAGTTATGAATAAAGAAGAGTTACTTGCCAAAGGAGAGTTGATTAAGTTCGAACTTGCACCAGTTGATCCAAGATCCTTGATTCAAGGCGACTATATGGAGCTTAGATATGCGATTACAAATGAGATGAATATCGATGATATTCCTAAACGAGGCTTTATTGTTGTGACTTTAGATTCCAATGGTATTGGACAACGTGTTCGTCTTCAGGATGATATTCAACCATTGAATGATGGAGAATATGTGATCCGATATTCAAAAGGATTCAGTCGTTCCAATCTTTCTATCGGAGCTGAATCTTATTTTTTTGAAGAAGGATCTGCGTCTCAATTTGAGAAAGCAAAATATGGTGGATTGATGGTTGATCGTGTTGGCAACAGCTTACTTGTAGGTATGTATGATGCAGAAGGCAATAAACTATAATGCTTAGTATTTAAAATTTTCTTACTGATTATTCAATTTAGATTTCTTTAGAATCTCCCATTGATCAGTTAACCATACCGACGATTCAATAGTTTTGCCATCTTTGAATTTAATAAGATAGGGAATTCCTGTCATTGATGATTTGGTTGCTATATGCTTGATGAAATTAGGAATTGTAGAAATCATTCCGCGAGAAGATTTCATTTTCAATTCCATATGCTGCCTTGCTTGTAATGCTGTATATTCGGATCCGTTTCTAATATAGATACAATTGCAATTCTCTAAATTATTTAGCAATGTCTGTAAGTCTTGATCAAATTCAGATTGTACTTGTGCGTACGAATTGTATCCAAGTATTGGTATCATTACCAATAATGCAGAGACAATCCATAATTTTAAGCTTCTGATCGAGTTCACGACTACTGATTTTTATTGATTTTATCCGTAACTTTGAGGCGAAATTCTGCCGATCCGAAACTTGCTTCTATAGCAATGATTTCTGGTGCAATATAAGGATGTTTGCTCGCAATCATTTCTTCAATTGCTGGAATTTTGTCTTCATAAGTTTTCATCATGAGCTTGAATTCTTTATCAACTGTGAGATGTCCATCCCACATATACATGACTTCTACGTCAGGGAAAAAAGTAGCACTCGCTATGAGTTTTTGTTCTAGAAGAGTTGATACAAACTCATCTGCCCAATCGCGATCGTTAATCGCTGTGTATACGATATATTCTTTCATAATAAACTATTTCATATTATCCGAATAGTCATTACAAGAAAAAAATTATTTCAAAAGAGTATCTGACTAGTGAAAATTGACTAGTTCAACAATTTATCAACCCAGGCTAGTAAGGTATCATACAATTTGGACTTAGCATGGATAAAGTCATCAACTCCAGACTTTTTTAATTCTTCGATATGATCTTGAGGGAAGCCTGCAATAACTAGCTTAGAATTAGGGAGCATTTTCTTCCAGATATCCGCATTGTTCTGAACCAAACCAAGATATTCCTCATCACTTGAACAGAGAACAATAATATCAGCTTTCGAGTTTGCGAGTATCTTTTCTGCATCGTTGGTCGAATCAAATGCACCAGGATTTATAATTTCAAAACCCGCCACACCAAAAAAGTTTGTCGTAAAACTAGTTCTTGCCGTACGCATAGAACGGTTACCAGTCGCTAGTATAAATACTTTTGGTTTGGTTGATGTTTTCTTCTCATGTTCAATGACTCGAAGTCTTAGATCTTCGAAATCTTCACTAGCTCTCCAAGTTGGAACAGCTTCAGCTTTGATATCCGATTCTCCTATAAATTCAGGAAAAGGAGCAGTGTTCGTCTGTAGAAATATTTTTGAAGATTGAAGTGGATTGCTTTCTATTGGATTCGGGTACTGAGAAGTTCCGAGTAGAGGAGTTTTTTTGTTTCGGATTGCTTCTCGCTTTAAGTTGGCAACTTTCTGAATTCGATTTTGGATTTTGTTATCTTGAAAGGATCTAAGATATCCACCTTCTGCTTCGATTTCTTGGAATAATCTCCAAGCTTGTTCTCCGTATTCAAACGTTAAGTGATCGATGTAATAAGAACCATTAGACGGATCTTCTACTTTACCAAGATAGGATTCATGTCTAAGTAAAAGTTGAGCGTTTCTTGCAATTCTTTTAGAGAAATCATCACCATTGGAAGTAACTGTATCATAGGGTTGAACCAAAAGTGAATCACATCCACCAATGATTGCCGCCATAGCTTCTGTAGTGGAACGAATCATATTTACATGAGGATCGAAAAGATTCGTATTCCAAGATGATGTCTCAGCATAAATATGGCAGTTTCTATCTTGCATAGGAATTCCGTAGAATTCTTGAAGTTTATTCCATAGAAATCGGAAAGAGCGAAATTTCGCAATTTCTGGAAAATAATTGGAACCAACTTGCAATCGAAAACAGATTTGTGAAGCAATACTTGAGCTACTCAGTCCTAATTCTGTAAGAATGGAAAGGTATTCGGATGCAATAGCTAAGGTGAATGCAATTTCTTGAATTAAGTTTGCGCCCGCCATTGAAAAGTTATGACCACCGACTGAAAATGCTCGAAAATTTGTATTAGAAGATTCAGATATTTGGATGCTGTCATGTAGAAGAGAGAAGGTTTTGCTTTTGGTATTGGGGAATTCACCACAGACAGTCAAAGCAGACATTGGATCTTGGAGAAAAGCGCCTTGGATAGAAATCTTATTTTTTGCGACAGACTCCAGAAAAGCAACCTGATAGGCATTAGTTGAAGATCCAGTATCCCAGTAGAATCTACTATTCGAATTTAATTCTAGTAGTTTATTAGAAAATTTAATTATTTCATCTCTGCTTGATAGTTTTACACCTTGAACCGATTTGCCGTTCCAGAGTGATGTGATTTTGATTCCTTGCGAACCTGAGTCAATATATTTCTTTGCTTGATTGATTGCAGTATCGGAATCTTGATCGGAAACTTCATCAATAACGGACCAGTCCGAAGGCATTCCAGGAGGAAGGCCAATCTTTCTATCTTGCACAGACTCTTCAGTATAGTAGGGTCTAATAGCGATCCCTTCATCTGTATTCCATACTAACTTTTTATTATAATCTTGACCTTTAAGGTCTTTTTCTATAAGCTTTTCCCAATCGGCAGGAGATATGGGTGCGAATTCTTTGAGTAATTTTTCCAAAGTCTATCCTTAATAATGTAATAAATTCAAGTAAATATATTTATCAATCTTGTACTAATTCGAGCTCTTCCATATAACCTGGAAAATCGCCGAGTCCACGAGTAAATGTGAATTTGAGAGGATATACTACCAATCTGCGACCAGTTTGAACAAATGTTCCTGATATTAGGCTGAATGGAGCGGATACTATATAGAGACCTAAGCCAAGTCCTACACTTGCGAGTCCGAGAGGTCTAGCAAGCAAAGCATCAACCATTATTTCACCACCGCTTGGAACTTCCTTTGCAGAAATGTTCGATGTGGTAATAAATAAATGTATGATTAATATTGATGCGAATAGTATTTTCATTGAAGACTCCGTTTTTCGACTGTAGTTATATTGTTTTTTTGTTTTTTCCAATTACAAGCAATTTTTACTTGATTGTCATAAGATTCTCGTCTAAACAAGTTATGTAGAGGGCGGTGGAAGGATGAAATCATTAAAGAAAACAACCTATTTAGAAGCAGTTGCAGCAGCAATAGAACATGAAGTAAGATCATTCAAATTCTTTATGAAAATGAGTGATGAACTTAAGCCAGGACAGACTCAAGAACTTTTTCAGCAGTTGGCAGCTGATGGTGATGAACATATTAAATTTATCGAAGAGATCTATAAGCAAGCTGAAGGTAAAGAACTCCCCAATCTAAAAACCCTTTCTGAGATTCATAAATTCCATTCTTCTACGATCCAAATGCTAATGGAAAAGTTAGAAAGAAATATGAATCAAGCCGTTGAAAATGACGAACGAAAGGCGCTTGAACTCGCTGTTCTACATGGAGATGATGCGAGAGAATTCTATGGTAAACTAAAAGACAAATTTCCAGATCCTAAGATCAATCTTTTATTTCGAAGACTTCAAGATTTCATTGATACCAATACCAATTTGATCGAAGCCCAGATCATGGCACTTGGTCAAGCAAACCAACCTGAATTGCAATTTTTCTGGGAAGATGATTCTTTAATGGAAGCTGCAGCTCAAGGAACAGACCGCAAGAAATCTTCGAATAGCAATTCGGCCAAAAGCTCCTCGAAGCAAACAAAACCTACACCCTCTAAACCAACCAAGAAAGATAAAGCGAAAGCAAGCAAACCAAAAGTTGCTGACAAAACAAAATCATCCGCCAAACCAAAAGCTAAGAAAAAAGCTACAGCTAAGAAGAAGAAAAATAGTTCTGCCGCAGGAACTGCAAACAAGGTAAAGGCGAAAAAAACATCTAAGAAAGTGAAAGTAAATAAGCCTAAACAAAGCAAAGTATCAGCAAAGAAAAAATCAGCACCTAAAAAGAAGAAAAAAAAGTGAAATACAAAGTTACACAAAATTTTGAAGTCCCATTGAATCAATTGCTTCAAGCAAGAGAAGATCGTTACAAACATTTGGATAAATTTCCAGATTTAAAGAATGTTACATTGATAGAAGAAAAGCGCGATGGCAATAAGATTTTTCAGAAAAGAAAGATTGACCTAGGTGCTTCTTTACCACCAATCCTCGCAACTGCACTTTCTGAACCATGCCTTATGGAAGATTCCATTTTCTACACAGATACCAATACTCATGAGTTCAAATTGTACCCTCCTGAGAAAGAAAATGTTGTAACAATTACAGGGACATCGGTTTATAAAGCCACTGATGATTCTAAATCAGAAAGATCTTATGATGTCGAAGTCAAATCAAAAGTTTTGTTTATAGCTCCGGCAATTGAGTTAGCGATTGAAGGAATCCATAAACATAGCTTAGAGAAGGATATGGCTTCGATTCGAAAGTTCTTGGAACTTTAATTATCAAGTAGCAATTTCTTTGGCTTGAAATTGCTACTTTTACTTCTCCATCCACATGTCTGAGAAATCAACCAACCCGAGCAAGATTGCTTTGATTCAGATCAATCTATCAGTTTTGATTATGGGTCATACTACCTTGTTTGCCAAAATTCTTCCATTTGGTGCAGTAACAATCATTGGTGTTCGATCGATATTTGCAGCCTTGGCTGTGTTAGCTTTTCTTTTCATCCGAAAACAACTCCATCATTTTGTTTTGAATCGTAAGCGTGATTATGCTTTTCTCTTTTCTTTGGGAATCCTATTGGCTCTCCATTGGGTGACTTATTTTCATGCAATTCAGGTCTCGACTATTTCGGTCGGAATGATTTCTTTATTTACATATCCGGTTTTTACAGCGATTTTGGAGCCATTTTTTTTCGGTGGTCGAATCAGTGTGCGAGAAATCATTCTATGTTGTATCGTTTTTGTAGGTCTCACTTTAGTTGCGTTTTCATCTACTGATCTTAGTTTGGATTCCAGTTATGTGGAAGGAGTTCTCTGGGGATTATTCTCAGCTATCGTTTATTCTGTTAGAAATCTTCTCACGAAAAGAAATATGGTCTACTATTCGAGTTCCATTTTGTTGGTTTTTCAATTGTTAGTTACATCTATTCTTCTATTGCCATTCCTCGAAAGCAATTCCATTATATTAGAATGGTCTAATCTATGGAAATGGATGGTGCTTGGATTTTTCTTTACAGCACTTCCGCACGTCTTGTATCTTCAAGGGCTAAGAAAAATGAAGGCTACAACAATCGGTATCATTTCCACCATTTCTCCAATTTATGGAACAATTGCCGCTTGGATGTATTTGAATGAGGTTCCAACGAATCTAACCATTGTTGGTGGACTATTGGTTCTTGGTGCATCAACCTATGAAGTAATAAAGCAGCAAACTAGCCTTGATACTCAAAAAAATATTGGAGGATAAAAAATGAAAATATACGGCAGTTACACAAGTCCTTTCGTTAGGAGAATTCGATACCTTTGTCTGGAATTGAATATCCCTTTCGAGTTGATAGATACTATGATAGAGTCAGGACAGACTGAACTTAGAACAAAATCACCCATCTGGAAGGTTCCTTGCATAGAAGTGGATGGAATCATTATCTGGGATAGTCATGTGATCATGGAATATCTTTTTGAGAAGAATGGAGCAGGGAATTTCCGAATTCCCAATCAAGAAGAGAAGTGGATGGAATACAATCGTGTTAATGCGATTGATGGTGGACTCGAATCTGCAATCAATGTATTCTATTTGAATCGGGATGGCGTTAAGACGGATACTTCTGCCTATATGCAAAAGCAACTAGGACGTCTTGTGTCTGCACTTGAGTGGATTAAACCGCAATTGGTTGATAATTATTTTACTAAGAATCAAAAACTGGGTTTATCAGAATTAGCTCTATACACTGCACTTGATTGGATGCGATTTAGGAAAATGTATGCTGTTGATGAAGATAAAATTCTGAGTGAATTCTTAAAATTTCACTCTAACAATCCTTATTTAGTCAAGACAGAAATTCCTGGATAAAAGTAGAAATTTGCATTGATTGGATTGTTATAAAAATCTAGATATTTATTTCTTAAATGGCGATCTTATATAGATGAGCGATGATTGATAGAAAGTCGCATAAGGATTGGAATACTAGAAGGATATGTTTCTTCATTTAGCTATCTGATTTATTCTTTCTATTTCGTAGTTTTCTAGAATGAAAAGCTGGTCTTTCTTCGGACCAGCAATCCACAAGCAAGGGACATATAAGAAGTAGCAACCAACAGTTGTCCAAAATTTGCCTTCGCGTACCAATTCTGTTTTACGAATAACTCGATCTTCCTTTCTAAGTTCAATCTCATTCCTATTGAATAAAAAATTGCTAAAATCATGTTCTAGGGGACTTTTCCCTAATAGCTCATTATCTTGGTAAATATCAACGTTAATTGGTTCAGTTCTGATTGTCGCGGTTGTTGTGCATTGTATGACAATGGGAAGTAGTATCATTAACGAAATGAGTTGATAAATTCTTATCTGCAGTTTCATGGTCTCACAAATCTATTGAGAAAACTAGAAAAATCAATCAGTATTTATAGAAAAAATCAAAATATATTGCAATTTTAATCTAATTTTATTGCAATTTTACCAAAGTGGTTGGCTAATTTTAAATGCTCAAGTGCATCTTGAAAATTTTTCCAAGAGAAGACTTGGTCAACTACTGGATGAATCTTATGTGCTTCAAATGCTTTTACCATTTCACGGAAAGTATTGCGACTTCCTACTACGACACCTTGCATTTTTACTTGGTTCATAACGACAGGTAGTAGATTGATTGATCCTTCACCACCACCCAGAACGCCAATTAGGTGAATTGTTCCGAACGGACGAATTGCACGGATAGATTGTTCTAGAGTTCCAGCTCCTCCAACTTCCATCACATGATCGACACCAATGTCGCCAGTGATTTTTTTTGCTTCGCGCCCCCAATTTGGTTTCGCTTTGTAGTCAATCACATAGTCAGCACCCAAATCCATACCACGCTTTTTCTTATCTTCGCTTCCTGTAGTGAGAATAACCTTTGCTCCACTTGCTTTCGCAATCTGAATGGCAAACAAAGAAACCCCACCCGTTCCTTGAACTACGACCCAATCACCTGCTTTAATACCACCTAACCGAACTAAAGACGACCAAGATGTTACAGCAGCACAAGGAAGGCAAGCTGCTTCTTCGTCAGTAAGATAATCTGGCGTCTTTACAATACCAGATGCTGGCAAAATTGCATATTCGCGCATGGTTCCAGGCAATGGTCCGCCAAGTGTATTTCTCAATTCACTATGACTTGCTTCTCCATCTATCCATGAAGGTGCGAAGCATGACATCACGCGGTCACCTACTTGGAAATCCGTTACAGATTCTCCAACTTCAACAATCTCACCAGCCCCATCGCTACAAGGTATGAGTGGTAAGGGAAATTTTGGATTGTATTTTCCAGCAATCACAAGTAAGTCTCGATAATTGAGTGAAGCTGCCTTGTATCGAATAAGAACATTCCCAGCGCCAGGTGAACCAGGATTTTCAATATCTCCAAAGACTAAATTTTCCCGACCAAATTTACTGAGTGTGATTGCTTTCATGATAGATTCTCGATTTTGGGATTATTGATCTGCTAGATCAAATTGACTTTAGATGTTCTAGCAGATGTTAGCAAGAAGTTTAAGCAGATTTACCTAAACCAGTAGTTTTTGCTCCAACCAATATGGACATATTGCCCGATGGATGTTTGTTCTCTTTCATCAGTTGATGGCATGAACCAGTCTCACTGAATTGGAAAGTTTGTGCAAGAACTGGATCTACCTTTTTATCAATCACTAGATCGTTGATTCCTTTGCAATTGTCGTCATTGGCAAAATGGGAACCTTGGAATCTTTTTTGTCTCATCCAAAGATATCTTAGATCTACTGTAGCATTGAATCCGGTTGTTCCAGCACAGATTACAACCATTCCGCCTGTCTCACAAACGAAAGCAGATGTAGGAACTGTAGTCTCTCCTGGATGTTCAAAAACGATTTGTGGATTTTTACCTTTGCCTGCAATATCCCAGATTGCTTTACCGAATTCACGAGCGGATTTGGTCCATTCAGCAAAAACTTCTGGCTTATTGATCTCGCTAGTTATAGCTCCCCAATGCTTGAACTTATTTCGGTTGATTACTCCAGCTGCACCTAACTTCATGCAGAAATCAATTTTGTCATCTGAGCTTACAACAGCGATTGGAATTCCACCAGCAGCTTTTACGATTTGAATCGCCATAGCTCCAAGTCCACCAGCACCACCCCAGATCAAAACAACATCATCTTTTTTGACTGTGTTTGGTTCCCAATGATGTAACATTCTGTACGCAGTTGCGCCGACTAACATGTATGCTGCGGATTCTTCCCATGTTAAATGCTTTGGTTTAGGAAGACATTGGTGATCTTGGACTTTACAGAATTGAGCAAAAGATCCCCAGTTCGTTTCGTAGGCCCAAATCAATTGTGATGGAGCAAACATTGGATCTTTGCCTGCTTTCACCCAAGGATCGTTTTTATCCCACATTGCGCAATGGACTACGACCTCATCACCAACTTTTACGTTTTTTACATCGGCTCCAACTTTATAAACGATACCGGATGCATCTGATCCACCAATATGAAACTGCTCTGGTTCGCCTTTTTTGTTTCTTGCGCCAATAACGTTTACAGGATAACCGAGTGCTGCCCAAACATTATTATAGTTCACACCAGCAGCCATCACAGCAACCAAGACTTCATCGGCAGCAATTTCTGGGACGTCGATTTCTTCTGGTTGAATCGAAGTGATTGGATCTCCAAATCTTTCAGGGCGAATGACTTGAGCGTGCATTTTTTTCGGAACTACTCCTAGGGGAGGTAGTTCGCCTACGGGTACGATTTCAGGTATAGATGTCATAAATCAAAAAAAGCAAATCCCTCTAAGACACCAACCATTTTTTCTATTGCTCTACTAGGGTGAACCGAATCAGACTCATCTTATGAAGAAAGCATTGGTATTATCGGGTGGTGGGGCAAGAGGGGCATATCAGGCAGGCGTATTGAAATATCTTGAGGAAATAAATTTTGTACCTGACATAATTTCTGGAACCAGTGTTGGAGCGATCAATACAGTGGCAATTGCTTCGGGTATGAATTCGCAGAGGTTGATTTCATTGTGGAGAGAGATCGAATCGGATAAAGTATTTAAATATTCGATTTTTAGAACTATTTGGCGACTTATCACTAGAAAATTTTCTTTTCTTGCTGATACTTCTCCACTCAAGAAATTATTGGAAGAGCATATAGATTTAGAACTTTGTCGTTCATCCAAGAAGAAAATATTCATAAGTGCTGTAAATATTCTGAATGCTGAGCTTAGGTATTTTTCCAATGAAGAAATCACCATCTCACATATACTTGCATCTAGTGCGATTCCTGTAATTTTCCCATGGCAATACATAAATGGATCTCCGTATTGGGATGGTGGGCTAATGGCTAACACTCCGATTCAACCTGCAGTTGAACAAGGAGCAAGAGATATAATTGTTGTTCTACTTTCTCCAGTCGGTGCGAAAGTGGATCTAGGAATTCCTAAGTCAAAATCGGAAACTATGGAAAGGGTATTCGAACTTTCCATGATTGGATCCTATCAGATGGTCAATAATTTTCTAAAAAAAGAAAAAGAAAAACAAATTAAAATGGGTCCGTTAGAGTCTTTTTTATTTGGTTTCGGGCATGAATATAAAAATTTGAGAATCCGAACAATTAGTCCTGGTAAGCCTTTGGGCCTTGGTTCTATTATGAATTTTTCTGTAGATCAAGCTGAATCATTGATAGAAGCAGGATATGAAGATGCTCGAAATCAACTATCCAAAACCTAAAAAATGACTTTTCAACTCCTGAGATTCTAAAAAACTATCCCTTAGTATTTAAAAGGAAGTATTGTAATGAAAAGAATTTTCCTCGTTCTCGCTATTCTTGGGGTATTGGGTTTTGTAAATTGTGGAGGCGGAAACGTTTACACATCTGAACAGTGTGAAGCAAGTTTGAACAATGTATTTGACAAAGTTACAGATGCAGCAACTGAAGAAGACAAAGCTAAATTTGCACCAATGAAAGCAACTTTGATGGGTAAACTAAAGAAAGATTGTATGGAAGGCAAATTTGATTTGGATTGTTTAGACAAAGCAACAAATATTGCAGCACTACAAACCTGCTTGAAGTAAATTTTAGAAACTAACTTTAACAGAGCGAGTGGGACTCCACTCGTTGCTGTTTATTTCCTCAGTTTTTTATACAATTTTTTAAATTATAACCGTATTTGAATTGATTTAATCCTATACCGATACTCTTGAATATTGACCATAATTGGTTACACGAGAAGTCTTCAATATTGAAAAGCTATGGCTTGTTTCGAATATTGTAATATTCCTACAATCTACATAACAACTGGGCTGTCTGGAATCTCGTTGGATTTTTTATTATTTTTTGGATAGTATTTTGCAAGAATATCCGTAATCATATTGATTCCCTCTATCACTCCTGTCTCAAAATTTCCATTGCGAAAGTTCTCTTCCATTTTCTTGCAAACTTCTTCCCAGAAATGTTCTCCAGCAACTTTGTTGATTCCTCTATCTGCAACTATCTCAATGTCATGATCGGCTAACAAGAGATAGACTAAAACTCCGTTGTTTGCTTCAGTGTCCCAGACTCGCAATTGGCTGAAGACATCTATCGAGCGAGATCTTGCAGAATAATTTTGCATAGCTGCAATTGGTTGAATCGAAGATTCAATTGCAAAGACGATTTCAGCATCATGCTTCTTTTCTGATTCTGTGATCACGGCTTTGATCTTATCTAGAGAAGCTTGTGGGAAATATTTTTTTGAATGAGATTGCGTGATAAATAAATGCTTGAAAAATCGTTTTACGTTCATACAGTTCAATTTCCATCGAGTTTGATTCTTTAATCAAGAAAAAAATCCTAACCAATAACAAAAACAGATTCGAAATTCAATTTAATTATTACCATTTTCGTGTAAAACGGGATGGTCACGACCTTCTTCAATAGCTTCAAAACCAAGCGATTTGGAATAGCAGCCATGGATTCGAGTTGGTTCGTCATCTTGATTGAACTCGATGATTTGGGCATAGGATTTTTGGTTTCGGAGGCAACGTAGGCAGATGAATTTTCGAATTGCCCAATCACATTCTTCGGGTCTAAAAGCGGGCCAGATTCTCAATAGAGGTTTCGTCGTCAAAGTTAAGGAATTTTTATTATTTGCAATTTTTTGACTGAATTGACTTGATTGTGCCTTGGTATTGGAGTGAAGAATAATAGCAAAAAAAACCAATATGCTCATGGAAAAAGGAAATTTACCTGGGAAATTCTTTATTTTCAGTTGTCTCATAGAATAATGGAGGGCGGACAATGATTAAATGGCACAATCTCGCCCCGGCTTTTCTTTTCTTATCGGTAGCTTTACTTCAGACCTCAAGTCTGCAGGCTCAATTCACATGTACTGGAAGTATCTGCGATTATTTTCCAGGAGGAATTTCTCAAGAATTGAATTCCACTCTCGGTAAGCTTGAGAATGATTATTTACAAGAAGTACTAAAAAATAATACAGAAGCTTCATTTCTTACCAATATTATAAGTTCAAGTGTCGGTACTGGTAAAGTTAGGCGAGTTCAATTTGGGGTTTCAGCGAGTGCTGCAGCGGTCAAGAAAGATGATATAATCATTGCGGATAATAACATCGAATTGCCGAAACTTCCGAACGGTGGAATCTCTTTGAATCCAGCAATTAATTTAGATTTTAATCTTGGTTGGGTACTAGGACAAAAAGAAGATTCTTTCCTCAGAAGATTCAGTATCTATTTACATGGAATGAAATTTAATTTCAACGAAGGTGATGCCAAAGGTTCCACTCAGGCAAAAAATAATGTAACCCTTAATGGAAAAATTGAATCTTATGGTGGTATGATTCGATTCCAAGCTATCGAAGAAACAGAGTTCGGATTTGGCTTTCTTACTTGGAATGGTTTGAATGTTGGAGCGGGATATCATTATGCAAGACAAGATTACGCTTTGAACTATCGAAATGACAATGCTCAGTCTATTAAGATACGTGAAGTAGAAGGTAAATGGGGCGGTGATACAATTTTTAATTACCAAACTGTTTCGAAAACATACAACGTTGATGTTAGGACTGGCATTGGATTGTTTTGGATTCTCAATCTAGTGGTAGGTGGAGGATATAGTTGGAATGAAGGTGAGACCTATGTCTCTTTATCCAGAAATGGTCCTATTGTTTTGCAGACTGCAGGTATCTCTGATCTAAATATACCTCGTGAATATCAACAATTTTTTAACCAAGATAACTCAATTTCGCAAGCAGGAACTCTTGGTTTAAATGCTGATGCACGAGGAGTATCGAGACGCAATATTGCATATGGAATTGGTGGTTTAGATATCGATCTTTTTCTCTTAAAAATCAATCTTGAAGGCATTTATGGGGGTAAAGATTTCTACGGAGCAAATCTTGCTGTACGAATTTCTTTTTGATTCATTGACTTGACTGGATGATACCCGAGAGCCGATATATATTATATGGCAATCGAAAAGTTTGAAAAACCTAAATATCGTAATTTTCTCATCAAGTACTCGCTCCTAACAGACATTTTCGGTTTGGGTTTTACCATTCCAATCGCAATTTTTCTATGTTTGTATTATATTGGTTTTTCAGCAAGCCAGCTTCCCATTTTCATTCTCCTTGCAGTAATTTTTACTGCAATTGCCATCATCATTCTATTCGTAAGCAATAATTTTCTTCTCGCGCCTATTCGTGAATATATGAATTTAAATGAGAAAGGTTCAGATATTCCAGAAAAGTTATATAAAAAAGCTTACCGCAGAATGGATCGATTGGCTTACTATCATGGGTTCGATTCTTTGATTAGATGGGGACTACCTCTGATTTTTGTTCCTCCGATCATGCATTTTTATGCTGATGTTTCTGTCTCTCAAGCGTTTCTATTGGTCGGAATAATTTTCTTCACTACTATATTTAATTTCGTGATATTCTTTGCATCAACAGACCGTGTTGTAACGGAGGTTAGACGAAATGGCTTATTTCCAAAAGATATTCAAACGGATGTCCCTAGATTTCTCTCGGTAAGATATGTTTTCACAATATTGTTAACATGCTTAGTCCTGATGCTTGCAGTTATTGTTTCTCTGATTTCTTATAAGTCTTCAGTTGATTCTGTAAAATTAACATACCAGAATCAATTAACGAATGCAGCTGACGCAAATGTTCAACTTGTTGATAATTACTACAATAGCCGCGTCAAAGATGCAGAAGATCTTGCAGCAAATCCTATCATAATTGAGAATCTCAAGAAAGGAAAAATCAAAGATACAGAAGATTACTTAGATTCAGTTAGAAGAAATCTAATATTCCAATTCAATGAAAATATAATGATCTTATCCAATGCTTCAAGAAAATCGGTTCGTATATCTGCGGTTCCTGATACGAATAGAAATATCATTGGATTCGATTACAAAGAGTTTAATCTAGCGACTGCTTATTTTGAGTGGCAAGACGAACCTAAGACTTTTGTGACGCCTTCTTATGTATCACCACTTTCTAATAAGTCAATAATTTTAATATTAACTCCTATAAAAGATGAAAATAGAATAATAGGTCATATTGCTATGACTTTTCAAATTGAAGATTATTTGAACGTAGCAGTTGGAAACGTAAAGATAGGTAATTCAGGATTCGTATTTCTCGTGGACTCAAGTTTGCATAGAATGTATGCACCCGATAAAAAATTTGATCAGGATTTTAAGGATTCGGCTGTATCAAGTTCAATAAAAGATTTATTTGATAATACTTTAACTGAGATTAAATGGAGAAACGAATTTTTCTTTTTTATTAAGAAGACTTCTTCTCGATATGGATATGTGATTGGACTTCTGCTCGATGCTGAGTCAGTAGAAGGACCAGCACTACAAGCAACATTTACAATTGCAATAGTTGTGTTTATTGGGCTTATATTTTTTGCAATCTATGCTTTATATATTATGAACACAAGACTGCGTCCACTTGGTAATGCAAATTCTGCAATCGAGCTAATGACCAAAGGAGATTTGACTCAGAAGTTAAATGCTACCAACTCAGATGAGATTTCTTCCTTGAACAAAAGTATCAATAGCTTAATTCTCAAATTCAAAGAGATCTTGGAGTCCAATCAAGAAGTCTCTGAGGATATGGCATCCTCTTCAGAGCAGATGACTGCAGCTCTAACTTCATTATCAGGGAATGCACAGACTCAAGCGGCGAGTGCCGAAGAAATTTCCGCTTCTATTGAAGAAGTTGGTGCTGGAATCGACAATGTCAATCACCAAGCAGAGAGTCAAAGTGGTCGTGTTTTTACACTAAGAGATCGAATGGAAGAAATGACTCATATCATTGAAGATATGGGCAAGCAAGTGTCAGACGCAGCGAAGAGAGTCGGACTAATTGTTCAAGATGGTAAGGATGGTGAAGCATCCCTTGGTAAGATGAAATTATCCATCAGTAAGATTGGTGAGAGCTCCCAAGAAATTACAAGCGTGGTCGAGATCATTACGTCTATATCTGAACAGATCAATCTTCTTGCTCTGAATGCGGCAATTGAAGCGGCAAGAGCTGGATCATATGGAAAAGGCTTCGCAGTCGTAGCAGATGAGATCGGAAAACTTGCAGATAAGACTGCCGATAGCATAAAAGAAATTGATAACCTCATTCAAATCAATGAAGAAGAAATTGACCAAGGCACAAAAATTATCTCCGATACAGCTCGTTACATTCAAACTATTTTACAGGGTGTGAATTATTTTGAGACAATGACCAAGAACATAAATGAGCATATGAATTCACAACTAGGTATCAATCTTGCTGTGAACAAAGAAGTGGATGGTCTCAATGAAATCACAGCAGCAATCAAGCTCGCTATGGAAGAGCAGAAAAATGCTATTGGTGAAGTCTCACAAGCAATCTACAACATCAATGAACTCACTCAATCAACAGCCTCAGGACTTGAGGAAATGACTGGTAACTCTAATGGAGTTGCTTCTATGGCAGAAAGCTTGAAGAACAAAATAAAATACTTTAAAGTATAATAATATTTTAAAAGTAAATATTAGTTTATGGAAGATAAATATCTAGAAACTTTCGAAACTTGGAACAATATGGCGGATTTGTACCAAGAGAAGTTTATGAATTTATCTATTTATGATGAGACTTATGATTTTATTTGCGAAAATTTGACCAAGTCTCAAGCAAAGATCCTAGATATTGGATGCGGACCTGGGAATATTACAAAATACTTATTATCAAAGCGGGAAGATTTTGTAATTCATGGGATCGATATTTCTCCGAACATGATAGAGCTTGCGAAGATCAACAATCCAACTGCAAATTTCTCGGTTATGGATATCAGAAAAATTGATCAATTGGAAAGTATGTTTGATGCAGTGATTTGCGGATTTTGTATACCTTATCTTTCTTCTCAAGAAACAGATCAATTGATTTTCAATTCCGCAAAACTGCTAAATGCAAATGGATTTTTGTATATTAGTTTTGTTGAAGGGGATCCTAATTTTTCCTAATATAAAGTTGGCAATAATGGGAATCGAGTTTTCTTTAATTACCATAATCTTCAAAGCTTAGAGAAAAACCTTATCGATCAAAATTTTGCGAATTTAAAAATATTCCATGTTGAATTTGGGAATCAAAATACTAAGAAAGATGTACATACTGTATTAATAGCCGTTAAACGAGAGAATTAGCAGAGAATTCTGATAATTTAGACAAACATCCAATTATTACAATAGCTTTTCGTTATTCTTGTGACGATCTTTATCGCGGGTTTTGTTTTTATTGAGTGTGAGTTGTAAGGCGTCCGTAAGAGATGTTCCTGTTTGATTAGCTAGACATATAAGTACAAACAGCACGTCACCCATTTCCTTTTGCAATCCGTTCGGATCTTCGGAGGACTTATAAGATTGATCTCCATACGTTCTAGAAAAATGTCTGGATAGCTCGCCCACCTCTTCCATGAGAATAGCCAGATTTGTTAGTTCAGAGAAATACCGAACTCCAAATTGATGGATATAGTCATCTACTTGCTTTTGAGCTTCATCTATTGTCATAAAGAATTTTCTAATATTCGCTGATTTAGAATATCACCAAGTTTATTTGAAAATTTTTCCATTCCATCACGATTGAGATGGATAAGATCAAAACAGTACTTACCATTCTCAGATCCGTCTAGCAAGCTCTCAAGATCTATAATTTTTGCTTCTGGATAGCCTCTTGTGTCTGCCATAACTCGGTTCAGTTCCGATTTCCATAAAGGCATTCTTCTTTCTTTTCCAAAATGATATATCAGCTCACTGTACGGTGCAAAAACATGGACAATTTTGATTTCTTTATTATCAATCGCTTCATAGATTTTGCTCAATCTTCTAAAGTATCTTCCTGTTCGCTCGGTTGCTACGTTCTCACTCGTTGTAACATACGAAAGGGCACATGTATCATACAACATTTTCTTATGCATCTTCGTTGATCCTGCTGGTATCGGATCTATATTCTCTGGACCTGTTTTTTGCATGCACTCTTCCAAAGATTTAATGTTGTATGCTGCTATAGATTCAGTATGCGGATTCTCATAGTCCCATGGATTCTCATTTGGTTCTCTCCAATCTCGTCCAAGAAATTTGATGCGTTCTTGGGGTTCAGTAAGAAAATCTTTGAAGTCTCTCCTATATGCGATTGATTTGAAGATTAGATAGAACCAATCCTGCCAATTTACCATATATTCATATTCATATGAACGCTTAATGGATGTTATATGGTTAATCTCGGACAGCATAGCCAGGGTAGGTAGGATGAGCTCGTTTCTATCTACCCAAGGCATTCCAGCTTCCATTACATGTAGGATAATTTTTACATTTGGAAATTTTGGCAAATTCTCTCGTAATATTTGATCTTGAACGATTAGTTCTGATCCTGGAATTGCTAATGACTGAACTTTTAACCCCGTACTTTTTAATTTGTCATTCAGTATTCTAACCGACAAACCTTCGAATGCGACGGATGTGCCGACAATCAATATGTCTGGATCTAATTCCGATTTCATATTCACTGCATGACTTGCTATACGATTGACATTTGCTGCATAAGAATTTTTCTTCAGTAAAGTTTTATAAGCTCCTGCTTGAAGACACAATTCAAAACAAACTAATATTACAATTGAACTTAATAATCGTTTATCTGTAAAAAATCTAATATATTCTATCATCTTGTCCTCTAGAAAGCAAAGTACAGAAAGTTCTGACTCTCAGTGACTCCAAAAATCAGGATCATCATCACGTTTGCTATGATAAATGCAGGAAAAATCCAAGGCTTCTTATGCTCTGTTACCCAGGCAATTTTTCTTTTGGAGAAATAATAACTCGCCGTATAACAGATGATAAGTAGAATACCGTAATGATAATTATCATAGGAATTGATTGCATTGGGACTATCGCCAATGAATAACATGGCCTTCATAATTTCCGTAGCTTTTGTCAATGTCTCTGCTCGAAACATTGCAAATCCAAATCCGAGACAGAACATTGTAAAGATTCTACAAAACAAATCATATGCAAGTCCACCTTTTTCATTGATCTTTGTTGCAATTTCGCTTCGAGAATACTCACGAAATCCGGTTAACATTACTGCCTGCCAGATCCCCCATCCAATATAATGGTAGGCTGCCCCGTGCCACAAGCCTGCAAATAACCATGTAATGTATAGATTGCGATAGGTAAGGAACGGGGAACCTTTTGAACCACCTAGCGGAATAAAGATGTAATCTCTTATCCAAGTTGAAAATGAAATATGCCATTTACTCCAATGTTCCCCAATATTCTTAACGGCCATTGGGAAGTTAAAATTTGCGTCGAATTGAAAACCAAACAATCTCGCAACACCGATCGCAATGTCTGTATAACCAGCGAAATCAAAATAAATCTGCCAACCGAAAGCAATTACCCCCGTCCATATTTCTAAGGGATTCATTGTCATATAATTTGCAAAGGTATAGTCTACCACCTTAGCAAGATTATCCGCAAAAACAATTTTTCTAGTAAAACCGATTAAGATCAAAGAAAAACCAGCTTCAATATTTTCTTTGAGAACAGGGAGCCGATTGTCTAAATCTCTAAAAAAAGTTTCTGCTCGAACTATTGGTCCTGCAACGAGTTGAGGGAAGAAAGCAATGTACATACAAAAGTCAAGAAATGACTTTCGAGGCTCTATCCTTCTATTGTAAACATCGATGGAGTAGCTCATGGATTGGAATGTATAAAATGAAATTCCAACAGGTAGAATAATATCAACATTGGATATAACTGACTCTGAGTTTAGAAAAACATCATTGACGACACCAATCAGAAAGTTCGTATATTTGAAATATGCAAGTATTCCAATATTTGTTAATAAAGATGCGATAAGATAGATTCTACGTCTTGAAGTTGGCTCGTTGATCCGATTCATCAATCTTGCTGCAAAAAAATCAACGATAGTACTTGCGAATAATATTATAATATAAGCATTTATATGGTATTCACAGAATAGTTTATCAATCCAGAATTCTAAACTAGAACCAGTACGAAATGCACTACACGAGATAGTGGCGGGATGCCATCCCATATAGAAAATGCAACTTGCTGCAAGTAGAAATATTTTCCAAGTTTTATTCTTGAGAATATTCCCAATGATCAATACAACAACGAAAAATATCAAAAATTGTGTAGAGTTAAATAACATAATTAATTGTTCTTAAAGTATATCTTTTCGTTAGCGATTTTTTCGACTTTATCTTTGAAACCTTCTAAGTATCCGTATTGAATTCCTTTGGATCTTGGAAGTGTTGAAAATGTAAAATTTACAATAAAAAAGAAACTACCAGCGATTAGCAATATCACATTTCTTATTGCTTTAGATGTTGCTGTCCACTGTTCAAAATCAAAACTTTTCATTATTAAGTAAGCTACGATCCATAGTCCAGTTGTGACACCAACCCAGAATTCGAAAAAATAACCTTCCCACCAAGTATAGAAAAGGATAGAGGGAATAAGCCAAAAACTCAGCAGTATAACCTCCTTGGAAAATAATTTTCCAAGTCTCCTTATATTCAATAATCCAGAAAGCAGTATGAAAATCCAGAACAAAAGATTGAGATTATAAGGTGTATTTTTTATATTCCAATCGTTATTAAAATTCACGCGAAAGCGTTCATTCACACCTTGAAAATTTAGGAAAGCGTCACCAATGCCCCGATAGAAATAAAGAAAATAATTTTTTTCCGATCCACTCATTCCCCAGCGTTCCTGAGCCGCATATAAGAATAACCAGAAGGAAAAATGCTTTTCTCCGACGGCACCTAATTCTCTTCCTAAGATCCCGAATCCAACCAGCACATAACTAAGAATAATGAGAATACCAATAACAGAATTATATATGAGCCCAACCATCATTCTCGAAGAAAAATTCCAATCTTTGTTTTTCCATTTATCCGTAATTAGAAAACCAACAAGAACCATTGGGAATAGAATTGCATTGGACTGATGGAAATACAGTGTTCCTAGATGGAGAATACCAATGCCTATCATTCTCAAAAAGTTCATGCCAGTTCGAGCCGTAATTACTAAACTTAAATAAAGTAAAACAACAAGGCAAGAATGTATTAATGGAGTATCATTGTGGTGACTATAAAACCAAAAGGCTTGTGTAAATGAAACACAAAACCCGAGCAATAAAGATCCAATAAAGTCATTGTACAACTTGTCCATCATTGTAATAAAGAAATATAAAAATATAAGAGATGATATCAATATTCTTATTCTAAGCGTGAACATAATGTCCGCATTCGGAAATATTGATTTGGCTGTCTTCCAGAAAAGATATCCGGTTGATTCAAAACCCAAATGATGAGGGTTAAAAAATACACTATGTATTCGATCTCTTTGAATGTTTAAAGTATATACCGAGGAATCCCAATCAAAAAATCTCGAAAGATATCTAACATTAAAAATAAAAAGTAATACTAATATTACTATAACAACTAGAGGTTTGAGCTTTCTCCAAGTTATAATTTTGGAATCAATTCCACTTGTTAAGGAATCCTGCATTTAATCTCTGTTCAAAAATTTATTGATGATGGATATATTCTTTGAACCAAAAAAGTAAGGAGATTCAATTAACGTATTGTCGATTCGAATTTGAAATTGAACGAGTCCTAACTTATCACGTACAAAGCCTCGCCTTAATTTCCAGACAATATTTTGGTTTCGAAGAGTGATTTTTTCGAGTTGAAAGCCTAGCACTTCATTTGTTTTAATATATAGACAATCGGATGTGAAATAAATAGACCGACCCCAAGACTTTTGCAGTCTCATGCTTATATCCCAAAGTAAGGCAAATGATAAATAGAGATAAATTAAAACGGCGGGGTATCTATAGATATCCTTATTCTCAAGTATTGGCAATTTTAATACTTTAGGAATTTCTAATAGATAAACGAACCATTCAAGAAAACCTGATAAGTAATGAATTTGGCTGGAAAGCCAAAGTAAAAATGCCAAAACAATTCCAATCCAGAAAAACCCTGGAAGAGGATTTGTTTTGATTTCATCATAGAATTTAGTCCCCAACCAAGAGCTGATTCGAGATTTTTTTCTTTCTGCGAGAGCGGCCGACCATTGAGATATTATCTTGAGCAAATTTCTATTTCCTCACCAATCTTTGTTGCGGTCGCATACCATGTCCACTCTTTACTATTCCATCTTCTTGGTTTGGGTGGATTTTTTAGAAAAGATTTTAAAGCATTTGTCCATTCCATTTGATTGAGCGGTGGAACTAAAATATCGTAATTTGGAGAAAGAATTTCTTTGAATATCGGGATATCTGATGCGATGCAATTTTTATTTTCTTTCATTGCTTCCAGTAGAGGTAGCCCAAAACCTTCATGTAGCGATGGAAAGGCGAAGACACTGCAACTTTTGTACAATTCGTCCAAAACAGTATCGCTAGGATTCTCAATGAAATAGACATTTTTGGACTCAAGAGCTCCGCTTCTCAAAGTAGTTAAGAGTTCCTCTCCCTCTAGTCCCCAGCCAGCTCGTCCAGCAATGAGTAGACTCAGAGGAAATTTTGGAATTTTGACTTTTAAATCAAGGTAGGCTTGAATGAGAGTTTTAATATTTTTTCTTGGTTCGAGTGTCCCGAGAGTAAAAATAAATTTACCGAATTTGATTTCACTTGAGTTTATTCCCTTAGTTTTCTTGATTTTCTTGTTCGCTATGGATACTCCGGGATAGACAACTCTACACTTACTTGAAGCTTCTGGAATAAAGGCAGAAATATCATTCTTTGTATTTTGCGATAGACATAGAATAGAATCAGCTTTTCGAATTGTGATTCCAGAAAGCAATCTATGTTGCCAAAAGTTCCACCTAGCCATTGTTTGCGGAGCAGAAATGAAATTCAAATCGTGGTAGTTAACGATCATGGGACAAAATTTATATATCAATGGAAGCAATTGAAGGCTACCCCAGATTAAGTTTGCCTTATGCTTTATTGCATAGAAAGGTAAAACAAAATGCAGCCAAATTGGTCCAGGTATGAAAGATTTTTCTGATACTATAGAAATATTCTTATATTCTAATAGATTTCGAAAAATTGAATGAATGGGCTTATGTGATAATAATAGAAACTGTATATTAGGTTTAGTTGTGCCAAGTATTTTCAATACTTCATACAAGTATCGACTATTGCCAGTCATACCATAGGCAAAAGGTCTTGCATCAACAGCAACAGTAATCTTTTGTTCTCCTAAATTATATTTTTCTTTCATAGGTTGCGTCTGTTGAATCCTCATAGTCCATATATTCAAAAGTCAAAATATATAGAATTACGGAGCCATACAATATAAAGGATAACATGAGAAACAATGATTCGATTTCGGATCCTACAATGTTACGATTTGGCATACTCAAAATAATGATTCCCAACCAGAAAAGTATTTTTTGCATTTTGGACATACCGCCATCAATATACTCAGCTACGAGAAATAGAATTGGGAATAGCATGAATGTAAATGAATGGATCCAAGATATTCCACTAAAGATTACAGAAAGTATGAATAGCATTGCCAAAAGTTGTATACTTGTCACTTTCCTAGTTCTAGAATACATTTTAAAAATTAAACTAAAACCAAAAATGGAACCTATAAAATAGAATACATATTGTACAGTTTTCATATCCAAGACAAGCCAAGGCATTTTATAAGTAGATTGGTTGATTGGATCTGCCATTGGAATAAAATATTTTGCCAATGTTGCAATCATGGATTGATTATTTTTCCAAGCGCGAAAGATCGGGCTCTTCATTGCAGATTGCAGAACCATCTCATTCCAATTCCCTATATAACGCAAGTTAAGATCCCAGTCATACAATCCTGGAAGGATAGCCCATGCTACCAGAAAAACGGAAGTGTATGCGATTACGCTATATTTCTTTTTCCAGAAAAAATACACGAGAAATATAGCAGGAGTTAACTTAATTGCGATTGCAAGAGCGAGTAAAATCCCACTCAACCAGTTTTTGTCACTCCAGACACTGAGTAGTATTAGAAAAATCAAAATAAAACCAACTTGGTTATTATTTGTATGATTTTCTAAGAATCGAAAGTTAATCAGTAACCCAAAGAATAAAGACCAATTCCAAGTTGTCGGGGACAATTTTTTACCGTATAGTTCGTACGCAAGATATAGTGAGCCAATCAATGCAATGAAGTTGATCATAAAAAATATCAGAGAGGCAGTCGAATATTCTAGAAAACCGAGAGGAATGAGAAGAAAAGCAAACGTAGGTGGGTAAATATAACTGCCAGTCTGATTGATTAGCTTATCTAAGATCGCAGAATTTTCGGGAAGAAAAAGATCTTCAATTTTTGTAAATTGACTTCTTGCTCTGTCAATATCCTCAAAAGCATAGATGTCAGATTTTTCTATAAATCTTTTCGACGCTTGGTAATAATCATCGAAATCGGTAGAATTACCCGATCGATAGACTCCGTTTACGAGCAATAAAACCAGAATCAAAGCTGTAAGAATCCTTGGCCAAACCATATTGCCACTCGACAATATTGGCTATCTCTTTCAAGCTTTCCTTGTGATAAATTTAGAAGATTTTGATTTTCCACTTTCCGATGATCGAATTGCAAAATACCCGGCCAAGAATCGCGATGAGAGTAAATTAATGGTTGTCCAGAGAAAATCGGGAAAAATCACAATTTCACCTCATTTTAGAAATATTGCTGATTGGCTTTATCCAAGTGATCATATTTTTTATAATGAGACTCGTGTATCCAAAAGAAGAGTTTATCTCGAAACTAAGAATCAGGATCGCATTCATGAAACTATTTTCATAGAATCGAGAGATTCTCAATACTGGAATTGTTTAGTCCGAAATTCTAAAAAATTAAAGTTAGGTGATATATTATTTTCACCCGTACAAAAATTAGAGTTCATTGTGTTCGAAAAAAGAGAAAAGGATATAGTGCTAAAATCTAATATTACTATATTGGAAGAATTTTTTGACCAGGAAGGAAATATTCCCATTCCACCTTATCTTAAAAGAAAATCCGAACCGATTGATGATATTCGGTATCAGTCAATTTTTTCTGAGGGCAAGGCAGCTAACTCAATTGCGGCACCTACTGCATCCTTACATATGTCTTATGAGCTTCGAAAAAATCTAATTGAGAAAGGAATTCAATTTCATCCTTTGCATCTAGAAATCGGATTTGGAACTTTCCAACCTATATACGACGAAGATATTATTAAAAAAAAATTGCATAAAGAAAAAATATTTATTTCTCCTGATACTGCAATTGCTCATTCATTAGCATCAGAAAATAAAGAAAGAAGGATTGCATTGGGAACAACAACACTTCGTTCTCTTGAGGCTATGTATAGAACCAGTTTAGACATAAGATCTGGATGGGAAGGCGAGACTGATATATTTTTGACACCTGATGACACAATCGACACAATTGATGGGTTAATAACTAATTTCCATTTACCCAAAAGTAGTCTATTGCTATTGGTTTCAGCTTTTGCTGGATCAGAGTTAATCATGGAATCGTATAAATTAGCGATCGAGAATGATTTTACTTTCTTTTCTTATGGCGATGCAATGCTAATTGTCGATTAGAATATTTAAAATCATTTAATGATTTACATTGTAGAAAGATAGCCGATTCTATTAAATAGCTATGCTTTTTTCGGGTGTAATCAATCCAAAATCATCTCTACTTCTTTCCTTCTTTCTAGGAGCGGGGCTAGTTGCGGTTGTATCAATTGCACCGGTGAGAGATAACATAGAGAGAAAGAATCCTGCTCCGAATAAAAGCCGGTCCATTGAATCAGGATTCGAAACTGAGATTAAATCTCGAGCATTTTCACCTAATTCTAATTCAGCGAAGTTTTTGAATAAACAAAAAAAATCTGAATCTTTTCTATTTAATTTGCATATTTCTCCCAAAGAAATCGAAGAATACGAAAGGCAAAACGAAGATACCAAGAATCGATTGAGTCTTGAGTCGACCAGGTTTTCCAGAATTCTAGAATCCAATAGTTTCAGTCCGCAAGACAATATGAAATTTTCCAATGATGCAAGCGCAAGAACGGTTGATTACAATCATTCGGGATTGGAGGTTAACTCTACAATCGTTGGTGTTGCTCGGCCAATGTTTATGAATAATTATCATACAACGCGCTTTTACCGCAATAGACGGGGTCAACTAGATCTCAATCATATAGATCTTCAATACCCAATCAGTAGATCTATCTCTGCTGTAATAACAACATCATCGCGTGATATTTATGATGATCGTTTGAGTGATGGACTGACTAGTAATATTCCTATGGCTGGATTCAGTTTTAAAGGTGGCAATTTCTTTACCACGCGGATTGTTGGTGGAGATTTGAATATGCATTCAAGCCGCAATCGATCTGCATATTTCAATAATGACTTATCCTCCGTTCAGGCCAGCCGATCAAGCGGATTGGGAGAACGAGATCGAATCAATAATCGAACGTTAGAGTGGCAGACAAATGTTACACCAACAAAAGGAATCCGTTTCCAGACTGCGTTTTTTAACAATCAAATTGTACAGCAAAGTGACCCCAATCAAAATCTTTCCAACGCACCTGACTCAGGACGTATGTCGGTGTTTCTTGGTAAGAAATCTGTTATCTTAAATGTCAAGTATGATTATCGGCTAACTAATACTAACCTAAGAAGCGTTATGTATCAGTGGGAGCCGAATCAAGACTCAGCATCTGTTGGGTTGATTTTCTTTTTGGATCAAGCGCAGAAGTATTCTTTTTATGTTGGTGGAAACCAATTCAATATTGCAGATAGTAATTCACGAGGCACAAGATCATCTTCGAATAGTGGTGATAGCAGACAGCCACCGTCATTCACAGCTTCTATTAGAGGGAAAACTTACGGTGACACCAAGGCAAATTTTTTCTTGAATTTCCAGAATCAACCACCTGGTTTTTATGGGCTCGGAGTGCAGAACCCTTTGTTAGATCCAAACTCTGCCAATCAAGGTTCGAAATCCTTTTATGAATATGCAACAAGACTTGGTATGGAAGTGAACTTTTGAATTATTGTTTGAGAGCTTTTTTATTTATCAGTATTTTCCTTGCAGCAAACTTTTGTTATCCTGACGAAGAGCAGGTAAGAACAGTATCCAGACCACAACCACCAACTCCTATTGAATACATAGCCAAGTCACTGAGTGAGAGCGGATTTCGCCTCAAAGGTAAACGTGTTTTGGTTATGACTTTTACCGATCGAGATAGCAAAGCAGGAGAGAAGGACAATCGTCTTGGTGAATTGCTTGCCGAAAAAATAACAACAGAATTGGTTAAGCAGAGCGACTTTAGTATTCTGGATCGCGGAATTCATGGAAAAATATTAAAAGCGAACAAATTGAACTTAGATGCAGATGTCGATCAAGACACGATGAAGAAAATTGGCAAAACCTTAAATGTTGACGGTTTGGTTACAGGAATTTTGTATAAATATCGAAATGGTGTTTTTCTGAATGCTAGATTGATCGATATAGAATCGGGATTGATTCTAAAAGCCGAAGAGATTTTTCTTGTTATTAACTGATGAATAACTGGAAAACAATCAAGAATCTAGAAACTAAAAAATGCTTCGGTTGCGGTCCTGCGAATGAGATCGGAATGAAATTGGTGTTTGAGTCAGATGAACATATTGTACGGACTCATTTTCTGATTCCAGAAAGAATGGCAGGTTGGGCGAATCTTACTCACGGCGGAATTACAGCAACCATTCTCGATGAGACTATGGCATGGACAGTAATATATCTAAACAGAACATACATTCTAACCAAAAGTATGAAAGTAGATTATATCAAACCTGTTTTTGTCGGTGAATCAGTATTATGTGAAGGAAGAATCATATCCCCTTCAGATGATTCAGCAAAGAATTCAAAAAAAGAAGTAATTGTCATAGCCGAATTAAAGAATAGTAAATCAGAAGTTGTCGCACGTGCTGAAGGAGTTATCGCTTTGTTTACTCCGGAAGGAATTCGTAAGTTCGGATTTTTGGATGAAGACTTTTTGCAAGAATTTGAGACAGTAGTGCTTGCTCAGTAAGAAACCAATTCAACGATTCTCGAAGCAGCTTCCTCTTTTTTCATTCCACCTAAGTGCAGGCGATAGTGTGCAGCATCTTTATACAGGGGGAGGCGGCGCTTTAGAATTTGTTCATAGTGCTCAGATTTAGAAAGATCCGGACGAGATTTATCACCGACCACTTTCTCAACCAAATCTTTTACATCATCATCTAGGAAAACAACCTTCGCAATTTTTCTGAGGAGATTTAACTTTCTTTCGCTTACAATTTCATTGCCATCTTTATCAAGATCAAAAATGATACCACCGCCACAATCGAGAACTATTCCTTTTGCATTTTCTAATTTTGTCAAAATTTGGAATTCTAGATCTCGGAATGCTCGCCAATCGCCGTTGCATTTCTCCGTTACGAATTGTGAAATTGAAATACCACCTAATTCATATACTGCGATTGAGTCAGTTGATAGAACAGGAAAATCTAATTTTTTACCGATTCGTTTGGAAATTTTGGATTTACCGACACCTCTCGGTCCGATCAAAGCAATACTGTTCATGTTGTCAACAGATCGGTTAAGTGCTTTTCGATCTCTGGGATTTTCATAAAATACATTTCTATATCTTTATCTGTGATCCCAGTTTGTTCAAGTGCTATTGGTGAGATGGGAATACTGATTCCACCTATATCAATTCCAATTCCAGATACAATACAAATCGCGTAGGCTATATGTATAACTGAAACGAGCAGAGGAACTAGTTTTGCATTTTCAGGGTTGGTATAGTTAGCAACAACATCAATCAAATCCTCAGGAAAATTCCAATTTCGAAGCAATTTTTCACTGATCTCCATATGCGTGTAGCCAAGATATTTTTTTTCAATTACAGGGAAGGGTTCATTGGATTCTTCAATCTCAGCTTTAAGCTTGAATAGTAATGGTTGAAAAAATTGAGCGAGAACGATCTTGCCAACATTGCATAACAATCCTGCTGTAAAAACCAAGTCTTTTCCCAGATTGATTTTCTTATGAGCGACAATTCTTGATGCAAGTTCTGCAACAAGAATGGATTGCAACCACATTTGATCCCCTTCAATCTGATAACCTGGAAGATCTTTTTTGAGAATTCCTTTCGCGGCAGTGAGTAGGATGATTTCTTTTACAGTTTTTGTTCCCAAAGTCATTAATGCTTCAGAAACAGTGCGAATTGGTTTCGATGCTCGATAATAAGCAGAATTAGAAAGCTTTATTACGGAAGCAGTGATTGCCGGATCTTTTGAAATTTCTTCAGACAATTCTTGAATCTTGACATCCGGATTCTGAACCATCTGAAGAACCTTAGTTACAACGGATGATATCGCGGGTAGTTTATTAACATCTTGTAATACTTCGTCAATTTTTTCTTTCATAGATGATTTACCTAACCTTGTAAAGATACTTCTCAGATCCGCCTTTCTTGAGAAGTATCCGTCCATCGTCCAGATATAGGCTGATCGTTCTTCCATCATGACCAGCGACATCTTCTACAATAATAGGAATATTATTCTTAGCAAGAAACTCTCTAACAACGGCTATGTTCTGTTCACCGATATTTTGAAGAAAGCTTGAGTTGATTCCCTTAAACATTGATGCTCCACCAAAAATCCGAGCATTGAAGCTTCCAATGGAACTTCCATTCTTTTCCATTTCTTTGACTAGTATAGGTAGTGCGGATTCACCATATTTGAATGGATTTTTCTCAGAGTCCTTGCCAGTTGGGTCTTTGGCAAGCATGATATGAGAAAGTGCTCCTATTTGTTTATCTGGATCGTAAAAAACGATTCCAATACAAGACCCAAGGGTTGTTCTTAAGATTTCTGGTGCCTTGCCAAATTTGATATCGGCAATGCCAACGTTGATTAATTTATCGTTTTTACCGAGCATAATGTGATGGTTTCAAAATGAAGATTTAGAAGACTAGTCCTTAAATAGGAATACTACCTTCGAGATTGATAGTGATGGATATGAATTCAACAAAAAAAAATAAAAAAGTCATAGATTCTAGAGAACCGACTCGGGAATTACAAATTGGTGATTGCCAGGTTACAATTTTGGGAACGGCACACGTAAGCGAAGAGAGCGTAAAAGAAGTCAAGAGACTAGCCGAGATTATAAAACCCGACACGATCTGCGTAGAGCTTTGTGAATCCCGAATTCGCTCAATCAAAGATCCGGACTATTTCAAAAAATTAGATGTCTTCAAAGTTTTCAAAGAGAGGAAAATGTATCTTCTCATGTCCTCCTTAATCCTCAGTTCTTTTCAGAAGAAAATGGGACATGGAGAAATTAGACCAGGAGATGAGCTTAGAGAGGGAATGGATCAAGCAACTGTATATGGTGCCAAATTGATTCCTATAGATAGAGAAATTCAAACCACTCTCAAAAGGGCATGGGGAACGGTCGGTGGATTTTCCAAAATGTATCTTTTGAGTGCTTTGATTACCTCTCTTTTCGTAAAAGAGAATGTGAGCGAAGAGAAGATTGAGGAAATGAAAAGCGAAGATGTGCTAAACGATCTGTTCTCTCAGATTCCGAACCGTTATGCAAAAGTCAAACGAGTCATCATCGATGAGAGAGATCAATATCTTGCCCAAAGAATACGTGACGCAGCTGTCGGTTCCAAAAAGCTTCTCGCGATTGTGGGTGCTGGACATTTGAATGGAATCATTACTCATATAGAAGAAGACAGTGACATACAAGAATTGGATATCGTGCCTGCTAAGACTTGGTGGGATAAGGCCAAAGTCATTCTATTTCCAATGTTTTTTATAGCTCTATTCTCACTCGCTTTCTGGAAAGGAGGAGCAAAAGTTGGCACCGATCTAATCTGGTCTTGGATTATCGTGAAATCGACGTTAGCTGGAATTGGTGCGCTGATTGCACTCGCTCACCCTGTATCCTTATTGCTTGCAGTTCTTGCTGCACCCTTAGGAAATTTCAATCCAATCATTAAGCCAGGTTGGGTCGCAGCCCTTTCTGAATCCTGGTTTCGCAAACCGACCGCCGAAGACTTCGAGAATATTTCTATAGATTCAGAACGATTTACTGGATATTGGAAAAATCGAGTGATTAGAATATTTTTGGTTTTTATGCTTCCGCAAATTGGTTCAAGCATTGGCACCTTTTTGGTAACCAAAGCGGTTTTTCAATCTATATTGTAATACCGATCGAATTAGAAATGTCTAATTCCCATAGAGGTTATTATGAATATACTATTGGAAATGGTTCTTCCAGGCTTTGCCACTTCACTTTTTATGATGGTTTTGTTTTGGTCATGGGGACGATCAAGAAATAATTATGGTGTTATTGATGTAGGTTGGGGGCTTGTGATCGCGGCCATAGTTGGTGTGTATGCGTACTTATCAGATGCCAACCTCAATGCACGATTGCTACTCTTTATTCTTGTTGCCATCTGGGGATTTCGATTGGCAATTTTTTTGTTCTTCACAAGAATTCAGCCAGGGCATGCGGAAGATAAGAGATACAATGCATTTCGTGCAGACTATGGTGACGCGGTTCACCGCAAATTCTTCACCAATGTATTTCTGTTCCAGGGACTGCTTGCTCTAATCCTTACAGCTCCTTTCTTAGCTCTATTCATCTATGCTGATTCTGATCCCGGTTGCCTTGCGTATGCAGGGGTTGTTTTATTTATCGTTGGACAGTTAGGCGAGACCATTGCAGACAATCAATTATCCAGCTTTATAAAAGATAAATCCAATAAAGGGCAAGTCTGTAAAAAGGGATTATGGAAATACACAAGGCACCCAAACTATTTTTTTGAATGGGTAATCTGGGTTGGGCTATCAATGGTAGCGGGATCTTATCATTTTATAGGTTTTCTTCCAGCAATCTTAATGTATCTATTGCTTGTTTACTTTTCTGGAGTTCCTTTTGCTGAGAAATATTCGTTGCAATCTAAGGGAGACTTATTTCGGGAATACCAGCGAACTACGAATGCTTTTTTCCCTTGGTTTCCGAAAAGTTAACTTTTAGATAAACGCTATTGCCTTTGCCCTGATATTCCACTGAATCAAAAATATTCTCGGCAAGCATAATTCCTCTGCCATGCTCCCGACCTAGAGATTGGTTGGCAGAGGCTTTCATCATAAGCTCTTTATAATCAAAACCGTTGCCCTCATCCGATATGAGATAGCTCACATAATGATCTGTCAGTTCATACTCAACTCTTACTTTTCTCGATCCATAGATCATATCTTTCTGGCGACTATTGATCAATTGTAAATAATCTCCTTTGGATAGATGCTGAGATTTTTCTTCGAAGGTAATATTTAAATTACCGTGTTCAATCGCATTGATTAACATTTCTTTGAGTCCAGTTCGAATGGCATCTGTTTTATAATCAGGAAGCTTTTTGCTAATCACGCGAACAAGGCGCTGGCTCAATTCATCTGCCATTAGGATATAATTATCAATCTGATAGACTTGGGATTCTTTTACAATCTGAGAAGTTAATGAATCTTCAAAGGATCGATTGCCCTTGCCAATGAATTCTAAGTTATCACCAGTATCAACGGCTTCAATATGGAAGAAAAGTTCGAGAGGCTCATGGATGCTGGAGGACCTAATTCTAGATCGAAATTTAACTTGCTTTCCCGCTTCATTCAGTTGGCGTAAATTCTCTTCCGCCAATTGATGGATAATCATTTTATCTTTGCTTGTGGTGTACAAAAGATCAATAAAATTCTTGCCAATGAGAGTGTCTGGACGCAGACCAAAGTATTTCCTAGCGGAAGAATTGATTGATATAATGTCATACTTTGAATTCAGGATAAAAAGTAAATCGGTTGTTCCTTCTACTAAGAATCGGTATTTTCTATCCGAATATTCTAATTCTTTAAATTTCGATTCCAATTCAGAATTCAATTTTTCATTCATCTCATTGACTTTGAGAAATCGATTTGTAAGTGAGAAAGCAATCGAAAAGACAAACGCAACGAATCCATACTGACTCAGGAATAAACCTTTATAGAGAAAACCCATATCAACTATATCGATAATCATAAAGGCAACGAAACTAAACGTACCAATGAGCAGATTGCCAGAAACCGTTCTATAGAGAATTCTAAAGAACATTCCAATAGGTTGAATATTTTCCATTTCGTCAGGTCGAATGGATTCCTTTCTCATCAGATCTTTTATAAACTCTCTTCCGACCAGGTCCACCAAGACGTACAAAGATAGAATAGGTAAGAAGTATTTATAGGCCGTTACTGAGTCATAAATCCAAGACTGAGAGAATAACAAGACTGCAACCATCAAACAGAGATTTAGAACGATCATAACCTTATCAAAAAAATTAAACTTCTGTTGGAAGAGAGAACGAAAAAAACCAATTCCCAGAATGGGCAAAGAATAGAAAGTAAAAGCCTGAATTCTATGCATTGTCATAGAATCAGGAATATAATGTGAAATAAAATCTGTTCGTGATAGGATAAATGCGCTCAAGGACAACGAAAACAAAGTATAAAATAAATTATGGATTTCTTTTCTTTTTTTGAAGAAGAGAAGAAAATGGAAAAGACCAATCATAAAAAAAATTGTGATTATGATGATGATTGGAATCTCTGATTGGATTTTTACAAGAGAATCATACTTACCTAATAGATAAGGCTCCGCATAGTTAAAGCCCGTCATATTATTACTTCGAGAACCTATAATTTTGAACAAGAGAACATTATCGCCAGCAGTCAAGTGCTGTGATGGAATGGGAAAAAGATAATTGAACCTAACATTTCTCGAGTCTTCTTGCGATTTGTCATGTACAAGGTTCCCATTCAGATAGCATTGCCAGCGGATTCCAACAGAACCCAGAAGTATTCCATACAATCTATCTTGATCAAAATCATTTGAATCTAAAGAAAAATGAAAAACATATGAAAAAGTTTCTTCGGCTGAGTCGTCTAAGGAAAGGAAACTTCTAGGATTTGGATCTGGAATCTTTAAAGCATGAGCCATAAGGGAATGGTATTTCCCAAAACCTTGGTCAACTTGAATCCAGTTCTTTTTCTCTTCTTGTGAAGGTAAATGCATGGTCCATTCTTGCTCGAATCCAGCTCTAACCAGAACTGGATTGCTCCGAAGATTGATGAACTCTTCTGCCGCCAACGATTCGGCAAAGAATATGCATAAAACCAGACAAATTTGCTTCACGGATTAAAGTTTCGTTTTGGCTTGAGAATTTCTATAAAAAAAAAATTGGAGATAAAATTTTTGAAGATTGAAGAGCTATTAGAGAAGGATATTTTTCCTGATTGGTTAATTCGCGTGAGGATAAGACAGCTTTTGAGCACAAGACTCAAGCAAGAAAAAAAGGCAAATGCAAGCGAGCAACTTGCACATAAAATTAAATATGTGAATGAATTAAAAAACTCACCTATAGCTGTTCACACCGAAGCTGCCAATGAACAGCATTATGAAGTTCCAAGTGATTTCTTTCGCTTTGTTATGGGGAAGAAAATGAAATACAGTTCTGGCTTCTGGCCAAGCGAGAACACGAGTTTTGATGAATCCGAAGAAGTGATGCTTAAGCTAACAGTCGAAAGAGCGGAACTCAAAGACGGGATGACGGTTCTAGATCTTGGATGTGGTTGGGGTTCTGTTTCTCTATATGTCGCGGAACATTTCCCAAAGTGTAAAATACTTGGAGTTTCCAATTCTAGAACACAGAAACAATTTATTGACGCACAAGCAAAGTTACGTGGTTTGAAGAATCTCGAGATTGTTACCCAAGATATGAATGTTTTTAAAACCAGTAAAAAATTTGATCGAATCATTTCTGTTGAAATGTTAGAGCATATGAAGAATTATGAAGCTCTCTTCGCTAGACTTGCAACATATCTCAAACCCAATGGAAAGTTTTTTGTTCATATTTTTACCCATAAAGATTATGCTTATCCTTTTGAAGTCATAGATGATACTGATTGGATGGCAAAATATTTCTTTACTGGAGGTCAGATGCCTTCGAACGATCTGTTCTTGTATTTCCAAAAAGATTTTCTGATTGAGAATCAATGGGCTGTAGAGGGAACGCATTATCAGAAAACAAGTGAAGCTTGGCTTGCAAATATGTATACCCATAGAGATAAAATTTTCCCAATCTTAGAGGATACCTATGGTAAAGAGAATGCCACTAAATGGTGGGTGTATTGGAAAGTTTTCTTTATGGCATGTGCAGAGTTGTGGGGATATAATGGTGGTCAGGAATGGATTGTAAGCCATTATTTGTTTCAAAAGAGGTAAAATGAAACCATCCTTATTGGGACATGAAATCCATCATGACACTTGTTTTGGTTGCGGTAAGAACAATCCGTACGGACTTCAAGCTGATTTTTCATTCGATGATAAATCGGGTGAAGTAAGATTTACTTACAAGTTTCCAAGACATTATAATGGAGCTCCTGGCTTTAGTCATGGTGGAGTGATATCAACTCTGATGGATGAGACGATGGGAGCCTTGTGCTTCCATCTAGGCTATATTGTAATGACGGACACAATGTCCTATAAATTTCTAAAGGCGACTCCGGTAGAAAATGAATTGCTTGCTCGAGCATGGCCGATCCAGAAAGAAAAGAGAAAAATCCATCTACAATGTAGTCTTACTTCACTCGACGAATCAATTACTTATGTAAAAGGTGAAGGTGTTTTCCATATTTTGCCTCCTCGATTCTTTGTAAGAAAATTGGATGGTGGACAACATTTCGATGCTTATGAATTATTGGAGTTGAACAAAAAAGAAAGAGCCCATTTCTTTGATCGAATAAGAGATTACTCACCCAATCAGGAGAACCCAAAATGAAATTTAAAATCCCAAGCCTTTTGATCCTTACAATGTCATTTCTCATTCAGTGCGGAGGTGGCGACACTAAGGAACCTGAAAAGGGGATTCCTGATTTTGAAATGAAGGCACCCAATATTCGAATCGAAAGATTTAGCAATACAAAATTGATTCGTGGTCAAGGACCCGTATTAACAGATTGCGGTGGCAAGCCATGTGACTCCAAGCAATTGGAAACTCTCGGTATCGTTAAAATAAAAGCCTTCCCCAAGCACGGTGAATGGAAAGAATACCTCCAGTTTCAAGATGGTGGTGATCTGAAAAATCCTAAATTCAAAAATGTTTTAGATCTTGTCGGAACCTATGAAAATGGAAAGCGAGTTGGCGTTTGGAAAAGACCTAACGCGGAAACAGGTAAGATCATTGCTGAGATTCCTTATACTGATGGCAAGCGCCAAGGTACTATGAAAACTTATGGGGAAAATGGGCAACTTATCAGCGAGACAGAGTATGTTGACGATAAGATGCATGGTTCCTATTACCTGAAAGCAGCAAAAGATGGTAACTTTCTAGAAAAGGGACAGTACAAGGAAGGAGAAAAGCATGGTCTCTGGACAACTTTTCATTTTGGAAAAGGAACCATTAAACAGCTGTCAAATTATCAGAACGGTGCACTGAATGGAGAAGAGAAAAATTTCTATGATGATGGTAAAACTGTCTCTTCAATGGGAATGAACCGCGACGATGCAAGAGTTGGGACTTGGAAAACTTTCTATCCAGATGGGAAACTTCAATCAGAAGGAAGCTATGCTCCGAAAGATGGCGGAACTGGAGATAGTAAGTATGAGAGAGTAGGGATATGGAGAGAATACTATCCAAATGGACAATTATTTGCTGAGGGTCCAAGAAAACATGTTCGCAATGGCAAATGGAATTACTACTACAACGACGGTAAACTTCGATATCGTGGAATTATGGCGAATGAAGTTATGCTTCAATCAGCCGAAGTTTTTGACCGATCTGGCCTAAAGATAGGTGAAGGTAAATTTTTCTTCTCGATCGTTGCCATTGATGATAAAACTGGCGATTTAAAAGACAGCTACAAACCAGATATTCCTTTTACTTATTACCATGACAATGGTAAGAAAAGACTAGAAATCCGATCCAGTGAAGATGCTATTGAATATGATAAAAATGGCAAAGAAATTGGACGAGGTGGCGGTGATGCTCAAGGTAGAAAGAATGGCTGTTGGAAAGAGGGTGGTAAAACCGTATACTATATGTTAGGCAAAGAAAGAGCAACCATGACCGCGAACGCTTGCGGAGGCTCTTAAAGAATGGAGCAAAAGCAAACCACAATCCCGGATGACAAGATACAATTTGTCCGGGAGAAAATGGCCTCGGCTCGAACAGAAATTCAAAAGCAAATCACAGGAATGCAAGCAAGCGTCGAGGCGGTTTTGCTTGCGATGGTCTCACAAGGACATGTTCTGCTTGAAGGAATGCCAGGACTTGCAAAAACATTACTTGCGAAAACAATCTCCAAATCAATGGATTCTCCTTTTCAGAGGATACAATTTACACCAGATCTTTTACCAGCCGATCTAACAGGTACTAGTGTTTTTAATCCAAAAACAGCAACTTTTGATATAAGGAAAGGACCTGTTTTCACAGGTGTATTGCTTGCAGATGAAATCAATCGTGCTCCAGCAAAAGTCCAGTCGGCTCTTTTGCAATGTATGGAAGAAAGACTTGTTTCGATTGGTGATCAAACTTTTGAATTGGATCCGAATTTCTTTGTTATAGCAACTCAGAATCCAATTGATCAAGAGGGAACGTATCAATTGCCTGAAGCTCAGATGGATCGTTTTATTTTAAAAATACAAGTTGGCTATCCAAGCCAAGAAGATGAGATATCGATTCTGGATCAACATGGGCAAGGTGGACATAGCAGTTCAGAAAAAGTTACCGTGATTCTCAAAGGCAAGGATAGAATTGCGATCTCTCGACTCGCTGACTCAGTTTATATTGATCCAAAGCTCAAAGAGTATATTGTCAGGATTGTCCGACAGACAAGACCTGAAACGAGTTTTGCCAAGGAGACTTCTCAGTTTATCCGACATGGTGCAAGTCCAAGAGCAAGTCTTTCCTTTTTACGAATCGCTCGGGCTAAGGCAATTTTGGAAGGTCGCGATTTTGTGATTCCTGAAGATATCCAGGCCTATGCTAAGGAAATCCTTCGCCATAGAATTCTTCTCAATTATGAAGCATTGGCTGAAGATGTATCTGTTGACAATATCATTGAATCAATTTTGGAAACCATCGGAGTTCCGTAGTGAACTATCTAAATCCATCCTTTTACAGACTCGTTTCACTATTGGAAGCTCGGTCAAGGAAATGGATTCATGGCAGACGGGACGGGGGATCGCATTTTCATAAAAAAGGAAGGGGGATGGAATTTCGAGATGTGAGAAATTACATTTCGGGTGATGATATTCGCTTAATTGACTGGAATGTAACTTCACGAACTGGCGAAATTCATATCAAGGAATTCTATCAAGAACGTGATATTCCTGTAATTATTTTTTTGGATCTTTCAACTTCGATGCTAATAGATTCTCGTAAGTCGGATTTATGTTTTCAGCTGACTCTTCTCATTGCCCTGTTGCACAATCAGTCGAACAATCGAGTGCAGATTATGGGATTTACCAACCGATGGGAATTTATCAAAGAACCTATCAAGTCTAAAGTGGATTTCTTTCGCCAAGCGAAACTGCTGCAAGAAAAAATTCTAACCTTGAAAGTCGGAGTACACCCAACAAACTTTGCATTGCCCTTTCAATTCTTACAGGATAGGGCAATGACGAGAAACTTGGTTTATATCATTAGTGATTTTGCAAACTTTCCTGAAACTGATAGATTGCTGCCAGTAACGAGAAGGCATGAAATCAACGCCCTCTTTATTAATTCCGAATCGCAGGATTTAACCCAATTACAGACTTTGTTTGCCCTTAAAAACTCGGAATCATCTTCTCTGGCAACCGATACAATTCCTACTTATGAAAGAGATCTTGAGAGATTGCAAAAACTTTTTGGACGGAACCTAAATGAAATTCGAAGCGATGGTGATTGGGTTGGGCAACTGCTGAGAATATTTGGAGATGGTCTATGAAGAATGGGCAACGATCTCTTCATTCAATGGGCATTGGTCTAAAATTTGCAATTCTTTGCTCACTTGTTTATAGCATCAACGCTTTGCGGGCAACAGATTTGATTCCCGAAGAAAAATTGGAATCAGATGAAGTGGTAGTCTATGATACCGCTCGCTACACAATTCAATGGGAAGATGGTTGGGAAGTTTCATTGCCTACCATTGGAGAATTGCAGTCAGAAAATAATGAAATGAGTTTTGGTGAAATACTATCTGTTGATTTGGAAAAACGTAAGGCAACCATTCAACTGAGGTATTTCCTTTCTGGCGAATTCTATGTTCCAGTGAGCTGGAAACTTCCGGACTCAGATGCTTGGGTGGAATCTCAGAAAACTATAAAGGTAAAATCATCCATTGCAGATGGTGAGTCCAGCACAGAAGAAGATGCTATTGCCCCTATCGAATTTGGGAAGTTTTTATGGCATCGGCTGATTCTTTTAACACTTTTTTTTCTTCTGATTCTTGTCGGACTCATTTACGCATACCGCCATTGGAAGAATCAACCGTTGGATGCCATCATTGAGACCAGACCTCCAATTCCTGATGATGAGAAATGGAATCTGAAGATTCAGAAATTTTTTAAAGATCCAGAAATTTCAAAAAAGCAATTTGCATTCTTTCTGACAGAGTATTTGAAATGGAAATTATCCATTGCCCTCGAATCAGATCTCAGTATGAAGAGTGATTCAGAATTGCTGGAAGTGATTTTCAATCGTTCCTCTATTCCTCAAGAGGAGTTGAGGGAAGTGAAATGGTTTTTGTTGGTCGCCAAGTTCACTCCTTTATTAGAAACCTTTTCCCAGGAAGAGGCAAAAAAATTTTGGGATCGATGGGCAAATTTGATATCAGGAATTCATCATGTCTGATTTCGAACGTCCCTTTATCTTGATTCTACTTGTTCCGATTTTATTGGTTCTTGCCTATCATGCACGAAACCTCGTTCAGTTTTTCAAACCATTTCCACGTCAAGAGATGAACTTGGATCACACGGAATCCAAGTCAATTGGGTTCACTTTTCAATCAATTTGTCGCGAGCTATTTCCCTATTTAAGATTTCTCATCATTGCCCTTATAGTTTTTGCAGCCGCGGGACCTGGAAGTAAGCACCAGTTCCTTCCCAATGATAAACTGGGCATCGATATTATGTTTGCTTTGGATATTTCTGGTTCGATGGTGAAGTCTAGAGATTTTCTTCCTCGCAATCGATTAGAAGTCTCCAAAGATCTAGTCGACGAATTCATAAAAAAACGAACTACAGATCGTTTAGGTTTGGTTGTATTCGCTGGCGCAGCCTACCTTCAGTCCCCCTTGACGAGTGACTTATCTGCCTTGCGAGAAATACTAAGTGAGATAGATACAGATACTATCGAAGAACAAGGGACAGCGGTTGGCGATGCTATTTTACTTTCTACTTATCGATTGAAATCATCCAAAACAAAATCAAGAGTAATCATTCTGCTTACGGATGGAGTGTCCAATACTGGCAAAATAGATCCCGAAACATCCTCCGAAACTGCAAGAGCTTATGGAATAAAAATATATTCTATTGGAATCGGAAAAGAAGATGGAGAATATGAAGTGAATTTCTCAGCTCTCCACGATCTTTCGAGACGCAGTGGTGGGAAATTCTTTCGAGCTGAAAGTCCTGCTGAATTGGAGTCAGTGTTACTCGAGATTGATCAACTGGAAAAGGATATTCTAGCTGACAAACCAAAAGAATTGATAGAATCAAGTTATAAAAAATATCTAATACTTGCTATGCTATTGTTTATGTTAGATTTGGGAGGAAGAATGTATGCTTTCCGATTCTATCCTTGAGTGGCTAGTCGCAACTGTGCTGTTAGTATTTGTTCTGGCTTATGGCGTTTATCGTATGCTTGATATAAAAATTATTAGGCAAGCAATTTCGAAAAAGCCAAGTATTGCATCTAGAATATCATTCGGAGATCCAAGAGTAAAGATAATTAGACTTATTTTATACTTTATAGTCGTTGTATTGTTAGTTGGTGCATTGATTTTCCCTCCCGGTGAAAATATCTTAAGAGAAGAATCTTCTGAAGGTGTAGATGTTCTTTTCCTCGTTGATTCATCACTATCAATGAATGCTGTGGATGCAAAACCAACAAGGCTTGCTCGATTCAAAGAGACTCTTCTGTCTCTTTTGCCTGAGCTTGAAGGGAATCGACTCGGTATTGTAGTTTTTGCTGGATCACCTTTTTTGTATTGTCCTTTGACTACAGATATGAATGCGTTTGCAGACTATGTCCGAGGATTGGATGTGGATATGGTTGGTGACAAAGGATCTGACATCAATGGTGCCTTCGATAAAGCGATGAAATTGATAGATTCCTCGAAACTTTTGCGAAATAGAATAATCGTTCTTGCATCAGATGGCGAGGATCATTCCAAGTCGAGTCTCCCACGGATATCCGCTGATTTGGTTGTGTGGGGTTTTGGATCGATCGATGGAGCACCAATCTATTATGAAGATGGCGATACAGGGAGTCGAGGTTATGTCACAACTCAAGGGGGATTGGTATCTTCGGCTAGTGATGGACAAATCATAATATCGGTCGCAGATCCAGATTATCTAAGAGATATTGCTCGAGAGAATCGAGGTAAGTATTTCGATCTAACAACTGATGGCAGTGCTCGCTATAAATTGATTGATGATATTCAAGACATGGAAAAAAATTCTTTATCGAAGAACAAACAATTGTTGAGAAATCAAAAACCACATTATTTTCTGATCCCCGCAGTATTTCTTTTTTTTATCGATATTTCAATTTTAGAATGGTTGATGTTTCGAATTCATCGAAAGGAGGAAAGTCAATAATGATTAGATGCTATTACCGAATCTATATTTCAGTCATATACCTACTATTTCTTGTAAATCCGAACATTTTGTTCGCAGAGTCTTTTTTCGATCCAACAGGAAATAGTATCCGACAAGGAATTGATTTTTTTTATGATAAGAATTATGATAATGCTGTCAGCAGTTTTGAACAAGCTGAAGATGATTTGCCCGATGATCCAAGAATTGAATTCAACAAAGGAAGTGTCAAAATTCATGATGGTAGGCATTCTGAAGCCATAACCCACTTAGAGAAATCTCTGGAAAACCCAGATCCTGAATGGAAATCCAAATCTTATTATAATTTGGGTAAGGCATATTCGGCTATGGGTCAGAAGAAAAAGGCTTTAGATTCTTATCGGAAATCACTAGAATATGACCCTATAAATAAAGCTGCTAGAAAGAACTTAGAGCTGCTGTATAATCAACCTCAATCGAATAAAGCGAATGGATCCGAATCCAATCCCAACCAGAACAACTCAAAAGATCCAAGTTCGGGGTCTAATGATCAAAGGGATACAAAAGGAAATAGCTCGAGCAAAGGTAATGATAATAGTATAGGGCAAGATCCGTCGACCCAGAACAATGGCAATGATCCAGATCAGCTCAGCCGGGATCAAGCGGATCGAATTATGGATTCGATGAATCCTGACAAAATCGAGCGGAGGAAGAATCGAGGATTTTTCCAAATGAGAAGAGATAAATTCTGGTAGGGCGAGTTGTAAAAAGTTTTATAGTTGAAGTTTGAAAAGTCTTGAGTCTTCAATTTATATTAAGATATATTAATATAAAAATATAGCAATTGAATATGAAAAAAACCCTATCGCAAACATTTCATTTCCAATATCGAATAATAAAAATTGTCTTGGTTTGCTTTGTATTTTTTCCGATTGGGGTTGGTGCCAATGACTTCGAATTTCGTTTATCTGCTCAGAAAGTGGCAAAAGGCGAACCTTTAACCATTGAATTTGTCGCACAAGGATCCAAAAATTTAAAACCCGTTTCCAAATCATTTACAGAAGGCTCTATAACCGCAGTCTATTCTGGGATTGTGTCGGAAACAAAAATCATCAATCTTAAAACGACCAGTTACACGATATTACGATTCAATTTAATGCATAACAAACCTGGTAAGTTTAGAGTGCCACCAATCTCTGTATTAGTTGATGGATCAAAATACACGATATCCGAAACTTATTTCGAAGTTTCCAATGAAGTATATCAAAACAATCATCAAAATCGATCTCCTTACGGAATGTTTGGAAATTTTTTTCACGAAGACATTGAAACTCAAATGAGTGAAATGGACGCAAAGTTGAAATTTCAAACAAGCAAAAGTAAAATTTACGTAGGCGAACCTATCATCGGCTATTTTGTCTTTTATTATCGAAATTCTCGAAAGCCACATTTTGAAAGGAATCCTAATGAGTCCATACGATTTCCATTCTTTACAAGTGAGTTGCTAACGGGAGTTAAAATTAGCTACCCTGAGGAAATACCAATTGACTCGCTTGGCAAGCAAACTTTATACAATGCAATTCCATACAATCGGGAAATTTATGCGCTCACTCCTTTAAAAGATGGAAAGTTCGAAATCGGATCAACTAAGTTTGATTATACGAATTCGAATCGAATGCATTATTTAACCCATACTATCCATTCTGAGCCGAAATCAATTGAAGTCAATGGTCTGCCACCTGGGGCGCCGAAGTCGTTTTCAGGTGAAGTCGGAGAGATGGATATGATTGCAGTTTATAACGGAGAACAAGTCAAGCGTGGAGAGCCATGGAATTATGAAATTAAAATTTCGGGATTAGGACTTTGTAATAATATTAAAGATCCGCTGATTACGAATATTCCAAAGAATTTTCCGGGAAGAATTGTAAATTTATCTACGAACAAGAATCAGAAATTCACAGAGATTCAACCAGGGGTGTATGGATTTAGGTGTGAGGTCTCTTTTTTATATGGAGTTTTTCTCGAGAAAAGCAACAGTCCATATAAGATAGAATTTTCTTTTTTCAATCCAAAACTTGGAAAATACGTTACCACAAACATTCAGTTTCCAAAATTGGTTATAGACGCAAATAGTATTCAAAAATCTTCAAATGAGGATTCTTCATCTGACTTTACGAAGGAGATGCAGATTGGCTGGGAATTCTATACAATCGGATTCTTGAGTGTATTCGGTTTTATAGCTTGGACAATCTATCGATTTTTCTTGCTTCCGAAAGCTAACAACGTCAGTGAAGCACTAAGCCAGGTTCAAAAAATCGCTGGTATGAAGTCAGGATTATTGCTTGAAAAAGCTCTTATGCAAAACGGATATGATGGTGAACAGGCAAAATTTTTGCGAAGCTTGCGTGATAAATATATTGACCAAAAATTCACCGAAATCTTATCGATAGTAGATGGAAGAGAGAAAGAAATTTTAAATGAATATTTTAATGTAGGAGTTAAAAAATGAGTCAAGTTGAAACAGGTAAAATATCAGTAGAAACAGAGAATATTTTTCCAATAATTAAGAAGTGGTTGTATTCTGAGAAAGATATTTTTCTCAGAGAATTAATATCTAATGCTTGTGATGCGATAGCAAAATTAAAAAAGGTCGCGCTATCCGAAGAATTCGAAGGAGGCACCGACTACAAGGTGAATCTTAGCTTTGATCAGACAGCAAGAACACTTACCATTGAAGATAATGGGATAGGGATGACGGATGAAGAAGTTAAGAAATATATCAATCAGATCGCTTTTTCTGGCGCAACTGAGTTTGCAAAAAAATATTCAACTGAAGAAAATAAAGCCGAGATTATTGGTCATTTTGGTTTAGGTTTCTATTCTTCCTTCATGGTTTCGAAGAAAGTTGAGATTCAGACCAAATCTTATAAGAAAGGATCCGTTGGAGTTGCTTGGGAATCTGAGACAGGAACAGACTTCAAAATTTCAACTAACGACAAACAAGATCGAGGCACGAAGATCATTTTGCATCTGGATTCAGATTCGGGAGAATACTTGGATGCATACAAACTCAAAGAATTAATCAAGAAATACTGCGATTTCCTTCCTGTCCCAATATCAGTCAGCGACGAACAGGCAAACAAAATGCGCCCTTTATGGTCAGAATCACCTTCTTCTGTTAAACCAGAAGATTATAAAGAATTCTATAATTATTTATTTCCTTTCCAAGCTGAGCCATTGTTCCATATTCATTTGAATGTGGATTATCCATTTAGACTACAAGGAATTCTTTATTTTCCAAAACTCACACATGAATTGGAAGCGGCCAAGAATGGAGTCAAATTGTATTGCAATCATGTCTTCGTCTCTGATGAAGCAAATGAGTTAATCCCGCAATTTCTTACCATTCTGAAGGGAACCATCGATATACCTGACCTTCCCTTAAATGTTTCGAGATCTTACTTACAATCTGAACCTCTCGTTAAGAAAATTTCTGCTCATATCATCAAAAAAATTGCAGATAAACTTACAGAAGATTTCAAGAAAGATCGTGAAACTTATGAGAAGAATTGGCATGATATTTCGATATTTGTTAAGTATGGAATGATGATGGAAGAAAAATTCTATGAGTCCGTTAAAGACGCACTTCTTTTCAAAACATCTGAAGATAAATTCACTACTTTGCAAGAATATTGGGATAAAAATAAGGAAAAAAATAATAATAAAATTTTCTATGCCAATGAAACAGAGAAAACGTCAGTTTATATGGATCTACTCAGGTCACAAGGCTTGGAGGCTGTATTAGTAGATTCAAGAATTGATTCACATTTTCTTCAACATTTGGAAGGCAAGAATCCTGATTGGAAATTTCAGAGAGTTGATTCCGAGTTAGCTGATCAAGTTGTTGACAAAGACGCAAGTGCAGGGGTTGTAGATCAGAACAATAAGACAGAGAATGACAGAATCCAGGAATTTTTCCAAAAGGCATTAGGAAGAGAAGGCTTAGAGATCAAAGTCAGTTCTCTCAAGAGTGCAGATGTTCCAGCGGTAATTCTTTTGCCGGAATACATTCGTAGAATGTCTGAGATGAATACTATGATGAATTCGGAAATGGCCGGAACACTTTTGAAAAATCATACATTGATGATCAATGCTTCATCGGGTTTAGTGAAGAACGCCTTGAAAGCCTTTGAGTCAGTGAATGCAAGTAAAGGAGAATTGCTTGCAGCACAAATTTATGACTTAGCTCTGATCTCTTCGAAAGTACTCGGAGAAAAGGAATTAGGGGAATTTACGAAACGATCAGCGAAATTACTTGAGGAACTTACCGCATAATTTAAATTATTCGGTTAGCTTTATATACATAATGGAGAGTAATTCCGTTCTCCATTATGACTCAAACGAATTGAAATGTTGATTGCTTTCCGTACGAATTTGATTTCGAATGGAAAATTATGAAATTGAGAATGAATTGAAGGAAGGAAGCTAGTTGGCTAGATTTGCTAGACTTCAATTTCCGATTTGACACAAGACATCTCAGTTTGCAGATTGTTTCTATGAGTCCAGTTTTACAAAACTATATTGTATATGGGATTGTTATTATCGTTCTTTATCTTTTGTTTGGCTCAACAATTTTATCTTTATGGAACCATTTCTCTCAAATCTACAAGATAAAATTTGGCAAGCGCAATGCGAATAGTTTAGAAGATGGATCTGGAAAGATCGGACTCGCAAATACAATCAATCACGCACCATTTTCTCTCAATCTTTTCCAATCTGCTTGTGCCGATTGTACGCCTTCTAAAATATCATCTAAATTATCTGGTTCAAGCAAACGATCTATCAAGACTTCAGATTCCAAGAAAAAGACTTCAAAATAGAAACGAAAGCCCAGTTATATCTTTATATTATAATTTGCAGAAGGCAAAAATAATTTTTTGGGTGGTAATTCTTTTGGAAAACAATCAAATTATCTTAAGAACCGCAACAATTGAAGATCTTGATTTATTAAATAAATGGGACAACGAGGAGCATGTCATTGAATCGGATCCAAACGATGATTGGAATTGGGAAGAAGAGCTTCTTCAAGACCCAGAATGGAGACAGCAACTGATAGCTGAATTGGATGGAAAACCAATTGGATTTGTCCACATCATAGATCCACACTTAGAAGATTCTCATTATTGGGGTGATTGCTCACCTAACTTAAGAGCTATCGATATTTGGATTGGGGAGAAGGATTTTTTAGACCAAGGCTTTGGATCTGAGATGATGCGGCTAGCTATAGATTTATGTTTTGAAGATTTGCATGTTACAGAAATTTGGATTGATCCATTATTGTCTAATACTCGCGCACATAAATTTTACCAGAGACTAGGTTTTAAACCGATCGAAATCCGTTGGTTTGGACAAGACGAATGCCTTGTCCATGTTTTACAGAGGAGCGATTATGCTTCTACTTCTGCTGTTAGAAACTTGTGAACTTGGGTTGCACATTTTCTTCCCTCAGAAATTGCCCAGACTATAAGCGATTGTCCGCGTCTTACATCTCCGCAAGCAAATACTTTTGATACGCCAGTTGCAAAAGATCCATCAGCATTTCCAAATTTGGCATCCACATTACCTCGAGGATCAATCTGTAGACCCATTTCTTGGAATTGTGAGATGATTCCCTCTTTGACTGGATGAACGAATCCCATAGCTAGTAAAACTAGATCAGCTGGCCATTCAAATTCAGTCCCAGGAACGGGTACAGGGCGTCCGTCCTTGAATTCTACTTCGGATCCTTTTAGCTTGGTAACTTCACCTTTCTCGTTACCTATGAAAGCAATTGTGTTGACTGCCCATTTACGATCGACACCTTCTTCATGAGAAGAGGACGTTCTGTACATTTTCGGATACAGAGGCCAGGGTGTAGTTTTATCTCTTTCCTTTGGAGGAGCTGGAAAAATTTCCAATTGCTTAATAGATTTAGCACCGTGCCTATTGGATGTGCCCACACAATCCGAACCAGTATCACCCCCACCAATCACTATCACGTCTTTGCCGGTAGCCATGATTTTGTCTGGTACATCGATTCCATCAACCAATCGATTGTTGCGAGCAAGAAAATCCATTGCAAAATGAACGCCTGTTAGTGGGCGACCTTCAACGGGAAGATCTCTTGGGACTTCAGAACCCATAGCAAGGATGATCGCGTCATAACCCTTCATTAGATCTTGAGCAGTTATATCTTTACCAACATTGGTATTAGTCTTGAAAACAACACCTTCGGCTTCCATTTGCTCTTGTCTTCGATCTATATGGTATTTTTCCATTTTGAAGTCGGGAATACCATATCTTAAAAGCCCGCCAATTTTTTCGTTCTTCTCGTAAACAGTAACACTATGTCCAGCTCTTGCTAGTTGCTGAGCTGTTGCAAGACCTGCGGGTCCCGATCCAATAACTGCAACTTTCTTGCCTGATTTATGTTCTGCGATTCTTGGTTTGATCCAACCTTCCTTCCATCCACGATCAATGATTGTTCTTTCAATTGCTTTTATCGAAACTGGGGATGCGATAATTCCGAGTGTGCAAGCCGACTCACAAGGAGCCGGGCATAATCTTCCTGTAAATTCTGGGAAATTATTAGTTGAATGGAGATTCTCTAGAGCTTCTTTCCATTTACCTCTATAGACAAAATCATTGAACTCAGGAATAAGGTTCTCAACTGGGCAACCTGTATCCCCATGACAGAATGGAATTCCGCAATCCATGCAACGAGCACCTTGCTCTTTCGCAATGGGCTCATCGTAATCCGATTCAAATTCCTTATAATTCTTGATCCTTTCGTTAGGTTCAATTTTCTTTAAAGTTTTCTTATCAAATTCTATAAAACCTGTCGGCTTACCCATTTGCGGTCACTCCTTCTTTTGAGTTTTGTTTTCCATTGGATTCGTTTAGTTCGTTCTGGGCATTGAGAAGAGCTTTCTTGTAATCACGTGGAATCACTTTTATGAATTTACTCACGTTCTCTTTCCAATTATCCAAAATCGCTTTGGCTCTCGGAGATTGTGTATAGTCAAATTGTTGCTGGATCATAGATTTTACATAGTTGATCTCTGCATCTTCAACTAACGGATCTAAGTCGACCATCTCTGGGTTCACCCTTGTCTTGAATGCTTGATCGAGATCCCATATATACGCAATCCCACCGGACATTCCTGCTGCAAAGTTACGTCCGGTCTTACCAAGAACGATCATCCTGCCACCTGTCATGTATTCGCAACCGTGATCACCAACACCTTCAACTACCACTTCCGCACCAGAGTTACGAACTCCAAATCTTTCACCGGCAATCCCGTGTATGAAAGCTTGGCCACTCGTTGCGCCATAGAAACAAGTATTTCCGATTACAATGTTTTGTGATGGATCAAAAGTAACTTTTGTTGATGGGTTGATAATGATCTTACCACCACACAATCCTTTTCCTACATAGTCGTTTGCTTCGCCTACCATTCTAAAGGTGATTCCTTTGGATAGGAAGGCTCCAAGACTCTGTCCAGCAGTTCCCGTGAAATCCACTTGGATAGTATCTTCTGGTAAGCCTTCTGTTCCATATTTCTTCGCAACTTCACCCGATAGCATAGCCCCGACGGTTCGATTAAGGTTTGTTAGCTCCATTGGGAAGCGAACAGATTGTTTGTGGTCGATTGCGGCTAATGATTTGCGAATCATTTCGTTATCAATTTGTGCCGCAAGTCCATGATTCTGTTCTTTAGTTCTATGGAACTCAGTTGGGAAATTCGGAACTGGTTTATGCAATACTTTAGAAAAGTCCAATCCTCTCGCTTTCCAGTGATGATGAGGTCTGTTGAATTTGATTTTTTCCACATGTCCAATCATATCTTTGAAAGTTTTGAATCCGAGTGCTGCCATATATTCGCGAACTTCTTGGGCAATGAAGAACATAAAGTTCACTACATATTCTGGTTTACCAAGGAATTTGCTTCTAAGGAATTCATCTTGAGTCGCAACACCAACAGGGCAGGTATTGAGATGACATTTTCGCATCATGATACATCCCATTGTAACTAGTGCAGATGTAGCAAAACCGAATTCTTCAGCACCGAGTAGTGCTCCGATAATCACATCTTTTCCTGTCATGATCTTACCATCTACTGCAAGATAAACTCGATCACGAAGCCCATTCGCAACTAGCGTTTGATGAGTTTCGGAAAGTCCTATCTCCCAAGGAGTTCCAGCATAGTGAATGGAAGATACAGGAGATGCTCCAGTTCCACCTTCATGTCCTGCAATGAGGATATGATCAGCTTTTGCCTTAGCCACTCCTGCGGCTACTGTTCCTACACCAACTTCAGATACGAGCTTCACGCTCACTCGAGCTCTTGGATTGGTATTCTTCAGATCAAAGATCAATTGTTTCAAATCTTCAATTGAATAGATATCGTGATGGGGTGGGGGAGAGATCAAAGTTACACCAGGTGTGCTATAACGAAGTTGACCAATGTATTTATCAACTTTGTGTCCTGGGAGCTGACCACCTTCTCCTGGTTTGGCGCCCTGTGCCATCTTGATCTGAATATCATCTGCGTTTACGAGATAATCTGCGGTTACACCAAATCTTCCAGATGCAACTTGCTTGATCGAAGATCGCATAGAATCACCATTCGGCAGAGTTTTGAAACGAATTGGATCTTCGCCGCCTTCACCTGTATTCGATTTGGCTCCGATGCGATTCATGGCGATTGCAAGAGTTGTATGAGCTTCCCAAGATATAGATCCAAAACTCATAGCACCAGTCTGAAATCGTTTCACGATTTCTTTGGTAGATTCTACTTCTTCAATCGGAATTGGTTTGCTATGAGCTGTGTCCAATTTGAAAAGAGATCGCAGTGTAATTAATTTCTCATTCTGATCATCAATTAGATTGGAATACTCTTTGAAAACTTTATAGTCATTATGCTTGGTTGCTTCCTGCAATTTATGAACTGTTAAAGGATTATAAAGATGGGCATCACCATTTCTTCTATAGTAGTGGAAGCCACCAGGTTCAAGATTGCCAGGGAAAAAAGTTGAGTCATAAGCATTTTTATGTCTACGAACCGTCTCTTCTTCCAACATTTCACTAGACAAGCCTTCAATTCGAGTTGCAGTTCCAGTAAAGTAATTATTGACCAATTCGGAATCCAAACCAACCGCTTCAAAAATCTGTGCTCCACAATAAGATTGCAGAGTGGAGATTCCCATTTTACTAAAAATTTTGAATAGTCCTTTACCAATGGATTTGATATAATTCTTCTTTGCAGTTTTGAAATCCACTTCTGGCATAACGCCTTCTTTGACGAGATCTGCAAGTGTTTCAAAAGCTAGATAAGGATTGATAGCATTCGCTCCATATCCGCACAATAGAGCAAAGTGAGATACTTCACGAGGTTCACCCGACTCAATCACGATTCCTGTTTTCGTTCGGAGACCTGCTCGAATCAAATAGTGATGCATACCTGAAACGGCAAGTAAACTTGGAATTGCCGCCTTGTCTTTGTTATGCCCTCTATCGGATAGAATAATCATATTGTGGCCATCTCGAACTGCATCTGCTGCTTTGTTGCAAGCCTTCTCTAAGCTATTGCGCATATCGTGCTTTTTGTTCGGATCAAAAAGTATTTCTATCGTAAAGGATTTGAGTTGTCCTTCTTTGATATGTTTGATTTTCTCAAAATCATCATTGCTTAGAATCGGATGCTCAAGTTCTAATCTTCGACAATGCTCTGGGCTCTCATCTAGGAGGTTTTTTTCAGGACCTATATAAGTAGTAAGCTCCATAACAAGCTCTTCCCGGATTGGATCAATCGGTGGATTGGTAACTTGTGCAAAGGATTGTTTGAAGTATTTGAAAAGAGATTGAGGTTTATCAGAGAGAACGGGTAGTGCCGTGTCTTCACCCATTGATCCTATTGCTTCTTCACCATTGATCGCCATCGGTTTGAGAGCTGTAAATACTTCTTCGTTTGTGTAACCAAAAGCTCTCTGTCTTTCCAAGATAGTATCGTGATTAGGGTTAGTTGCCGAATTGGTTGCAGGCAATTCACTCAATCGAATCAGATTCTCATCAACCCATTTTTTGTAAGGCTTTTGTGTAGAGATTTGTTTCTTGATTTCTTCATCATCAAGAATCTGTCCTTTCTCCATATCAATTAGTAACATCCTACCTGGACGCAGACGGTCGGATACAACTACATCTTCAGGAGGAGTATTCAAAACTCCAGCTTCCGAGCTCATAATTATATCATCATCTTTGGTAACAATATAACGTGCTGGTCTTAGACCATTTCTGTCAAGAGTTGCACCGATAATCCTACCATCACTGAAGGCGATTGCAGCGGGACCATCCCAGGGCTCCATGAGGCAAGCATGGTATTCGTAGAATGCACGTTTGTCGGGATCCATATCTTTGTTCTTAGACCAAGCTTCTGGAATCATCATCATCACAGCATGGGGAAGGCTTCGTCCAGCAAGGAATAGCAGCTCAAGTACTGTGTCAAAAGTTGCTGTATCACTCTGTCCTTCCATTACGATTGGAAGCATTCTCTTGAGTTCTTCACCGTAGAGAGGAGATTCCATAACCATTTGCCTTGCTTGCATCCAATTGATATTGCCACGTAGAGTATTGATCTCACCGTTATGCGCGATCAATCTGTATGGATGGGCAAGATCCCAAGTCGGAAAAGTATTAGTAGAAAATCTTGTATGAGTCAAGCACATCGCTGATTCAATATCTGGTGAATTCAAGTCCTCATAAAAAGGTTTTACTTGATTACCAAGTAGCATACCTTTGTATACGATTGTTCTGCTTGAAAAACTAGGAACATAGTATTGGCTACGGTCGAGTTTGTATTCTGCTCGAACTCGCCTATCAATAATTCTACGAATCAGGAACAGTTTACGTTCGAATTCATCGGAAGATTTGATTTTCTTGTTTTTGCCAATGAAAACATTCTTAAAAACAGGAATGGTCTTGGATGCAACAACTCCCGAATATTCTTTGTTAATTGGCATCTCTCTAAATCCGAGAAAATGCTCGCCCTCATCAATAATTACTTTCTCGATAATATTTTCTATTGCTTCGCGAATTTCTTCGTCTTGTGGTAAAAACAAAACTCCGACGCCATAATCTCCCTCTGGTGGAAGTTGAAAAGGCACGACACCTCGAAAGAATTTATCAGGAACCTGAATCATGATTCCCGCACCGTCTCCCGTTTTGGGATCGGCACCTTCGGCACCACGATGTTCTAAATTGCACATGAGACGCAAGCCCTTGTCTACAATAGTGCGGGATTTTCTCCCTTTGATATTTGCGATAAATCCAACACCACAGGAATCTTTGTCGAGGGCGGGGTCATACAGGCCTTGCGGCTGTGGGCCTAATGGAGGCAATGCAGGTAAAGAATGTCTTGGATCCATAGTCTTGTGCCTTTAATATTATTTGTATTTACCTTGTTACCAGGGTGGCAAAATTCGGAAAGTAGTAATCAAATCAGACCTACAAGGGACTTCTGATGAATGTGCAAGCAATTTAAACAAAATGCCTAGAAATATATCAATCAGTCATCATTTCGACATTTTATTACTGAAAACGTTTCACGAAATTGCTTCTTGCTAATTAACATAGCAAAACTTGTACCAAGATTTCGGTTATTTTCTGTACGTCGATTGTTTTTACAGGCAGTATTCCAGGAATTCAATGCGTTCAGTTCAATAATTTTGGGAAGTAATGCGCAGATTTTATGGAAAAGATTCCCGTAAAAAAATTATAGAGAATTTTGCAAACTATAGGATCCGACCATATCCGATGAAACGGCCGTTGATTTTGCATTTTCCGGTTGAGCTTTTGACACATCCCATAAAACGGTTTGGATCAAAAACGTAAACATCAATCCCACCATTGGTCGTTTGTTCACCAGATCCATAGGAACCCGCTCCAAACATTTTCATTCGCCCATCTTTGTTTTTGCCGAGGTAGATCATGACATGAGAAACGGGCGGATTGTGGGACACATTGTACGTGTTTTCCCAAAATAGTATATCGCCAATTTGTAATGATTTTCGTATTTTATCAATATCGATTTCTCCAGAACCATTGATCAAATTTTCCGAAGCATGGAATTTACCATTTTTCTTAACGTAATTGAATTGATCTAGAGAAGTGCGAGGCAATCTAACATCAAAAATACGATCGTAGCTATAGAGCAATGTGTTCGAACAATCCATAACGTAATTTAGCTCTCGATCATTTGGTTTCCAAGTTTCTCCGTATTTGATTTGCTTAGAACTCATCTCACGAGCATATCGAATCAATTCTTGTTTTTTGGATTTGGAGATCTGAGCTGAGAATTGATTGAAGGTTACAACAAAAATTAAAAGAAAAAAAGAAATGGATTTGATAAACTTCATGTTGCAAGGTACCTATATTTATGTTCGACTAAAATGAGTTTCTACATTAATAGGCTTTTGAAATTTAAAGATACCATCCTTTAGAAAGAAAGAAATTTAAATCAGACAACAAAACTTTTATCTATGTATTTTTATGAGCAGTTTGAACCCAAATTCTAGCTGACAATTCTGTAAGAAGATACATCAAGAATCCATAAACCAAAATCACAAGAAGGGTGGTTGGACTTTTGAGTTGGATCTCAGACAGCAATAATGCAAGTGACAAACTTCGAACAGAAGTCACTACTGAGATTGAAGCTTTCCAACTTGTATCAAGATTGTAAAAGAATAATCCGCTGATGATAGAAATAAAAATTACGATTAGGATTACCGACCAAACAATCCATCCGAAACTAAACAGCTCATCATAATAATAAACAACCAAAATTCCTATTGCAATAGCTAAGGAAAAATTACTTACTTTAACCGCTATTGGTAACAATCTCCTTGATAGAGATAAAAATTTCGCTCGATTCCATATTCCAACAATCAAAGGAAGGCCTTGAATTAAAAAGCTAACAATGAGTAACTTCTTTGCGACAGAATAGCCAGCAGATAATTCAATACCCGAATACAAGGCAAAGAGAATTGGTGTTATGACTGTACTGAATAGATTCAATAAGATGATGAGCAATCCGCCGAATGCTGGGTTTCCTTTTGCTCGCAGTACAAATATCGCCGCAGACGCACCACCTGGTGCTGCTGCCGCAAGGAAAATCCCTATAGAAATTTCTGGATCGAAATCTGAATAGTTCAATATCCAAAAGGTTATTCCTGGAAGAACTGCAAAATTGTACAGTAGGATTCCAAGAGTCGATTTCCAAAATCGAAATATTGATTTTATTTCTTGAAAATGAAAACTCAATCCAAGTGCATACATGGATGAAAAACTCACAATAATGAGAACGATTTGCATCAACATAGAAAAAAATTGATTTTACGGAGAATGATTAAACATAGAAACGGAAGATCAGATAGATTCCCAAAAAGAAACCAATTCCAAAACCAATCGGAACTGTTATCATCGGAATGAATGACCAGGCTGGATTTTGTGTTGGATCAAATAAAGCAATAATGAATGGTATCAAAAAACCAAGAACACCGCAACCAAGAATGCAACCAACTAAAATCAAAACAGATTTAACCACAATCATTATCATAGTAGAACGTTTTGTATGGTTGATATTTCTGTCAATATGGAATCCCGATATAGTTAACTTTCTAAAATAAGATAGGATCGAGTTTGATTTGTAAAAAAGGTGCAACTTCCCATAATCAATCTTATGTCTCATCAAGGCTATTCCCAGATTGAGTGTACTCATACATACTTTACAGTTCTGTCTCAATGCATACTTTACAGATTTGACTCAAAACTTGTAAAACGAAAATGTTTGATATCTGATAAAGAGGAAAATGCAATTGAAAATTTACGGAGATAGAAAATCTGGGAATTGTTATAAAATCATTTTGACTACGTCAATTTTGAAAATTGAACATGAATGGATTGAAATTGATATTCTAAAAAATGAAACTCAAACGAAAGATTTTCTGATCATGAACCAAAATGGCAAAGTGCCTGTTCTCGAATTAAGGGATGGAAAGTATTTATCTGAATCCAATGCGATAATCAATTTTTTATCTTTAGGCAGTGAATTGATTCCAAATGATCCTTTTGATTATCATAAAATGCTTGAATGGCAATTTTTTGAACAATACAGTCATGAACCCTATATTGCCGTTGCTCGGTTTATCAGTAAGTATCTAGGACTTCCATCAGAGCGATTCGCGGAGTATGAAAGTAAACAATCTGGTGGAAACAAGGCATTAACTATTATGGATAATCATTTGGAACAAAAAGACTTTTTTGTTGGAGATAGAATCAGTTTGGCAGATATATCTTTGTATTCATACACTCATGTTGCAGATGAGGGGGGATTCGATCTAGGAAAATATCCATCTATACAAGCATGGTTAAAACGCATTGAAAATATTGATGGATATGTTCGAATGTATGAAAATTGACTTAGTCCCTTATTCATTATTATTAATTCTCAAGACAACATTTCCTTTCTTTCTTCCGGAATCGACGTATCTATGTGCTTCTACAATTTCATCTAAACTAAATATTTTATCTATCACAGGTTTGATGAAACCTTCCTCAAAGAGTTTCTTAAGGAATTCCATTTGCTGTAAAGTTTCATCTGCAACATCCAATCCGCCGACGGTTATGAATTTTGAATTTGCTGATAGAATTTTTGCGCAATCTCTTTTTGATATCTTTCCAACTGCATCGAAAACAATATCGAATTTTTCTCCTGTTTGAAAGAGCTGTTCAATGAAGTCGTTGTTATAATTTAATATATTTTTTATTCCTAAAGATTTAATTAAATCAAAACCAGCTTCACTGCAAACGGCTGTGATATCTGCATTGTAGTATTTTGCCATTTGCACTGCCGCAATTCCGACGGAGCCTGTTGCCCCATAGATCAAGACTTTCTTTGGAGAAATATCGATACCTGCCTTCTTGAGAAAATAGTATGCACTCGAACCTCCGAATACAATCGAAGCAGCCTCTTCAAAGCTTCCATTTATTGGTTTTAAGCATACAGTTGAATCTTGCTTAATACAAATATATTCAGCGTATGTTCCAAATTGGAATCCACTCATTCCGAACACTTCGTCCCCGATTTTGAACTTATGAACATTGTTTCCAACTTCTTCAACTACTCCAGAGAAGACTGTTCCAAGAATAGATTTACTAGGTTTATTAAATCCTAGAACAAGGAGCATGATCAATTTCATAAATCCGGACACAGCGAGTCCTCTTACTCGCACATCACCAGAATTGACGGCTGTTGCCTTGATTCTGACAAGTAGTTCATCGGACTTGGGATTTGGCTTCGGGATCTCTGTAATTTTCAATACTTCTGGAGGTCCATATTTTTCGCAGATTATCACTTTCATTTTTTCTTATCCTTTTTTTGAATGATTGGTTCTGATTTGTTTTTTAATGGCATCGAAAGTAAAAATAACAACATTTAAAAATTCTCCTTAGCAATTCTCTACTGATCAAACTGAAATCTAGGCTTACAACGTAAGCCTAGATTTTGACATTATTGGTATCGCGTAATTCTGTCAAGGATTTTTAGTTTACACTGTAAACTAAAATTTTATAATAGGATAAAAAAATACTTATTTTTGGAATCAAATTCAATGCAGATCGAATCGGTCCAACTTGCTGTAGCATTTATTGAGAAAAATTATTCAGAAAAGCTTAAGCTGGAAACAATAGCTAAATCTTCTTTTTTCTCCCCTTTCCATTTCCACCGTATTTTTCAAGCAGTAACTGGCTATACACCCAGGGAATACCAAGAAAAAATCAGGCTTGAAAGAGCGGCGCATCTGCTTCATGTTTCCGAAATTCCTATAGGAGATATTTCTTTTGAAGTTGGTTATGAGAATCCAGAGACTTTTATTCGAAGATTTAAATCAAGTTTTGGATTGAGTCCTGATAAATTTCGAAAGAAGAAAAATATTTCCAAGCTTCTTGAAGCAAAGAAAACTGATAGCAAACGAATGGCTATCGCTCAAGAGAAACTTTCATCTCCACAGGTTGTGAGAATTGAGAAATCAATTCCCATAATAAGCATGAGACATACAAGTTCGGTCGACAAAATCGGAAAGACATGGAAAGAATTTGTCAAACTAATAAATAAAAAAAGAAAAATTTCAAAGGAAGATAATTTTTATGGAATTATATTGAATAATCCAGATATCACTGATGATGAAAGTTTCTTATTAGATGCGTGTTATGAGTTCCCGATTGATAGCAGAGATTTATTTCAAAGCTTTATAAATAAATATATTGAAGCCGGAAATTATTTAAAATTTCGATATTCCAGTGAATTTAAATATTTAGATGTCGTTTATCCATTGATATACGATGGAATTCTTAAGGCTGATCGCTATAGATTGGTAGATGGAATGATTTTTGAGAAATACATTCAAAGTCCAATTTTTTATAGAGAAAAAGACTGTATCACGGACATTTTTATTCCGATTGAAAATCTTTAAAAAAGCAAGATTCGTCAACTCAAAATTCCAAGTTACCTTTATCATTGAATTAGGAGAGAATTATGAAAACAATGATTGTAGTAGCAATTTCGGTTATGAGTCTTATTGGATTGCTGTATGCCTGGGGACTGACATTGCCAGAAAACTTGAAATTTCAGAAATCGGAAATTTTGAATCACCCGATAATCCGCGTCTGGGAAACAGTCCGAGATATCAAAGGACAAGAAAATTGGAGATCTGATATCAATAATATTGAAGTATTAGATACTACTAAAGCCAAAGAAATATGGATAGAATACCCGAAATCTGGTCCTCAAATCAAATTCAGAACTGTATCAATCCAAGAATCGATCGCATGGAAAATGGAGATCGTTGAAACTAAAGGATTTTCTGCTACTTGGACTGGTTCCTTTAAATCATTGAATGATAGTCAAACGGAAATAGATTTCGTTGAATCAGTAAGTTACCCTTCCCCTTGGATGCGAATTTTTGCGAAAATATTTATTGATCTAAACTCTACAATGGATCTATATCTAGCAGACTTGAAAACAGAATTGGAGAGGCAAAATGGGAAATAAAATCAAAACTTGGGAAGAAAAATATCAGTCTCAAACGGAGGAAAAAATAGAGATATTAACGAAACGGTTTGCGGATGTTCCTGAAGGAAGTAGACTTTTGATCTCTAATCCGAAAAAAATTGGTTCCGAAATTAAAAAAATTAGAAAAGGTAAATTTCTAACTATTAAGGAACTCCGCCAAAAGCTAGCTAAATCAAAAAATGCGGACTTTACTTGCCCTGTTACTACGGGAATTTTTACACGAGTGATAGCGGAACGCGAAATGGAAAGAATTACCAACGGATTTCCAATAGATGAGGTTATACCTTTTTGGAGGGTAATAGATCCAGCTTCTCCTCTTGCAAAAAAATTAAGCTTCGGAGTTGATTTTATCGATAAAATGAGAAAACAGGAAATTGAAAAATGAAATGTAGAATATTAGAATCTATTTATGAGTTAATGAAAGCTTGAGTGAATAATTCAACGGATTTTATTTTCTACGGAGCTTAATGATCATCCAGAAAAAAATATATATTAGGAAACCATAAAAAATTCCAGCATATAGAGCTATGAGAAAATTGCTAATGGGTTGGATGCTTCCCTGAGGATCTTCACAGAGCCAAATTGCCTGGATATAAGTTTTACCAGGAAGCGGATTGGAGAAACTTCTATTATAAGTCATTTCCCCATTAGGACATACAAGTGGTTTTGCAACAGAATTCAGTGGTGGATAAATTGCCCCAAAGCCGAGAGATACTGCTGTCATGCCCATGAAAATACAAAATCCTAATGCAATCAATTTATACATAGATTCTCCAGAGTGGTTACTTTAATGGGTTAGGAAATAATATATTTCCTAACCCATCTATGATCGTCAATTATAAAATTGAACCATGTTTTCTAAGGGTTCGCGGGGTGTGTGGTAGCGATTTAGTTGTGATTCTTCTTTGGGGTAACCAATGCTCAATCCGCAGATAACTTTCTCTTCTGGTTGCAATTCCAATTCTTTTCTTACTACATCAGGAAAAGCTCCAAGTGCTGCTTGAGGACAAGTGCCTAGCCCAAGCGCACGTGCTGACAATAGGATTGTTTGCAAGAAGCATCCAATATCGATTCCAACATAGAAGTTTAAATCGAAAGTAGTTGTGATAAATATTGCGGCCGGGGCATCAAAAAATTTAAAATTGTTCAACATGAATTGATCTCGTGCAGCTTTGTCTTTGCGATCAATTCCTGCCACCCCATATATTTTCATGCCAAGATCAAACATTCTTCTTTTGGCATCAGCAGGGTAATTTTCTGGCCATGGGTTTTCAGGACTCGGCGGACCCGCCTTGGCTGCATTAACCAATGATTCTGCCATCTTGTTCTTACTCTTGCCCTGCAGAATTCTCAGTTTCCAGGGTTGAGAATTTTTCCAACTAGGTGCTCGCTTGCTCAAATTCAGTAATTCGTCCCAAACGGATTGTTCGATTGCTTTTTGGCTGAATTCTCGCACGCTATGTCTGGTAATAATGGCCTCAGCGACAGATATCGCCTTTTCCTCAACATTTATAAACTCTTCCATAGTATATAACTCCTAATAAAAAAATATAGACAAAATGATCCTGTCACCAAAAATAGACTGACCGGTATGTATGTAAATAAAATTTACTATAACTTCAATAATTTCTAAGGAGGGATGTTCAAATGTCAAAAGCGAATAAATTGAGTACGCGGGATCGAATCATCCAAACTTCCAAAAAATTATTTCTAAGCCAAGGATATGGTGAGACTGGGTTGAATCAAATTGTATCAGAGGCCGAAACTGTCAAAGCGAGTCTCTATCAACATTTTCCTTCTAAAGAAGAATTAGGAAGATGCATTCTACGCGAGTATACCCGAGAAAATCTTATGCTTCTAGAAGGTCTTGCAAATCGTTATTCAAACCCTCGTGACTTTGTTAAATATTGGTGTAAATTTTTGAAACGAGAAGCCAAGCAGCATAACATCCACGGTTGTGCAATGGCAAATTTTAGATCGCAAATAGCAGATAAGGCTCCAGATATTCTCTTAGATATAAAGGATGTAACATCTCGTACGCTTCAAATTTTAGAAAAATATCTTCTGGAGGCTAAGAAGAAAGGACTGATCTCAGATTCCATCAATCCAAAAGTAGAGGCAAGATTGCTTTTTTCTGTTTATGAAGGCGTAATGCAAACTTGGCGACTTACAGGAGATTCAAATGCCATTGATGATCTTGTTTTAATAGCGGGCAGACTATATTCAGAATAAGGAACATTTATGTATAAAGAAATATTTATTGAAACGCAAGTTTTTGACTTGGATTATAATCGTCATGTGACTAGCAGAACATACGAGAACTTTGCATACGCAGGTAGAATGGATCTTCTAGATTCGATAGGATTGTCAATTCACGAACTTTTAAAATTGAAATACAAAGTTATCGCAAATGAAACCACTGTTCGCTTCCTCAACCAACAATTTGCTGGTTCTAAGTTAAAAGTTCGTACTAGTGCTTACCAAGATTCATCGGGGCTCATTCATTGGAATCATCTAATTGAAGATAAGGATGGGAAGGCTGTATGTGATTTAAAATCGAATTCTTATTTAATGGATAATAAAAATCAACCTTTGCAAGTAAAATCTTTGCGTATAGATCCGAATAATCTAATAGACGAATCTGCTGGAAAAAAGATTGAGATTGACCCATCGCAACTGGAATATCACACGCTCAATATCCAAATGAATACGAGGCCAGAACAATTAACTCCGTTGACTCATTCTATAAAAGTTCCATTCAATGATCTAAATATATTTTGGACGTTATCGTCTGTTGCAGTTTGGAAGTTTTTCGAAGAAGGAAGGTTTTTGTTCTTTAAGGAAGTTTTTGGAATAGGTGCAGACATGGAAATCGATGTAACAACATTTTTTATGAATGCGAATATTCAAATTTTTGAACTTCCAGAACCTGGAACCATCATCACTATGGAAAGCTGGATTGATTCAATTGAGAAAATCCGTTTCTACTTCAGGCAAGACATTCGGGATGCCAATGGGAAATTGCTCGCTAGTATGAGAGACGAACAGCTTTTTGTCAAATTGTCGGCGTCTAAGCCCTGCCGAGTCCCTCAAGAATTTTATGACAAAACGAAAAAATACAGACTGGAATAGACCTTCGCTTATGCTAATTTTTCGTAAGAAGTCAAATGTCCATTTTGCTGGATATAGAATTTATTTCCGCAAGCTGGGCATGAGTTATTTCCAAAATTCTTGATTCGTAGCAGGACAGAGCATGCAGGACAATATACCAAGCTCGGATCCGTATTTTTCTGAGAAGGAGCATGGATAAATTGTTCCAAGTGTTGGATTGCGTCAGATCTAGTCTGAAAGCTCGGAATCAAACTTTCTAGATTGGATTCATTCCAAATCTTTATAAGTGAGGGTGCTAAATTGCAAATAGCAATCTGGCTTCCGGAATTTTTGGCAGCGGACGCAGTTTTCTCCAAAAAACCAATTCCGATTTCATCGATAGACTTCAATTCCTGTGCGTCCAATAGAACTAGATAGCGGTCTTCTGAAAAGAGTTTCTTCGTCTCAAGATAAAATTCTGAACCCAAATCGGCAGAAAGTATCCCTTGCAAATTAATAATTGTAGATTTCAACATTGAAATTGTATCCTTTGTGAGATTTTAGAGTCAATTCTTTTCTTCTTTTGTTTACAAGCTTTCTGCATTGTTGAGAATGAACTACGAAACACTATTATGAGTAATTTCAGTAGAAGATATTTAGTTTTCCCATTTGATTTTGTCTTTATGGTCGTATCTTTTTTCCTCGCCCATTGGATCCGATACGAAAATTTTTCTTTTTTGGAGGATAGAAATTTATTTTTTACTTCACTCGTAATTGTTGTTAGCGTTCGCTCTGTCATTTTTCTACTCTCCGGGATCTACCGGTCAATCTGGTCTTATGCATCCATTCATGACTTAGTCGAAATCATCAAGACTACCCTTCTCTCTTCTTTGGTATCGACGACCATGCTGCTCTTCTACAATAGATTTTCACAGCTTTCCAGAATGGTTCCGATTCTAGACACATTATTATTGTTAAGTTTTCTCTGCATTCGTTCTTTTTCTTGGAGAATGATTCGAGATGAGATTTTCAAGGCGAATCGAAATACTGCAGGAACAAAGCCTGTAATTTTGGTCGGTGCAGGCAAACTTGGCGCAACCTTCTTGGGCGAGATCCGTCGACATAAAGAATTGAATTTTCAGCCAGTCGGTTTCATCGATGAAGACCAAGGCAAAATTGGAGGTCATATACAAGGAGTTCCAATTCTCGGAAATTTAGATGTTCTAGAAGATGCGATTCGGTCAAATTCCGTCCAGCAAGTCATTATCACAATGTCACATCCTGACGGAAAATTTGTTACGCAGGTTGTAAAAATCTGTGATAAATGCCAAGTTCCCTTTAAAATATTACCTGGGTTAGGTGAACTCCTGTTGGATGCACCTAAAATCAAGCAGCTTAGAGAAGTTGAAGTGGAAGATTTACTGGGGAGATCTACTGTAAAATTAGAAGTTGAGAATATTCAATCTTACTTAAAAGGAAAGCGTATCCTCATTACGGGTGCCGGCGGATCGATTGGAAGTGAGTTGTGTCGTCAAGTCATGTATTTCGAGCCCGAAACATTGATTCTTCTGGATGCAGCTGAGACTCCGCTCTATGAAATCGAATATGAAATGCGCAATCGATTTACAAACAAGACTAAGATCCATCCGGTTGTTGCTGATGTAAAAAATTTATCAAGACTATCACATGTATTTGAAGTCCACCAACCTCAAGTTGTTTTTCATTCGGCCGCTTACAAGCATGTCCCGATGATGGAGATCAATTCCAGTGAAGCTGTGTTGAATAATGTTATGGGAACCAAAAACCTGGCGGACGTTTCTCGGCTAACGGGAGTTGAACGATTTGTTCTTATCTCGACAGACAAAGCAGTCAACCCTGTCAATATAATGGGTGTATCCAAAAGGGTAGCCGAATTGTATTTGCAACATATTTCTGTTAACTCAAGAACAAAATTTATAACAGTAAGGTTTGGGAATGTTTTGGGATCTAATGGTTCTGTTATCCCGAGGTTTAGAGAGCAGATCAAACGTGGTGGACCGGTCACTGTCACTCATCCAGATATCATTCGCTATTTTATGACAATTTCAGAAGCAAGCCAATTGGTTTTGCAGGCTGGTTCCATGGGTGAGCATGGAGAGATTTTTATTTTGGATATGGGAGAACCTGTAAGAATATCCAATCTTGCAGAAGAGATGATTCGGCTCTCTGGCTACACTCCAAACAAAGACATTAAGATTGAATATACTGGTCTTAGACCAGGTGAGAAGCTATTCGAAGAATTGATGCTTGATCAAGAAGGAATCAAGAAAACCCACCATCCGAAAATCAGAATTGCAGCGCCACTCCAATCATACAACCTTCTTTTGTTCCAGAATAAATTGAATACAATGTTTAGCATGGCAAAAGCAAACAAAGATGCAGAAATATATAAACTATTTCAAGAATTGGTTCCAGAATATGTTGTACACAATGATTATATTCAGACCACAAGAAAAATACCATTATAAAATAGAATTTACAGGACTAACGCATGGACGGCGAACTTACGGCTGAAGAATTGAAAAACATTCGCTCTTTTAAGAGTGAATTGTTTAATCTATATTGGGAACGATTTGGAACTTTTTATCTCCATGTCCTACCGCACCCTCAATTGAAGATTGGCAATCGTGGACTTGTTGGAGAAGAAAAAGAATCGGGAATCATTTTGGTTTTTGGACCAAGAGCTGTAAGAAATGTTCAATCCCTCGAGACAGAACTTTTTGCCGAACTGCAATTCGGATATAATTGGGAAGCAGTAATCATTCCTTGGGATAGTGTTTTTCGTATCTATGATAAAAGTCAGACTTCCCTGGTTCAGTTGAGAATGCTTCCGCCTGTCTCAGAAGATAAGTCAGAAGCAAAATCAGAATCCAAAGCTGAGTCTACCAAAAAAGCTGTAAAAGAGAGAATGCCATCCGAACCTAACGATGGCAATGTGATTCGTGTAGATTTTGGAGGCAAAAAAAATGAGACCTAAGATCTTCGTCAGTGGAGATATCGATGGTTTTTTTGGATTGATGATTGACAATCTCATTCAATTGCTCGTCATCATCGCTCTCTGTGTATGGTTGTGTGGGTTTCCAATCGCTTTTATCACATCAGTTGTAATGCCCGGTATCGCAGTCTCACTGTTAATTGGTAATTTATTCTATGCATGGCTTTCGTATAGACTTGGCATAAGAGAGGGTCGAGACGATGTGACTGCCCTTCCCTATGGAATCAATACGGTATCTTTATTTGCATTTATATTTTTTATTCTCTTCCCCGTTTATAAGGAAACTGGTGATTATGTTGCGGCTTGGAAGGCAGGAATTCTAGCTAGTTTTCTTTCAGGATTGATTGAAGTAGGAGGATCCTTCGTTGCTGGATGGATACGACGTTCAACTCCGAGGGCAGCTTTACTTTCATCACTTGCTGGGATTGCGATCACTTTTATATCAATGGATTTTTTACTTCGCACATTTCAGAATCCACTAGTTGGATTTATTCCCTTCGGAATTATTTTGGTACAGTATTTTGCCAATGTCAAATTCCCACTTATGATTCCAGGTGGTCTTCTTGCGGTAATCGTCGGAACTGGACTCGCTTGGTTAAGTGGGATCTGGGGAACGCCTTTGATGCAGATGGAACAGGTTTCTCTTGCCACAGCAACAATCGGTTTTGAGTTTCCAAAAATTTATATATCAGAACTTTTCTCAGTATTAGAACCAAGCTACTTATCCGCCTATTTTGCAGTAATTCTTCCTATGGGAATTTTCAATGTGATTGGATCTCTCCAAAACCTAGAGTCAGCGGACGCTGCTGGAGATTCCTATGATACCAAGTCATCTCTGCTAGTGAATGGGATTGGAACGATTGCAGGTTCCTTGTTTGGCTCTCCTTTCCCAACGACGATTTACATTGGACATCCAGGATGGAAAGGTCTCGGAGCAAAAATCGGTTATTCTGTGTTAAATGGAGCCTTCATCACAGTACTATCTCTATTTGGTCTTATTGGACTTATCTCAGCTTTGATTCCGATTGAAGCTGGTATGGCTATTGTTCTATGGATCGGAATTGTGATCGGAGCTCAAGCGTTTCAATCGGTTCCAAAAAATCATGCGCCTGCTGTTGTTGTAGGATTGTTTCCCGCACTCGCTGGTTGGGCTGTGCTAATGGTACAAAGTGTTTTCATTTATGCAGATAATCAATTGCAGACAATTTTGTCCCAATCAGGAGTGAGTGGAGTTCATAATCTCTGGATGTCCAATGTGTCTATGTCGCAGCCGATTCTTCCCTATGCTTTAGATGGAGTATTGTCTTTGTCTCAAGGATTCCTTCTTACCGCTATGGTATGGGCATCTATTACAGTTTTTATTATCGATAGGCAATTCAAAAAAGCGTCAATTTGGTGTTTGGCGGGTGGAGTGTTGAGTCTCGTTGGTATCATCCATGCATATACGCTTTCTGGGAATGCAATTTTAACTGAATTTCGATTGTACTATGATTCAAAATTTACGATCGCATATATTCTGCTTGCTGTTCTAATGTTTATTGCATCTTATTTTAAATTGAGTCCACGAAAAGAATGACAATATCTAGTAATCCAGATAAGATAAGAGAATTACTAGAACTGGTTTATGAACCGGTTCCAAAGTTAAAGAAAATTGAATCCGTACTAAGTGAGATCCATCCAGCAACTCTTTCTGTCGAGATTGAGAAAGATGTAGGATTCGCTTATATGATGGATTATTATTTTCGTGTGACAGATAAATATATTGTTAAATCCATTTTGCAGAATCCAATGTTTTCTCATGCGGCACTTACGGAATTATTCTATTGTCAGATTACTTCAATTCACAAAGCCAAATTACTGAATAAACCGGCGCCTGATCTGATCAGCTCCTATTGGAGTTATCTATCTAAGGCACAGTATGCGGTTTTGTTAAAGAATACAATTTCACGAACATGGAATCTCGAGCCAGCGAAAGGATTGATTGCAAGAATTGATTTAGTACATATCAAAATGCTAACCAAGAGCGGAACGGTTGACCCAAGTCGAATGTTGCATCTTTTCAAGTCGCTCGGCTCTGATATAAAAAAGGTTTTCTCGGAAGATATGAATATTTACGATTATGCTTTCGGTTTGGCTGTTGAGGATTCTGATACGGAATTTTTGAGCTTTCTCGAAAACTACACAATGCTATTTGTTCAATTGAGGATTGCTTCGAGTTTTGCAGACGAAATGGAAAAGTTGATTCAGAAAAAAGGTTCTAATCTAAGCTATCCTGAACTTCATTCCTTCTTTGGAAATGTTCCATCGGATTCTCTAGAAGTCTGTATAGAAATCTTCCGAGATAAAGGTTGGCTTCGTTCTAGCGAGGCTGATTTAATTTTGGAATCCTACTTGGCAAAAAAGTCTAGGTAGCCAGTCTAATGGATATAAAGGAGGTCATAAAATCTATGACTTGGTTTAAAAGAATCGGACTGTTTCTGGTTACGAATATTCTTATTATTGTTACTATTTCCATCATAACCAATTTACTTGGAGTTAGGCATTGGGTGGAAGCAGAAGGAATAAATTTTACATCGCTGCTTATATTCTGTTCTATCTGGGGTTTTGCCGGAGCTTTCATATCATTAGCCCTTTCAAAAGTAATGGCAAAATGGATGATGGGAGTCAAAATAATTGATCCGAATAAAGCTGTCGGGGTCGAAAGAGACTTATATGCGAGAGTGCAAAGGCTTGCGGCTGCTGCAAGGATCCCAACACCAGAAGTCGGAATTTATGATTCGCCAGAAATCAATGCCTTTGCCACTGGCCCTACAAAATCCAGTTCCTTAGTTGCGGTTTCTACGGGTCTCCTGAATTATATGGATACATCTGAAGTTGACGGTGTTCTTGCTCATGAAGTATCCCACGTAGCTAACGGAGATATGGTGACGATGACACTAGTTCAAGGAGTCGTGAATGCTTTCACATTATTCTTGTCGCGCGTCATTGCTTTTGCGATTGGACGTATGGTAAGAGAAGATCTAGAATTTATAGTTCGTTTTGCATCGACTATTGTCTTGGATATCTTATTCACAATTCTTGGATCCATAATTGTGAATTATTTTTCTCGTGCAAGAGAATTTCGTGCTGATGCAGGTGCAGCAAAGCTTGCCGGTCGTGAATCTATGATTGCTGCATTAGAAAAATTACGCAAATATGCAAATGCTCCAGAAGATGAACGCGGTGCAGCCCTTGCTTCATTAAAGATCTCTGGTAAAGGTAAAATGATGGCTTTGTTTGCAACACACCCACCGCTCGAAGATCGAATTGATGCCCTACGGAGAAATCGATACTGATTAGAACATTCTAATAATCGTTTTCTTTTTTGAGAATACAGCTCTATTGGTTTAAAACACGAATAGAGCTGTTCTAGTTTTGGCAGAAGCCATCATTTTCATAAGATCCTATACTTATTCCAGCCGCATCAACAGGTAAATTGTTTATTCCAGTTGTACTAGTTTGTGTTCTTGTATTCCCTGCTATATCTAAGCTAAGATATTGATATGCAGGATTGCCCATCGCCAATAGTGGCGTGAGGCTTCTTGCTCCTCGTGATAGTATGCAAGGAGTTGTTCCATCGGTTCTCAGTCTCAAATCCCAATTCCACAAATCAATTCCCGATCCCGTATTGAGAAAGGATGCATTCTGATCTATGTTGCCTGCCACTGTCGCTGCCGTAGCTGCGGACAGAGTGTTCGTACATCCTGCACCAGAAGCTAAATTCCCAGTTCCAGTGCCTGCACAATTCGACACGAAGTAATTGACTGGAGTTCCACCATCTACTCTGAAGTGAGCACCGGCACAAGAATGGAAATTATTATTGGTAATCGCTCCATTTGCATAGGAATTGTCTGCGAGTATACAAACACTGCTTCCATCACTATTGCCAGCAAGATTATTATTGAGAATCGAGGCTTCCGAACATCCAGCACCGAGAAACACTGCCGAGTGGCTAGAAGAGCCTCTGCCCGAGGCAATGCTATTACCCCAGATTCTTACATCATTTGCAATCGAACATCGGATTCCATTTATAGTCGGAGATCCTGCTCCACTAAATTCTCCACCTACTATGCGATTGTTGAGTAAGATTCCAGCCAATCGTTGATAGTTTATTCCAATCGCTTGACCAGTTCCTAACGAGATCGAACCAGTTGTAATATTGTTGCTTAAAAGGTATTGCACTGCTGTTGGAGCATTCGTGCTATTCCAATCGATTGCGATTGAAGTTTCATTGGCATTGAATGATTGAATATTTGAATAGATTAGATTGAAAGCGACTTGAGATAGATTTCCATCAAAAGAGAGATTTCTAACGGAGTTTGGAAGAAATCCAACATTGTTCCGATTACTGGATATATAGTATAGATTAATCGTTGCAATACTCGTTGATTGGAGACGAAATCCGTAAACTGTGTTTGCATTCTTGATGCCAAGGACAGATCCAGTCATTGTCAAATTTATGCTCGGAGAATTATCAACTAGCATAGCGGTCGTGGTGCTTCCGGTTCCCGTTGCATTCCCTCCTTCTACGTAGAGATAATTGTAATTGACTGTGAGGCCAGTTCCATTAATCAAAACACCCACAGGACTTGATCCTGTAAGATTGGTATCATTCACTGTGATCTGAAGGCTTCGTAAGTTTGCGTTACCTGAGTTACCGACTTGAATTGCAGTTGCAAATTCGACCGAAGGTTTGCCGAGGACAGCCATCGAACTAATCTGGGTTTGATTGGAAACATTTTGCACTAGTATGGTTCTGCAATAATTGGAAGCAAGATTTCCACATCCTGTAATACTATTACCAAAAATACCCGTAACAGTATTTGGATACGTCGAAGAGAAAAAATTGCTACTCCGACTTCCAATCAATGATACACCTTCACTTAAAGCAATGGTGTTAGTTGGAAAATAATTCCCAGATTGAATGAATACAGCGCAATCATGATTGGTCGCACAATTAGCAACTCCAGTGAGTAGATTGTAGGCGTATTCAATTGTAAGACAAGGACTTGCAGGATTGGTACAATTATTGGCTGCATTATTTCCCGAATTAGAAACATACCGAATCGCATCAACTGTAGCAGTAATCGAGAAAAATCCTTCATATCGCAAACTGAAGCCATTGAGACTTAAGAGACCATCAACATCCAAACAATTCTGTATGATTAGATTACGGTTGATACCAAGTCCCCAAGTTGCGGTTGGAGTTAGAGTCAAAGTATCATTTGCTGAACTAGTCGTTGACCAAGTTTCTGTATGGCTATCGCCTTCAATCGATCCTTCAATGGTGCAGCTATTTGCTTGCATTGCTTTATTAAAAGTTATCACAATCGGGGCGGTCGCAGTCATGGTAAGCCCAGATGGACTCACTGATGCAACTACGGCTTGATCCAAACAATTGATTCTAATATTTGTGATGTTACTATTTGAGGTTGTTCCCGTCGCATTCTCTAACAAGCAAGTCTGCGGTGGACTAGTTGGTTGATTCGTAACGGTCACCGAATAGGTTTGTTCCGAAATAAAGGTATCAGGAAAAGCAAAAGTTCCATTTGAGGTTATCGATAAAAATTGTACTGAATTAAGACTGATTTGGAATCCGCTACCTTTTAAGTTCTCGACAGTTCCTCCAATACTAAATCTGGAAATATCGCAGTTGATTGATACTGTCTCAATATTGCCTAATGCAGTTCCTTCTCCTCCTGTAACAACGCATTCTTGCGCAGGGGAAGTTGGTTGATTGGTTATGGTTATGTTGTATGCTTGATTGATCGAAATCGGTTCAGCAAATACAAAGTTGCCGTTATCTGTTATCGCTAAGTTCGTTCCTGAAATCGAGTTGCTGATTTGCAGACCCGTTCCTTGCAGACCAGATATTCGACCTCCCAATTGAAAGGATTGAGACCCGTAGTTTGCAAATCCAAGTGCATTTAGAAATTGTTCAGAAGAGTTTGTAGGTATTGGTGCGCAATGTCCCAATAAGAATACCAATACAATCAGAAGAAAAAAATTTCTAGTTAAAACCATCATCCTATACAACAATTGAATCTCCAATCTTTGCCGTCAAAAGAAACAATTATAAAAAATCGAGAATTTCCTTGGAAACCTCATCAGGAGAATCCAAATGAAGATGATGGTTTCCTTCTAATGTCACCTCAATTATATTAGCGATGGATCCAATTCTTTGAGCAAGGAATTTTTTCTCCCATTGGTATCCAGTTTGCCCCCAAATCACTTTCACAGGACATGAAATCCTTTTTAGAAATTCCAAAACTTGTTCCTCGGTCAATCTTACCAATGATGGAAGATTCAATCTGGGATCACGACGCAATCTATAAGTATTGTCTTCTAGTTTTTCTGTTCCTCGTTTCATTAGGAGTTCTGCTGATTCTTTTTTCATAGCGCCTGCTCTGAGACGGAGGTTGACTAGCAATTCCAAACTTCTAAAGGTAGATGAGTCCGTCTGGTCAATTCCATTTAACAGACGGTTGATGGCATTTGCAAGAGAAGAAGGAGCTTCACTCGGTTCACGAGTGACTGGCCCAAGTGCTTCAATTAATATCAATTTGTCTACTTGTTCTGGAAAACTGCCTGCGAATAGAGAGCCAAGTCCGCCACCCATTGAATGACCTAATAGCGAAAAATGCTCCCAACCTAGACTGTCTACCACTGCTTTGATATCGGCGATAAAATCCACAAAGGAGTATATTGTTTTTGTTGAACGCCAACCGGATTTACCATGTCCAGGAAAATCAATTGCTACTAAATAATATCCATGATCAGCAAGTATTGGAGCTATTGGCTCAAAACTTGAAGAGTTGTCTAGCCATCCGTGTAAGCAAAGGATCGGTTTACCATCTTTCCTTCCAAAGGATTGGTATGCTATTTCGGTGAGAGGTGTGGAAATGATTCCTTCCATCCTACAATAAGAAAACATAAGTAATGTGAAGCAAGAAACTTAAAATTAGTTTGAGAATATTTCGTTCGCGAATTGTCTACAAAAACTATCCATCCATCCATAAGTTTAAAAAATTGCATATGGATTTATATTCTTCATTGAATTTTTATGGCTCTTCAGAATATTCTTAAACTCAGTCCAAGTGATAGGATCAACGCCTTGCTTATAATTTTCATAACCTATCTTCATAAGGATTCGCCATTGCAAAAATAGATAGTGATAAGAATCTACTATTCGAAAATCTGGATCATACATATTTGTTGATTCACTTGTTACTCCATTCAATTCAATGATTTGAAAATTCTTGCCCATTCGAAAATCTTCTTTGGATTTATAACGGATGTCATATCTTCCGAAAAAGAATCCGTCTATGGATTTAGAAATGGAATCTATAGATTCTAGTAGTTGGGTCGTTATAAGGGAACTTCCATCTTTGAATAAGCATCCCTGAATATGATTTCCAACTTTTCCGATGGTGAGAATTTCATCTTTATCTAATATTCGCTTTAGATTATGTGAATTTCTTTTTTTGAATACATCAGATTGAAATTTAAATCTTGGATGGTTGTCAATCAATTCCTCAACATTATGGATTCCATCTCCGATCAAGTTAGGAAATATTTTATCAGTGATCGATAAAATATTTCCGTTCTCTTCACTAGGAAATCGGTAATAGAATATTCCTGCTTCAAACGGTCCAGGATGCATCTCTTGGATAATATAAGGCTCTTTTATATTAGAAATTAACTCAATCAAGATTTCTATATTTTCTGCTTTTTGAATTCCAGCTCCCCTTTCCCCTACATCAGGTTTTAGAATCACAGGAAAATTCATTCCACAGTCTAACATAGATTTACGAATAGAGTCATTCGATAGATTGTAATTATTATCAACTAGAAAGAATTTTGCAATATATTCATTCGGAATTTTCTCGAGTATGCTAGATTTAGATTCATTTGCTATACCTCCGCCTTGCGGAAAGCCTGGGTTTGCCGAAGAAATGATTCGCACAGCTTTGTATTTGATCACCAATCCTATCATGTAGATGACGAGTGGTGTATAAATCAGCCAAGCAGGCCAAAATTCAAAATGGAAAAATCGCAGAAACCATAGCTTAATTCTATTTCTGTAGGATGCATTTGCGATCATCGAAATAAATTTATAAATCAAAAATAGACTTCCAACTGCTAAAATTTGATAGAATAGGTTATAGGAGGAAGTCAGGTACTTTTCTATTTGCTTGCCATATAAAAAAGCCAATCCAACCAAAATCGGTGTCCATATAGAACATGCAATCAAACTGATAATTATAAACTGCATAGTTGTTTTGCGATTTGATACTGAACCAGCTAGTAAATAAATCGGTAATCTGGTTCCTGGTAGAAATCTGCTAATGAATATGATTTTCTTGAAATTTAAATTTATATATTCAATATATTTTTCTTTGATTTTTATTTGGATTATAGATTTAATTCTTTTGAATTTTAGTGTGAATTTAAATAGAAATTTACCAATAAAAAATAATCCTAAATCTCCGAAATAGATTCCAATTGTAGAAAAGAGAATAGCAGAAGGTAAGTTCAAGATTTCTTGTCCAGCCATAACCCCTGCAGAAATTGCTGTTAAATCCTCTGAAACGAATGTTCCAACAAAAATCAACCAGAAGGTATACCAATCATTCATATTTGAGTCTGTTTTTCTTGGATAAAAGTTTTTGCACGAATTGTAGATTCCGTAAATCCAAACTCCTTCGGCAAATCAATCCAAGGATAAAGTTTCTCAACTGCGATTCGAATGATCGCTAGGTGATGAATTGTGTGATCTAGGATGTATAGCAATTCTCTTCCAAAGGTTGTAATGAGATTGAGATTTGTATTGCCACCAATTCTATGTTGCAGATTCAATTCCATATTTAGATCGTATTCTTCAGATTCTAATAAGTCGATCATAGTTTTGAAATTACTAATTGCAAATGAGGTAGATTGCTCAATTAGGTAGTTGCGTTTTCTATCATCGTACGAGAATACAATTGTCTCATCAGATAATTTCTTACTTTGCCCATATAATAAACATTCTGAGAATTCAAAGATATGCCGTACATGTTGTCCGATACTGCTTCCACCTATGATTGATTGAAGTTTACTATAATCATGATCTTCAAATTGATTGAGTAGTTGAATGATCTCTGCAAATTCATGAGTTAGAGTTTTAGTTATATTCATGTGATAGTTTACTTTTCGACAATCAAGTCATAGTCAGGAGTTGGATTGAGTGGGCAACTGATCTTGTACTTTCCTGGTTCTAAATACAATTTGTATTCTTTAGTTTGTCCATTCATTAAATCTCCGCCACTCACACTAGGTAAGGTGAGCCAACTTAAACCGGTTCCTCGTAGATAGAAACCAACTTCATATGGAATTCCATCGTTTGTCACTCGGAAAATATAATGTCCTGAAGTCAGTTTCAAAGTTTTAAATTTATTTTTTCGTAGTTTTATGGATGTTTGATTGATTAATTCACAATCTTGCGATTTGGATGTAGTATATTTACTTGTATCTTTTTCCAATTGATCAAATTTGCATGGAGATTGCGTGATCTCAATTACAGTTGGTTCATTTCCCAAGAGTGGAAAGACTATAACTAGAATTGAAAAAGCGAATAAAAAATTGTTTTTTCTAAACATAGAACATCCTTGCTTTTTGGTTCGTCTGAAGAAAAGGAATGTTACATTTCTGAAGAATTATTAGGTAGGTTTTATGAAAATTTTTGAACGCTTTGCAGGAGATCCAAAGTTTACGAGCTTGGAATTTCGACTTTTCAATTCCATAACTTTTGTAAATGCTGTGTTGAATATTTTAGGTTCTTTTTTTGTCTTTCATTTACCGAATTCATGGACAATTTTTGCGATCACTTTTGGATCAGGCTTAATTTTTCTAATGCTCTACTACCTCTCTAGATTCAAAAATCTCACTAAAAAACTTTTTTGGCCGTTTTCTATAACTCTTTTAACCTATTTGTCAATAAATTGGTTCACGAATTCTGGATCAACAGGAGGAGCTCACTATTACATAATCCCGGCTTTAGTAATTGCAACTATACTTTTGGAGAATCATCAGATTGTTGCAGTTTATCTTGTGTTTCTTGCCGTAATTTCAGGTTTGTTCTACATCGAATATTTTCATCCTGAGCTGATGATTCAATATTCATCAAGGGAAGAAAGATATATCGATGTTTACTTGAACTATTCATTTGTTTTGATCTTAAATGGGATTTTGATTTTTATTTTAGTTCAGAATCTTAATGTTGAGAGAAAAAAATCGGAATCTTTGCTTTTAAATATTTTGCCAGAGTCAATTGCAGACGAACTAAAAAAATACAATTTTGTCAAACCTGCAAGCCATACTTCAGTATCTGTACTATTCTGTGATATGGTTGGATTTACAAAAATTGCTGAATCCATGAGTCCGTCTGAGCTTATCAGCGAATTGGATTATATTTTTACAAATTTTGATCGCATTGTAAAGAAACATAAAATCGAAAAAATCAAAACAATTGGAGATTCTTATATGGCAGTTGCAGGGCTTCCAAATAAACTGCAAGCACATGCCATCTATGCGGTGCTATGCGCATTAGATCTGGTTAAATTTATGGAAGAATTCCGTATTGATCGGAAGAAAAACAATCGTCCTTGCTGGGAGTTTCGTTTAGGAATCCACTCTGGAGACGTTGTTGCTGGTGTTGTGGGTAAGGACAAATTCGCTTATGATATCTGGGGCGACACGGTTAATACTGCAAGTCGTCTTGAGTCAAGCGGAGTTATAGGAAAGGTCAATGTATCTAAGACCACCTATGATTTAGTTCATGAATACTTCGAATGTGAGAGTCGAGGCAAAATTGATGCAAAAAATAAAGGACCCATGGAAATGTTTCTTGTTCATGGATTGAAAAATAAATATATAAATAATATTAAAGATGTTTAGGAATTTTAAATACATCAAAAATAGAATATATAAATATGTTGAAGTATATAAAATATTTCGAATATTCTTAATTATTTCAATATTTAGTATTGTAAACAATTGTAGATTTACATCTTGCAGCCATGAATCTTCAGAAGATTTCCAATCTAAATTTAAAGCACAAGGTCTAATTGCAAATCAAAGCATTTTGAAAATTCAATCTCAGATTGATTCAAGTAAGGTTGCAAATCTTAGATTTATAACTGTAAATGCAATTTCTCAGTATCATCCAAACTCAAGAAAATATGTAGTATTCATTCATGGATCACCAGGCGGTTGGAGTGACTATCTAAATATTTTAAACAATCCAGAGATAAACCAAGATTTTAATTTGATATCTGTAGATCGTCCTGGCTATGGAGGATCGGATCGTGGAATTGCAATACTAAGTCTTAAAGAACAGGCGGATCGGATAGCAGCATTGATCGCTAGTTTTCGTGATCGTAAAAAAGTTATTCTTGTAGGACATTCTTTCGGAGGCCCAGTTGCCGCTAGACTTGCAATGGATCATCCGAATTTAGTAGATGGATTGGTTTTTGTTGCTGCGTCCATTTCTCCCGATCTAGAAAAGAAAGAATGGTTTAATAGTCTAGCTGAGTACAAAATCATTCAATTTCTGCTACCGATAGATTTAATTACTTCCAATAAAGAAATTATTGAATTAAAAAATGAACTTACTTCTATGCTTCCACTCTGGAATAAAATAAAAGTTCCAGTAGCTTTTTTGCATGGTGGAGAAGATTCACTTGTTCCGATCGATAATGTACGATTCGGCAAGTCAATGTTAGATCATAATAACGATAACTTAATCGTGGAGACAGATCCAAATTGGAATCATTTTCTTCCTTGGAACCAACATGGTAGGATTATTGAACTAATTTATAAGCTTGATCAGAAAATCCCAGATTGATCTATTGATGTATAAATATATATGCATGGATCTATCTATCTATCTATCTATTTATTTATCTATTAATTAACTAATCAATCAATCAATCAATCAATCAATCAATCAATCAATCAATCAATCAATCAATCAATCAATCAATCAATCAATCTAGGTATCGATTAATTGATTCTACTTTGATTTCAGAAACAAATTGACTTAAAGATTACCAAGCCGTAAGCCGTCTTGCGAATACTAAACCCATTGCTATTGGAATGATCCAAGGTATAAAATGCCAAATCATTAAATGTTGTGCCGATGAGGCAGCACAAAAGAGATTCAGGATTATTTCAGATAGACCAGCTGAGGCGACTCCTCCTATAAATATCGCAGAATAGGGATTAGTTGAGCATCTATATTTAAGCCATGCCGTAATTAATATAAAACTTGGTACTGAGTAGTAGAGAATATGAGTAGGACAAAAAATATGATTTAAGCTCCAAAATTTTGGACTCATTAACAAATGTACATCTAGAAAATATCCTAAATAAGCAAACCGTGTTACAAGAATCGCTGCTACGAACAATAAACCAAACTGTATATTGTCACCTGGTCTTGTATAAAAAAACAAAAGAAACGATGCTGCGATAAAACTTGTAATCGGGAATAATGTCTTAGAATTGAATTCAAGTCCCTGTATTGGTTTCAAATAAATTTCTAGTCCCATCGCAAAGAAACCAAAACAAAAAAACAAGACAATGGGTGTTTTGGATAACTGCTTTTCTGGATTTCGTAACTCTATTGCAAGAGCTTGAATAAATTCGTTTCTATTCATTTCGATTTAGAGCCTTTTTAAGATTGATGATCCCGCGATGCGATGTTACTTTAACTGCCGATATACTCATACCTGTTATGATTGCTGTCTCTTTAATGGATTTTCCTTGAATTTTGAGTAGTTCAATTACTATTTTCTGCTTGGAAGGTAGAATTCGAATCGCATCTCGAATTGCTTGTAATTGCTCGCTATGATCAAATTCTTCCGGTTTAGGTAAATATTCCAATTCATCGGCGACGTAATCAATGATCTGTGATTTTGTATAAAATCGAATATAGTCAATAATTTTATGATGAACTATAGCATTGAACCATGGACGAAATTTGCGGCTCGTATCATAACTATGGCGCGCTTTGTGTATGGAGAGTAAGATTTCTTGCAGTAGATCTTCCCTATCATCTGAAGAATAGATTTTTTTATTTAGTATTGCTTCCAATTCATTCGCCAATTCACTCAATAATTTTTTGTAAGAGTCTTCGTTGCCAGACTTGGCATCAAGCATCCATCGACTCCACCTAAGTTCTTTGTTATCTAAATCACTCACGGGTAGTTTCGCTTGGCATCGCCATTAAGTTACAAATTGGGAAAAAAAAGAAAAAAAATTCAAATGGGAAACTTCCTTCAGCGTCTGCAGTATTCACTGCCCAGTTGAGTGACCAGCTCTTGGAGCCGAAGGAAGTCGGTGGTCTGTTTGGATTGCAGCAAGCCAAGCGGCTCACTAACACGTAGTAGAGCGTTATTGCTTACCGCTCAGCCACCTCGCCAGTCTTTTGTTTTAAACTATTACTCAATTTGACCACCTCCTTTTTTGCTATCTACAAATTGTTTTTGGCGATAGCGAAAGTCAAGGGAAAAGGAATGACATTTTACTTTTTTTTATTAGCCTGGTTGTAAGTCTATGATGCCTCTATCTCAAATTGAATTTACGATTACCAAACTAGATACAACTCGACATTTCTATTTTGTTCGATTGAGAATGCAGAATGATTTAGAAAGAACAGTTTTTTCTCTTCCTAGTTGGACGCCCGGATCCTATATGATTCGTGATTACTCGAGGCATCTTCATAAATTTAGTGCGAATAAAAATTGGGAACAGACCAATTTATCGGAATGGGTTGTGTTTGGTTCAGGCGAAATTGTAATAGAATATTTGATTTATGCATTCGAAGATCTATCAGTAAGAACCAATCATCTTGATGAGGACTTTGGATTTATCAATTCTTCGGGTTTATATCTATGCCCAGTTGGTTTTGAAAATTCTGCTATATCAATTTCTTTTGAATTGAATGGCAAATTTGCTCGAGTGTTATCTTCTTTAGAAAGAATCAATCAGAACCAATTTCTTGCAAATAATTACGATGAATTGTACGACTCACCTTTTCTCCTTACAAATAACAATCCAATCGCGATAGATATAAATGGATCTCGTCATGATATCGTTATCGAAGGAAGCATAAGCAAAAATAAAACAGAACAGCTTCTAATTGATCTTAAGAAAATAATTGAAATTGAAATTGAATATATGGGAGTCAATCCAAATGAATACTATCTATTCATGCTGTTATTAGTTGATTCCGGTTATGGCGGTTTAGAACACGCTTCTTGTTCTGTAAATATATTTGATCCAAGTAAAATAGATGATCCAAAAGAATACTTAAAATTGTTAGAGCTTCTTGCGCATGAATATTTTCATTTATGGAATATAAAAAGGATAAGACCGATTGCTCTTGGACCTTTTGACTACAATAATGTGAATCTAACTCGTGAGTTATGGATTGCAGAAGGAATCACTAGTTTCTTTGATGCATTTTTCTTATTGAAATCACATATTCTAACCATTGATGAATATCTTAACAAACTTATGGAAGATATCACGCAATTGGAAGATAACTCGGCTGAAGATTATATGAGCTTGGAAGAGTCGTCATTTACTGCTTGGAACAAATTCTATAAAAGAAACGCGAATTCGAACAATACTGTGGTTTCTTATTATACCAAAGGTGCAATATTAGTTCTATGTATGTACATTCGAATATTGAAAGAAACATCTGGTAAAAAGACATTCACTGACATTATGAAAGAATTGTATTCAGAATTTTTTGAATCTAAGAAACGAGGTTTCACGAAGATTGAATTTTTTGATATTGCCAAAAAAGTAACAGGCTTGGATCTCAGAACAGAATTTGACGCGTATATAACACAACCCAGAAGGATTCCAGTTTATGATTATCTGCATTATATTGGAGTTTATAAATTGGAAGAGAAAGAATCTATAGATCTGGGATTCAGCTTTCGAGAAAATGGAATCGGATTGATTGTTAATAAATTATTTGAATCAAAGATGGATCCCCAATTGGATATCTATATAGGTGATGAGATATTAGCTATAAATAATATTCGATTTCGGACGGTTGGTTCATTGAATAGTTATTTAGATTCTCTCAATAACCGAGAACCAATACAAATTTTATTATCAAGGAAGAATAGAATTAAAGAAGTTCTATGCAATCCGATCCTTAGCTTCAAAGTAAAAAAGTTAGTATTGGGAACAGAAATAAATCAAGAACAATTAGTACTAAGAGAGTCTTTCTTTCAATAGACTACATCTTTGTACAACATCTGTCGTGGCATTGATGCGACCTTCTAGAATATCATCGATTAGATAACGAATTTCACGATTTTGATCCATCCACTGTTCGGTATTCGGAAAGAATATTAAATTTTTCGAATGGAATCCGCCATTTTCGACCACTCCAAACTCGAACTCTGAGCATATTTTCTCTAAATTCTCAGGGTTTAGCAAAGGATAGAAGTTCCCTATTTCTTCCGCAGTCGGTATTGTTTTTTGAAAAAAATACATAGCTTCCAATGCTTGCGTTAGAAACAATTTCATCTGTTCTTTTTCTAATTTGGCAAGTTCTAGCGCACGAGCTTCTCTCATGTCATTGACGCGTTTCTCATGTCTTTTCTCATGCTGGAATTGCCTCTCCATTTGTGAGTATCGGATCAAAGATTTTGCCTTACTGTATCCAGCATTTATAATCGATTTAATTCCGATCCAAGCAAAAAATTTATAAAAGAAAGGTATATAGCGTAAATAGGTTTCTTGTAAATTCTTTCCATATATTTTAACAAACTGGGAATCTTGAAAAACTTCGAAAACATCCTTTTCATTGACATCCAATAGAGCTTTTAGAAACAAAATGATTTCTGAATTGTATCTATGGTGGTCATAGATAAGTTGATTAATCAACTTAAGCGTCGTCGGTTTCTTTTTTACAAAAATAGACATCTTGTACTTGCTAGTATACCAATCTGCCGAAAGAATTTCTCTATCTAGTCGCAATGCATCCAAAACAGTTTTGGGGATTGATTCAGGATCTTCTAAATTGACTTGAAGAAAAATTGAATCCAAGTCAGTTCCCGTATCTAGTTTCTTTACAATTTGCAAAAATAATTTATCTTTTAATGACTTTTGATTTTTTTTGTAAAAACCTTCCGCTTCAATTGACAGTTTTAGTATAGAATCAATGAAGATTTTCTCGGTCGGCGTAAAAAGTTTCGGAGAAGCTAAACAAATTTCACATAATTTTCTGATATGTTCCCAGTCTCCTGAATAATCGAGACTTTTCCTTAGTACATTGTTGTCATCTTCTTGAGATAGAATGCTCTGATCAATTTCTGGACTTTTGGATCTTATATTAGGAATGATCCTCGTCTCAAAAATCGATCTAAATATTTCAAAACTTGAATTTGCATTCTCTTCTCGAATATAGAAAAATCTAGTATCAAGACTTCCTATCAAATTATTGAAACTTGAAAGCTTCAATCTTAGATCATTCGTATATTCGCGAATATGATCTTTGCTTGGCATTACAACAAAGTTATCATTGGTGAAAAGAGAATGAATTAGGCTTGCATCAGTTGACATAGAACCAGAGTTCAAATTGTATGCAAAGGTCTTAATTTCTTGATCAGATGAAACGGGTCTTGCTTGGAAATAATTTACAATCGACTGAGCCGACCGATCCAATAACAATTCGTAACTCAGTCTAGGATTCTTAAGTGTTTCCGTTTCTGTAATATAGTAAGTCATCAATTGCAGACTATCATTACTTGACTCATAATAGATTTCGAATACTTGAGCAACTAGGCGAAATTCCAAAAGTGTTTTTGCTGCTTCGCGAAATCGGCTCAGATCCATTTTTAAGATTTTGAGTTTTTCTTCAGATGGCGTAAAAATATTGAAACTGTTTAGATTGTTTTTTGTAGATTGATTTTCTATGGCTTGAAAGATCGTAAGGGGATCTTTTTCTAAAACTATTCCAGAACTTTTCGCAAGTTTGGAACGATTGGTTAGTTCAAATAATTCACTTGTCATAATAAATAGAAACTTTGAAAATATAATCCAAGGCTTCCAAGTGCTTGTTAGCCGCCTCTATAGACTCACCCCAGATAGTTGGACCATGATTTTCTACCAAGATAGCGGGAATTGCCTGTTTCATGTTTTTCCAATTATCAGATAAGAAATACTGATTCAAATCTGACGCAATATTCTCCACCATACTATGATTATAGATTATTGGCAAGTAAACCTCTGGATTCTCATCCCAAATTCCAAAAGCTTTGATCAATTCGATAGGAGGCAATTTCCAAAATCCTATTGGCTGATTTTTGTTAAGATTTAGGTGACAGCGCATAGATTCAACAGTGTGCACATGAAGTATGCAATTCACTTGAGGAATGTTCTTGTAGATGGTAAGATGAATCGAAGTCTCGGCGCTTGGCTTCTGGTTAGAACCAAGAAAAATAGGAAGATCAGTTTCTAAATCAATCGGAATGAAATCTGTTGGTTCAATTCTTCCTTTATTGAGTCCCGATGTTGTAATCCAAATAATTGATCTATTGTTTTGGTCTCGAATAGAAAGATTGCCAGCAGTCGCCGGCAACCAACCCCGTGAATAATAACTTTTTGCCAATTCACAGAGTGTTGCAAGTTCTGCCGGATGCTTAGGTGATTCTACTTATTTACCCTCTCAACATAGCTAAGATCTCTTAGATCAACTTTGATGACGTCACCTTGCTTAACGAATATAGGAACGTTGATCTCGCCTCCGGTCTCCAAAGTAACTCGTTTGAGAGCCGTTCCACTGGTATCACCCTTCAGACCTTCTTCAGCATAAGTGATTTCCAATATAGCAAAATTAGGAGGTTCAACACCGATGGGCTTGCCTTCATAAAACGAAACATCTACTTTTGTGTCTTCTTTCATGAACGGCAGAACATCTTCAACATAGTCTTTTGAGACAGGAATCTGTTCAAAATCATTTACGTCCATGAAAATGATATCATCGCCATCTGTGTAACAAAATGTCATTGCGCGTTTTTCTATCTCAACGCCTTCCAATTTCTCTGCGGCTTTGAATGTTCTTTCAATCGAAGTTCCACGTAGTACGTTTTTCAATTTGGTTCGGATGAATGCAGAACCTTTACCGGGATTTACGAATTCGGTTTTTACAACACTGTAGAGATCCCCCTCTACTTTCAAAACCATGCCTTTCTTAACTTCTGTGATGCCTAATGCCATAATAATTTCTCTTGGTATTTCCAGGAAATTCGTTCAAGGCAGACCGTCAAGGGTGTTTTGAAACTCATTTTGCTTGTGGATAATCCATAGATCAGTAAACTGGAGACGTGACCGATAGAAAATCCGAGCAATGGACAGATTGGAAGTGGCAAATGCAGAATCGCATTCGATCAGCAGAAGATTTGCAAGCGTATACAAAAGTTTTTGATCACGAAATCGAAGCAATCCAAGCTGCAAGTGCCCATTTTGATTTAGGAATTTCTCCTTATTATGCTTCACTTATGGATCCAGATGATCCCAATTGCCCAATAAAAAAGCAAGCTATACCGACAAAATCGGAACTCATTCGCTATCCGAATGAGATTGATGATCCACTTGCAGAAGAAATCCATATGCCAGTCAAAGGTGTAACGCATCGATATCCCGATCGAGCCATCTGGTATCTCTCGCATAATTGTGCCGTTTTCTGTAGATTCTGTACTCGTAAAAGAAAAGTATCGCAACCTTTCGAGACACCCAACCGAAGCCAATGGAATGAAGCAATAGAATACTTTCGCAAAACTACGTCTATTCGAGAAGTAATATTATCGGGGGGAGATCCTCTCAGCCTATCAGACTCTCATTTGGATTTTATTCTATCCGAACTTAAATCTATAGAACATATTAATCAAATTCGAATTCATTCTCGCCATCCTGTAACAATGCCTATGCGAATCACAGATGAGCTATGCAAAATATTTGATAAATATTTTCCATTATACTTAGTAACTCATTTCAATCATCCCAGGGAATGCACCACCGATGCAAGTAAAGCAATCGAACGCTTAGTACGGATCGGTTCTGTATCGGTCATGAATCAATCCGTTCTATTAAAGGGAATCAATGATGATTTATCAGTTCTAGAAGAACTGAATTACCGATTGGTTTCTATGGGAGTCAAACCATATTACCTACATCAATGTGATGAAGTTTTTGGCATTTCTCATTTTCGTGTTCCTATACGAGAGGGCTTAGAATTGTATCGAGGTCTGCGAGGGCGGATGAGTGGAATCACTGTTCCTTTATATGTTGCAGATCTAACTGGTGGAGGAGGAAAAGTTCCATTAATTCCAGAATATTTTGTAGGATCGAAAGAAAACAGTTTGGTTTACCGAAACTATAAAGGAGAGCTTTATGAAATATCCGATGGAGAAATACAGTAAAATATCATGATAAAAATCCAGCTCGCAATCATCGGCTTATCTTTGTTTGCTCTATTCTGTGCAGCTCCGGAAGTTTCGAAACCTCAGAATGGTGATTCAATACCATCGGCAGGCAATCTAGAAACACCTGCCTTACTTCGATTGACTTATGATTTGGCTTTTAGACCTCCTGCGAATTATGTCATGGAGGAAGTGGGGAATTTGCATGAGAAAGGCAATCGATACAAAATCCGATTCGGAATGCCAGGAATCAACCTGACTCGACTCACAATTTCTTCGACCAATACAGAAAACCGCTCTAAATTTCCCTATGAGGTTTCGGATCGAGAAATCGAAAAAGCCAAATGGAAAAAATACTACTATCTCAAAGTAAAGGATCAGCCAAATTCTGCAACTGTCTCCCTTTTCTCCTGTACGGGTGATCTTGTTTGTGTCCGTTGGGAATGGTTCTACAATGGATTTTTGGTGGTTTTTGAATCTGAAACGGAGTTAAAAAAAGGCGTTGTAGAGCAAGATGGTCTTGCAGAAGCTTATCATGACTTAATAGAAAAGCACTTGTTGGTCTATTGAGCATGGGTATATTAGTAAAAACGAAAGGATGACAGACTCATAATGTGGTTAAAACTTGGTGATACAGAGGTTATAAATTTGGATTATATCTCTTCGATTAAGAAAAGTTCTAATAAGCCAGCCATCGAAATTATTTATCATGACTTAACCAATGTAAAAGCTCTCAATTTTCCAGGAAATGAAGAGAGAGACAAAGCTTTTACTGCAATCTTGGATAATCTATCCAGAATGAGACTTTTCTTTCAATAGGCTACCATGACGATAAGCACTGACAACAAACCCACTCCCCGTGATTATTTAGAAATTCAAGAAAAATTAGAAGAAATCGAATCAAATCTACCCTTTGAGGTTTTATTCTATGGATCACGTGAAAGAGGAGACTACGATTCTGAATCGGATTTCAATTTCTATCTTCTCGCTTCAACTCAAGACCAGATGAAGCCAGGCTTCATCCAAAAAATTACGAATATTTTGAATCATTTAGATAAGATAGCGCCTGTTAATCTAGTTGCAGGCGATATGGATACTTTTCGTTTGCGATTGAATCTTTTTGAGCCTAGCGTCGTTCATCTATTAGAGTTAGGTGGCGTTTTCTTTGGAGACCGCGTTTTGCATGGCTTCCAAAAAGAATGGAACATGATTAAAGCGAATCCTATCCCAAAGGAAAAGCTGGTTCCCTTTCTGAATCGTAGAATCCGTTTTTATAAAAATCTTACTCCTCGCACAGAAAAAGAAGACGCAGTGAGAATGGAACGTGTTGCTAGTCTTTCTGTGCAAACATGGGCAATACGATCGATTCCGGATATTTCTATTCATGAACTCGTTACATTGGATATACCAGCAAGAGCCGATAAAATGATACGAGCTATGTATTCAAAAGAACTAGATGAAGAAATTCTCGATCTATTAGAAAGAAAAAATGAAGCAATCTCACTAAAACGTGTATTCCAAAAAGAAAAAGACTTCCAACAATCTCAAAAAGACACACTAAAATCCCGTATACGCCAATTGAAAAAAGGAATAGTACAAGAAACAGAATTCGGCGGAACCTAAAATATGAAGGACAATTTTCGGCTTTCTAAATTCTCAATCAAAGTAAAATTGATTGGGATAACAACTTTAATTATTGTTGCATCTCTCTCACTTATGATTTTTATCGCATCTACCTTTTTCAAGGATGATAGCGAGAAAAGAATTCAAGAGAACAACCTACAGATTGTTAACTTAATTGGCCAGAAAGTGGAACGCGAGATCTTGACAATCGCATCCAAAGTCAATACTCAAGCTCTTCTACAAGAACAAAAAATTGATAATGAGTTGAAGACTCTGTTCCAAGTTTTGTTCTTTAGAGACAATCCATCTTTTCTCTACCTCGCAATTTCTAAGAAATCTGGCAACTCTTGGGTTCCAGAAAAAGAAATGTTCAATGAAGAATCTTTGATTCAGCGCCAAATTGAGAAAAACTCGATTTCGAATATTCGAGGAATTATTGGTGAAGCCTTCCAGCCAGCCTTCACCAATAGTCTTGTTATAAAAAACTTAAGTCCAACAATTCTCAAACCTTTACTTGGGATCGCAATGCCTTTTGGATCATCACAAGATTCTCGAATGGTAGTCCTCTATATGGATTCATTAGAGTTCCAAAAAGCCTTCGAAATGGAAGGGATCAATACTTCTTTCCTTGTGGATTCAGAAGGTTCAGTTCTCGCCCATCCCGACACAGAAGTTGTTTTGAGTGGAAAGAGTTTTAAATCAAGTCCCATAGTCAAAACGCTTCTCGAAAGCAAAAATGATAATGGATTATCCCAATTTGAAGAAAATGGAAAAGAGTTCTTGGGATCATTTAAAAAAATTTCCATCAGCGGATTGGGAATTGTTTCTACGGTTGAAGTTGATCTTGCGTTTGCAGCAGTTTATAAAATTCAAAGAATCAATATTTATATTCTTATTATTGTATTAAATCTTTCTATTTTAGTTGTATTTTTCTTTTCTCGAACAATAAGTGAACCTATCAAGCGTTTGGTGGGAGCAACTAAACAAATTGAAGCGGGAGATTTCCGCGTAGATATTCAACCAGCATCTCGCGATGAGATTGGACTTTTGACTGATTCATTCGTAGAAATGGGACTTGGTCTAGAAGAAAAAGAGAAAGTAAAATCCATTCTAGGAAATATGATCGATCCTGTAGTGGTTGCCGAAGCAATGAAAGATATGGCAGCTCTTAAACGTGGATCTGAGAAAGAAATCACGAGTTTCTTCTCAGATGTTGCAGGGTTTTCTACTATCTCTGAACAACTTCGATCGGAAGAACTTGCGAATCTTTTGAATGAATATTTGAGTGCGATGACTATTATTCTAAAGAAGCATGATGGTGTTCTGGATAAATACATTGGTGATGCGATCGTAGGAATTTTTAATGCACCAATAGATATTCAAAATCATGAATATTCAGCTTGCTTAGCGTCGATTGAAATGGTTAAGAAGCTTAGTGATTTACGTAAGTATTGGAAAAAGAACAATCTCTATTCACAAGAAGCTCAGAATATGGATGCGAGGATTGGATTGAATTCAGGGCTTGCCAAAGTGGGCTTTATGGGAACTGACGCCCTAGCTTCCTATACAATGATGGGCGACACTGTAAACTTAGCTGCTAGATTGGAAGCGGCTGGCAAAGACTATGGCGTCAATATTCTAATATCCGAATCTACTGCAACCGCTGTCCGTGATCAAATGTTTACAAGGATGATTGACCTTGTTCGAGTAAAAGGTAAAAATGAACCGGTCAAAATTTTTGAATTGATTGATACGCAAAAAAATGTAGCTGATAATATTAGAGAAGCTACAGATTTATATGAGAAAGGTTTCAATCTCTATCTAAAAAGAGACTTTGCAAAAGCAATCAAGAGTTTAGACAAATCTCTGTTAGCTAAATTTCCTAAGAATGATTCTGGAAAAGACAAAGCAATCAATCTTCTAAAAGAAAGATGTCAAGACTATATCGATAACCCTCCACAGTCGGACTGGGATGGAGTGTTTACCAGGACTCATAAATGAGAGGATTCAGTTTAGGAGATATACTTTTCCTAATTTTCTTATTTTTTAGTACTATTGGGATCACTGGTTTGTTGTATTCTGATATGAGCAGGCTTTCACAGGCCTCGAATGAAAAAGTAATCGGAACAATAACCTTCAAACAAAAAGTAGCTCAAAGAAAATATACTGGACAAGTCGTTTGGGAGAACCTAGAGCAAAGTACTGAACTTCGGAATAAGGATTCTATTCGAACTTCTCAACTATCTGAGGCAGAGATCACGCTCAATGATGGAACCAAAATCACCTTAGACGAAAATTCGATGATCCTATTGAATATCAATGATGGCCAGACGGAATTGGATTTTGCTTATGGAACTTTGTCCACCAAACAATCAGGTAGCGATGTATCCGTTGCAGATGGCAATAACGCAACGGCTCTCAAAATCAAAGTGGGCGACAAAACCATTAATTCCGAAGGTGATGTAAATCTCAGTGGCTCCAAAGATGGATCTGATATGCAGTTGAAATTAGAATCCGGAACAGCAAGTGTCAGTTCAACTAAGGGTGAAGAAATTTCTGTCTCAAAGAATGAAATTGCTAAAATAGGTGGAGAAAATCTCTCTGTAGCAACTCAGTCCATTCAGCTACAGCTTCCGACAAATCTCGAAAGAAAAGTGATCCGTGACTCTAAGACCCAAGTTAACTTTCAATGGATAAGAAATAATACAAAAAATAGCAATTCAAAACTTCCAAGCAATCTGATCATTTCTTCATATCCTGATTTAAAATCTCCTTGGAAAGTTATTTCTACATCGGATAACCAAGCAAAAGTTGATGTTCCTGTTGGGTCACATTATTTCGCAGTACGCCTAGGAACTGAGACAACAGAAACTCGAAGATTCACAATATATCAGAATGCTCCGGTAGCATTGAACTCACCAGCAAACGGATCCAAAATTTCTACTGCTAGCAATAACTCTCGAGTCTCCTTTATCTGGGGCAAAGCAACAGTTGATACAACCTATATTCTTGAAATTGCAAATTCTCAGGATATGAATTCTACATCGATTGTGAATAGAGAATCACTTAGCGCAAATTCTTTCAGTAAAGAACTATCTGTTGGGAGTTATTATTGGCGAATTGGAACGAAAGACCCGATCGGTGACGACATTGTCTACTCTAAAGTTTACAAATTTGAAATTGTCCGTGAAGAAACACTTGTAACTCCGCAACTTATGCAACCAGAAACGAAAACAAAATTTGCATTGGACGAAGTACAAAAATCTGGATTAACTTTCACTTGGACTGGCTCAAAAATTGCCGATTCCTACCAATTTACCTTGGTGCATCCAAAGACTGGATCTGCCGAACGTGAATCGAAAAGTGCGTCCATTCAATGGAAAGAGAATCTGGATGTGGGTCGATACCGCTGGAGTGTCGCAGCCATTAGAAATAATTCAAAATCGGAACCCTCAGAGATTCGAGAATTTGAAATAGTCCAAGAGGCAGTAACACCTGTTATTGAGGAGGCTGTTTTGGTTCCGCCGAGTCTTGTGTCGCCTATTCAGAATTCCGAAATCGATATGACGCAAAAAGATGAGATAAGGTTTATTTGGAAGACTACAAATGCAAAGCAGTCCCGTTTAGAACTAGCACCTGCAAATCGACTCAGCCAGCTTATTCTAAAATTGGAAACGAATGATAACTTTTATACGTTTAGAGAGTTGAACAAATTAGAAGAAGGTGAATTCGTTTGGAGAGTTGTATCAATCCATAATAATGGTCAAGAATCAATAAGCAAAGATCAAAAGTTTAGAGTCGTTCTCAATCGTGGAAAAGGAAAGTTGGAGTTCACTTCTCCGAAAATCTACTATGTTGAATAAATTTCTAAATGATTATTTTATTCAAATCGTAATTTGCATTAGTTTGCTTGGGATACTGGCTGATCTCAATTCTCAAGATATAAAGTTACAAGAGATAGAGATCGAATGGACGGCAGTATCGTATGCAAAAGAATACCGAGTCCAGATCCGTAACAAGAATAAACAAAATATTCAAGACCTAAGAACTAAGACGAATTCTGCAAAAGTTAAACTTCCAGCCGGTGAATACGAACAGAGAGTTGGAGTTGTCAATAAATTTGGAAGACTGGAGAGCTTTTCGGATTGGCAAGAAATCCAGATAATGGTTGTTAAGGCGGCAAAAATTGAAAAAATCGATCCTAAAGTTACGCCAGGGATCGTTCCTATCAAAGGAGAAAAAACGAAGATTGCAATTCAAGGTAAAAACTTCGTACCTGATACAGAAATACAATTTGAACAGAATGGCAAAGTTTTTAAACCGAAAAAAATTATTTATAAAAATGACAATACCATGGAAGTCGTATTCGATGAACCTCTGCCTCAAGGAGATTGGGACTTGGTCGTCAAAAATCCCAAAAAAAATCCCATTGTAGCAAAGAATTATATATCTGCTTATGAGCCGGTGAGTAATTCTCAAGAGAAAAAAATTCGTGAGAAAGAATTACTCAAAATTCAATCGAATGATAACAAATTAGCGAATATGAATTCTGATAAAGAATCATCAGTGGATGGTTCTGAGAAAACAGATCCGAATAAAGCCAAGACAGATAAAGAAATTGATGGATCTTTTTCGAAAAACAGATGGGAACCTATTAAAAGAAGTATGCTGCTTCCTGGCTGGGGGCATTTCCATATGGATAATAATAAGAAAGGCTATATTTATTCTGGCCTGTTTGCTCTTTCTTTAACAAATGTTTATCTAAAGAATTTAGAACTAAAAGCAGCAAATGCAAACTACAAGGATACAACTGCCTTATCAACGCTTATTCAATTTTCTGGAAATAATATTGGATCAGATATTCGAGTATATAGAATTGGAGCAGATCAGAATGCGTTCAATAAAGTGAAAGGAAAAACTCTAGAATTCAATACATCCATTGTAATTCTCTTGGGAGTTTATCTCTATCAGGTCTATGATGCGTATGCAGATTCTGAGGATTGGGCAGCTGACAAAGCTGGATGGAAATTTCAATTGAACCATAGGTACCTATCTGACTTAGATAATCCTATACGAGCAATTGATTCTTCGACTAGATGGATGTCTGGAACAGAGACATTCTATTCAATTCAATACGAACAACCGTTACAGATCAATCACTACTAAGACTTCGATCTTGATGGACAATTGTTGATTTGACTTAAGTAATGAGAAAACATTCTCTTCTGAATCGATTCATGTGGGAATTCCTCTCCGAGGCATAATCTAGCAAAGGTATAACCAAAAAATACCATCCTAAGATATTCCATTTCCACTTCGAAATCAACAATCCCCATCTTCTCAAAAGTCACTTTAACATTCGTAAAATACTTGCCTAGAACTTGAGATTGGAATTTTACAACTCCCTTTTGAATAATGGATTTGGTCTCAGGAAGAAGCATCATGCTCATAATCAAACGCATTTCTAGACATTCGTCACTATCTGTGCCCTTGTGAAAATTTGTAGCCATATGTTTGGTGATCGTGTGTACAAATTGTTCAGGGCTATCGAATTGAGTTTGTAACGATTCGATAATTTCTTTTTCTCGATCAAAATGGCGTTCAATGATTGCATGAAGCAGTAGTTCTTTGCTCTCAAAATAGAGATAAGGAAGTCCCCTGGAAATTCCCGCGCGGTCTGCGATCATCTCCATCGTTGTAGAACCAAACCCCTTCATTGCGAACAACTCAAGCGAAGCCCTTAGGATCAATTCCTTAGATTTTTCCCGATTTTCTTCCCTTTTCGATCTTTTTTTAGGACTTATGGGATCTTTTTCGCTAATTTCTATCATCTTTTGCATATTATTACAACCGTTCATCAAATTTCCACACTTTTCACGATATTTTATCTTGATTTTTATTCAATGAATAAATATTTAGTTAATAAATAGATTTATATTATATGAACCGAAGTCAAGGATTATTCACTTTATATTTCATTTTGGCAGTTTTTTCGTCACTTGTGCTATTTCCTGGCATCCAGTCCGACGATTTGCTGCTCCAAGGTGATGAAATCATGCATATCAAAACAATTCGAGAAAGTTTGGAGAATTCTTCTTTCCTCCATCCAATTTTGAGCGGTTATGCAAACCCATATAAACCCCCACTTCTTTTTTGGACAGGGATGATTACTGACTCAATTTTTGGAGTTGGGTTTTTGGGTGAGAGACTTCCTTCGGTTTTATTGGGAATATTGATTGTTTTGCTTTTCTTTCGAGTTTTGATCTACTGGAACATTCCTAAGTCTCAAGCCTTTATCGCATCCCTGATCTATCTAACATCTCTTGGCCTGTTCAAGTTTGCAAAACTTGCCATGATGGAAATCTATCTGCTTCTTTTTATTCTTATATCAATATATTTTTATACGAGATATCTAAAGGAAGGACGCACTTTTTTTATCGTTATATCTGGGTTAGCTGTTGGCGTTGGTGCTTTGTTGAAAGGCCCAATCATTACAGTTTATCTTATTATAGCTATCGCTACCCACTGGGGTCTAAGTCGGTTTAGAATTAGAAAAGGTAAACCTGTGATGATTCTATCAGGTAGCAAATATAGAATGTTAGCTGGAATGAGCATAAAACAATTTTTGCTCATTTGGATACCAATGGCAGCCTTACCTTTATTTTCATGGTTACTTGCAATAGTTTTGTTCACTGATCAGGGCATGATGTTTGTAAAATTCTTTTTGGGAACAGAGAATCTAGGTAAATTTTTTGCAGAAAATCAGTCAGAAGGAAGAATCTTTCTCGGTATGTTGGGATATACTTTGCCTTGGACGGTTGTATTTCTCATTGGTGGTTGGAAAGTTCTCACGCAGTCTGAGAGAAATCGAAAGCAGTTTTTGGCAAAATGGTTAGTACTTGCGGCCGTGTTCATTCTGATTCTACATTTATTGCCTAACCGAAAAGATCCTTACTATACTCTGCCATCTATTGTCATGATCTTTCTTGGGTTGAGCTTAGGATTGAATTTCAAATCTATTCAGATATTACTCAGGAATAAATATCATCTTGTTTTCCAAATTATTTTGTCCACTTTCTTACTGATCGCTGGAAATTATTTCGATAGCGAAGGAAAATATTTTTTGATTCTTCCGTTTCTATTTGTTACTTACGGAATTCTAAATTATATTATATCAAAAAATCATAAAATGTTAATGGTGTTATCTGGTACGATCGCGCCAGTTCTCACATTATTATTTTTCCAAACATTTTTGTTGCCAGCCCTTCCAGATCGTCTACCTACCATCGATAAAGATAAATATCACTCACTCTGCGTGCTATCTGTAAACCCTTGGGATGCATGGGAATTATCTATATACAATCCAAATATCAATATCTATCACATCTCTACAATGGATGGTAAATGTCCAAGTTCAGATTTACCAATTGCGGTAATGTCTGAAGTTGAAGAAATTCCTGATGGATATCTTACTGTTGATGTTTGGAGAGTATGGTCTGGAGATCTTCCCAAAGAATGGAGTAGACTTCCTGCTTATGATGATCCGATCTTTTATCGTTCTATATCCGTATATTTGAGAATCACACAAGGAAGGATTAATCCATGAAATTTAGAAACTGGTTACTTATAATTCTAGTTAGCTTTTCAACAAGCTTAGTTGTAGCAAAGAGAATCTATTCGAGCAAAATCCCAAGTCCCAATTCAATTAGATTGAGTTCCAATGAATGCTCTAATCTTTGTGCAGAGCTGGAGTCTTGTTCTGTAAAAAGTGATAATTTACAAATTAGAGAACATTCCACTGCCATTGGTCAGTCCTGTATGGTATTGTGCAAAAAAGGCAATCCAGAGCTGACTCGTTGCAGTGGACAATCTGGTTGCGATAACTTTGTGAAATGCTTGTATTCAGGTGAACCTATTCAGAGCAAAAATAGTCGAAACTAACAGGTAAAATATATTGAATTTCCTGCGTTTTTTTTGGTTGAGGTCTAGGTATACCGTCTGGTTGATATTTGTAGGTTTACTCGCATTTGACTCTGGTGTGTTGAATGGTTTTGGATTGCGTGGACCTTATACGCATGAAACTATAAATACAGAAGCATTTAAGCTATTTTCTAAACGAACTGGTTTCGAAATTCGAGTGGATTGTGCAGAAATGATCAATCAAGCGAACTACCAGGCAGATGTTTTCCATCCAGAAAAACCTGAATACCATTGTGATAGCTCTGATTTCTATAGGTGCAGTGTTCTACTTGACGATCTCAAAACAAAATCTGCAAGACAACCTGTTCTTACTACAGGGCTCACGTCCATTGGACTTGCATCTCATATAGTTCAAGATTTCTATGCGCATTCTAATTGGGTTGAAATTACTAGAAATAGTTATATTCTTGCTCCGATCGAAGATCTTAAAGAATTCTTTGCTTTGATTCCAAATCTCCAGTCAGGTGCTGTGCCTTTAGCGGTTGCTCCACCGGAAGAATCGGTGAATTGTTACCTACGTCCAGAAGACGATTGGGGACTCGCTATATTTGGAGCAACGCATGGATGTATGGAAAAAGATAGTAACTACAGCCTTAGAGGTGGACGAATTGCAGAAAGTCCATTTGGCTTTGGTAGAACATATCACGAAATCGCAGGAGAACTTGCTATTGAGCATACTACAAAATTGTTTCAATATTTCTATGATACCAGGAATCCACATTTGATGTCTTGTTTAGCCCCAAGCTATAGAACTATCGGTTGCAATCAATTTGTTTATGGCAGATTGAGAGCAAATTTTTGATTGCGACATCGAACAATCAGAATGTCGCAGAGAAATCCAATAGGAATCTTCTTCTTTCCCTTCTATAATCAAAAGGGTACAGGTTGTTCTTTAATAAATATTGATCCTTGTTGATCATATTGAAAACTGAAATACCTAAGCTGATTTTTTCTGTGAAATAGTATGCAAATTTGGAACTAGCATGAATCCAAGGATCAATGGAATCGGGTCTATTCTTAGGATACTGGAATTTATATAAAGGATCAATTGGTTCATTGGTTTCTGTATCGATTTCTGTTTGGTCACTGAGTCTTCGTCTAACACGACCTTGAGCTTGGGCCGATAAAGAAATCATCCACTTACTTGCGGAATAGCGAATACCAATATTTCCCGTTCGAGACGGCGCCCAAGTTATTTCCTTGGGACTTTCCCTTATGGTATCATCTAAGATTTTTTCGTTCATTCTCTGACTGATTGAGTAATTTAGAAAAGCGGAATATTCACGAAATTGAAAAATGATTTCATTTTCTATTCCTCTTGTTACAAGAGAATAAATATTTGTGCTTAGATTGTTATTGGCTACACTATAGGCAATTTGATTTTCAAATTTTGTCCAGAACCAGTTGACTCTATAGTTGAAATATTTCAGGAATATCCAATCCATTCCAAGATCATATGTCGAGATGAACTCTGGACGCAATTCTCTTGGATTGGAAGCTAAGGTAAAAGTATTTGCTCCAAACATTTCGGTAATGGAGGGTGCACGAAATGCTGTACTTGACATCGCTTTAAAACTCAATTGACTTGTTGCAAAATAAACAAGCCCTGCACGGGGACTAGTTCTTCTAAATACTTTCTCTTCATTGGGAATGTATGGGATATCGGATCCAATGAATTCTGAATACGGTTGGTCGATTCCTTTGAATCTGGCCTTAGTTTCGTCATACCTTACACCTAACGTAAGCTCTAAGCTTTTGTTTAAGAATTTACCACTTACGAGCTGTGCATAAGCCGCATAGCTTGGAACATTATTTCCCTGGATCCATTCCAACCATGGTCCTTGCGGAGTTAATACACCGCCTTCATAGGGTGGAAACTCGTTTATCGAGTCAGCATAATTTACATCACTTAAATGTAGTCTATCCCCTTTGTATTTAAAAACTCCAGCTTCCATTCCAAAAAGAAAACTTGCACCTTGACCTATGTCCAGAACCCACTGAGCTCTTGAAAAATAATTTTGAGCTCCTGTCTTGAGAATCTCCCAGTTCCCATCTGGATAGTAGTCCTCGTATGCTCCTCGTTCGGCGAATCGTATATTCCAATCAATACTTCTCTCTTGGTATTGCAGAACATATTCTTGTGACAGGTAGCTTGTTATATTCCCTGAGTATCTCAAATTTACAATATCTCGTGATTCATTCATATTCTCTTCACGATCTGGAACTCTCCACAGCCATCCATGCCCTGTATCAAACTTCCAACCACTTTTGTGATACTGAGCACTGAAACCTTCAAGGAAGTCTTCACCTTCTAGCTTAAGAAAAATATAATCAGTTTTTCGTTTATCAGGGATAGAGAATTTTTGCAAAAAACCAAATTCATCAACCCTTCCAGATCCATCCGGACTAACTTGGTTATTCCCGTTCGTTTTATACGCATTGTAACTAGCTACATACGAAATGTATTTTGATACCCCGCCTGTTAAAATATCGTAGATTTGCGTCTCAGCGTTTCCACCCCTAGCCCGAATTTTGACATCTCCATTCAAATCTTTCCCGCTCCAAGTATTGATTGATACAACACCATTGGTGGCATTTGAGCCATATAGCGCTGAGCCTGGCCCTCGAATAACCTCTACAGACTTTATCATATTGAGTGGAGTTATTTCGGATGTGTAAGCTGTGCCATATAAGCTATCATTGAACTGGACGCCATCAACTAATAACAATAAATGATTATTATTCCACCCTTCAAAAGTTCCTCTCGCCGAAACAGTTCTCCTATCATAATCTTGAGACGCAGCAAAACCCGGAAGTTGGTACAAAATATCATTTAAGCTTACTCTTCCATAGTCTTCAATTTCCTCAGCAGTTATAATATTTACTATATTAGGTGCTTCATTGGTTTTTCTGGATATCTTTGTAGCGGATTTTGTTACTTGGTTCGCCATAAGATCGAAAACATCTGTTTGACTTGAATCACTCGTACTCTGTATGGGAAGATTCTTTGTTTTCATTGTCTGTGATGAGAGAACGAACTCATCAACATTGTATTGATTTGTTTTCTTTTTTGGATTCATCCGAATCTGTATTGCAATTTTTGATGCAAATTTGTTGATTCGGTTATTGTCCGTCTCCAAAAGATCAGCTGGATCAATTTTGTCAGATACGATGTCATAAACTTCATCCGTAATATTGAAAGCGTCTATAACCTTTTTGGTTTCTGAATCAATGATCTGGGAATAAATATTTAGATTTGATTTTCCGTTTTTCTTTTGATAGAATCCAATAACTATAAACCCAGATTCTTCAAGACTTTGAGTTTTGATTGCAGACCATTTTTGGTCTAATGCTTTCGTGGTTAATCCTTGATCCTCCAATTTATTCTTAATTGCAGACCGAATTGTATTCTCAATCTGAATCGATTGCTCACTATCAGAAAGGGCTTCGAATATCGTAATATAGGTGATTGACTTTGCATTCTCTTCAGAGTAAATATTGAGAAACGGTAGGAAAATAATTGCCAAAGCAAAATATTTGAATTTTATATATATCATATTTTGTATATAAAATATTTCATTTTAATCATATTCTGTTTTATGCCTAATCTGTAATAAAATTGAGAAATAAAAAATTTCTTTTTGTAGATCAATTTATTGAGAATGCACAAAGCTAATTATAATTAAATATAAGTCAAACAATTTTACGATAGTAAACGGCATTCATTTTAGAATTTGTCAAGATCTCTATTCGAGGTTTTCTAGAGGGATTTTCCTCTTGATCTCAGCGGTGTTTTTCCTCATTTTGGTCACATGTCTATTATCAAGTCTAAAATTCGAACGATTCCTGATTATCCGAAACCGGGTATAATGTTTAGAGATATCACATCATTATTGATCGATCCAGAAGGTTTAACGCTTACCATCGGAACATTTGTAAACCGCTACCAAAATAGTGGAATCACCAAGGTTGCTGGAATTGAAGCACGTGGATTTATTTTTGGAGCGGCTCTTGCTTTTCAATTAGGAGTTGGATTTGTTCCGATTCGCAAAAAAGGGAAATTGCCAGGTCTCACAGTTTCCCAAGAATATGAACTAGAATATGGAACTGATAAAATTGAAATCCACAAAGATGCTATTTCTAAAGGCGACAAGATTCTGATTATGGACGATTTGGTTGCAACTGGTGGAACTCTTGGAGCTGCAATTCAGTTGGTGCAAAAACTGGACGGAGAAGTTTTTGAAGCGGGAGTGATTGTTGACCTTCCCGATCTCGGTGGAAGCAAGAAAATTGAAGATGATTTTAAAGTTAAAGTATATTCAATCTGTAGCTTCGAAGGTCATTGAATAAGACTCTTACTGATTCTTACGCAAATTTCGTTACCAAGAAAATTCCATCTGACGAGAAAGAATTTTTTTAGTATATGAATCCCTCGTCCAGAAGGAACCATTTTCCGATCTTTTTCTAAGGGATTGGGTATCGATCTTGGATCAAACCCTTTCCCTCGGTCTATCACATATAGGTCGTAGTAGTCATCAGATTCATAAATAGAAACTGTTATGTCATCATCGGATCTCTTTCCACCGTGCTCAATGGCATTGTCTATAGTCTCATCGATCAGCAACTGAAAATGAAATACATCCATGATTTCTGTTAATTTAGATTCTTTATAAAAATCCAACAAGGACTTCTTCATGATTTTTGCACCTTGAGGATTTGCAAATTCAACATTATCATAAATTAGTTTTGCTTTCTCGATTAATGATGAGAAAGGAATAGATATATAATTATGCGAAAATGTAAAATTATAGAGGAATAGAAGATAGGTTGAAAGAAAAGTTAAATCGAGTCCAATTAGTGAAATATTATTTTTATTTATTTCGTCAATTGCCAAAACATTTGCATAAAGTAAAATTGTTAAAAATATATTGACCGAATGAAAAATTAAACCAAAAAGCATAAATTTTTGGATGTTTCGAAAACTAGTCCAAGTTTTTCGCCAGGCAATCCATCCGAAAAGAGTATACGAAACGATAACAAGAACTGCATGGAATTTCTCATTTAAAGATTCTACAAAAACGGAATAGATTCCGCAAAAGAAAACTGCACCAAAAATAAACCAAACAATTCTACTAATAATAGGAAGATTTCGAAAATAATTAGGAAAATTCCATCCAAAATATAACAAACTTCCAATGAGTAAAAAATCTCGTATTCGGAAAAAGAGCAATGGAAAACTTACACTTGAGAAGACTTCGAATAGATACAAACCGTTCGCAAAAGCGACCAATAATGAAAACACAGAGAAGCTCGCTTTCATAATTGACCTAGGCTTCTTGGCAAGCGAGATCATCCCTGTCAAGAGAGATAGAAGCATAGCTGCAATTGATAGAACCGTGATGAAATGGTACATAGAATTTTTATAGAAGAATCGACATATTTCTAAATTCGTCTAGCATTGTCCTAGATGCGCAAATTTAAAAAATTAGTCTACTTCATTTTCATCTTAATTCCAATTTCCGTTAATTTTGCTGATGAGGCTCCAGAAGATTTTGACAAAATTCGAAAATCTGTCGTGCAGATCCGAGTCTTCTCGCAGTCAGGAGATGCATTTGCACCGTGGAATCCAGGCCCGATTTCAGGATCCGGTGGCACTGGATTTATAATTGATAAGGATCGAATTCTAACGAATGCGCATGTTGTTTCAAGTGCAAAATTCATTCAGATACAAAGGTATAACCAAACAGAGTGGTACGAAGCAAAACTGAGTTTTATTGCCCATGATTGTGATCTGGCAATTTTAGAAGCTGTTGCTCCAAAATTTTATGAGGAATCCTCAAGCTTAGAATTTGGAGAGATTCCAGAACTCAATACGCCCGTGATGGTGGTTGGATTCCCTATCGGTGGCAGTAAAGTTTCTGTTAGTCGAGGAATTGTTTCTAGGAAGGAACAAGCAGTATATGCACATTCCCAAGTAGATAGTCATCTAGTTATCCAAGTGGACGCAGCAATCAATCCAGGCAACTCGGGTGGACCCGCAATACAAAATGGCAAAGTTGTCGGAGTAGCTTTTCAAGTTGCTTCCAAGGGTGAGAATATTGGATACATCATCCCAACCACCGTCGTAAACCATTTCTTAAAAGATATTGAAGATGGTAAATACGACGGATATGTCGAACTCGGTATCCACACAGTCAATTCTTTCAGCAATAGTTTACGTAAATTTAGATCCATTCCCAGTGACCTTGATGGAGTATTTGTTTCAAAAGTCCTATACAATGGATCTGCTTATGGCTATCTTAAAGAACGAGATCTATTACTCTCGATTGATGGAAATCCTATCGCTCGAAACGGCACTGTTATTTTAGATCGGGATACTCGAATTGATTTCGTAGAAATTGTAGATAATAAATTTGCTGGAGAGAATATAGAATTCGAAGTCTATCGCGATGGTAAGAAAATAAAAACATCATTTCCAGCTAAGAAAATGTTGGATTTTGAATATATGAGAAATTCATATGATGACAGTTTCGACTATGTTATGATAGGTGGTTTAGTGTTTCAAGAAGTGAATCGAAACCTCGTCTCAGCTTGGGGTAGATCATCAAATACTTCCGGTGGAAGCCAACTGTTATACCGTTTTTATCATTTTATCGAAGACGGCTGGAACCAATCGAAGAAAGCGGATGTTGTTTTCTATAGAAAGCTAGATCATCCAGTCAACGCCAATGCTGAATATTTTCAAAATTTAATTTTAGAGAAAGTCAATGGTAAACCAATCAATAGCCTATCGGATCTTAAAGATATAATCTCCTCATCTAAAGATCCATTTCTTAGAATGGAATTTATGGATATAGAATTCCCATTGATTATAAATTTACCAGAAGCTCGCAAGGCGGAGAAATCAATCAAAAGGATCTATAATGTTAATTAATATTTTTTCACTATTTGCAAGCATTCTACTATTACTGATTATCCCTGCTCGAGACTTGGATGCGAGTAAAGTTAACTCAAAAGAGATCCAACCCATCCAAGAGAATCTAATTCAAATTCGGGTTACTTATCAAGATCCTAATTTTCTTTCTCCTTGGCGTACCAAAAGTCCATCAACTCGAGTAGCCTTAGGAATATATGTTGGTAAACAAAAAATACTTATGCCTGCATCTCATCTACTGAACCAGACATTTATAGAGGTGAGAACAAATGCAGATCCCATTCCAAAGCAAGGGAATGTAGTTTCTATAGATTATGAAGCTGATCTAGCTTTGATTGAAATCTCCAAACCTGGCAATTTGTTCCGTGGAATGAAAGTAATTTCATTGTTTGGTGGACACGCAGTTCGTGAGAATGTCAAAATCTTAAGTCTAGATTCCAATGGTGAGATAATCTCAAAGACTGGACAAGTCGGCAACCTCACGATGGGTCACTATCCTCAAGGTAGAATTGAGCTTCCTAATTTAGAACTACTCTCCAATGAGAAAATGGCTGGCATGGGAGAAATAGTAGTTTCCCAAAAATCTGATCAAATAGTCGGAATTCTTCATGAATTTCAATCCAATCAAGGCCAAGGTAAGATAACACCTTCACCATTGATCCAGCATTTTCTCTCAGAAGGAGAAGGTTTACCTTATAAAGGATTTTTTTTCCGGCCTTTAAATGATGTAAATACATCCGAATATTATGGAATACACGAGGAAGGAAAAGGAATACTTGTAGCAGAAGTTTTACTTGGATCTAGTGCTGATGGGATATTGAAAACAGAAGATGTAATCTATAAGATTGGTAATTTTGACATTGATGGAAAAGGAAGATTTGACCATCCTAAATATGGAAAAATTCCTTTTACCTACTTGATTCATGCTGGTTTGGAATTTGGATACAATTTAGGTAAATCAATTCCTATGGAAGTCATTCGTGATAAAAAAGTAAAAAAGATTTCTTTCCCTCTAAAACCATATCCAGAAATTGCAATCAAAATCCCTCACGGTTCCTCACGAAATATACAACCAGGTTATATGATTTCTGGAGGATTTGTTTTCTTGGAACTCTCCGAATTCTATTTGGAAGAATGGGGGCATAATTGGCGTTCGACAGTGGACAAGAAGATGTTGTATCTACTCGACTATCATAAATATCGAAAATCTGTTAAGGATGAGAAGCGAATTGTTTACCTTTCACAGATATTGCCTGATGATGCTAACAACGGCTATCATGAAATACGTCAAGTAAGAGTTGTTAGTTTGAATGGCAATAGAATTGATTCTCTCGAAGATATGTTCAAAAGAATTCAATCATTAAAGCCGGCGGATATGGTTCACTGGATCTTAGAAGATGGTATGGAGTTTGCCATCCAAAAATCTGAATTAGCTGAAGTGGACAAACGAATCCAGAGCAATTTTAAGATTCCACAACTCTATATGATCCCAACGATCAATTCCAAATCAGATGGGGTAAAGGTTGAGAAATAAAAAGTAATTTTATGATAAACAAAAATAAAATTACAATTGTTAGAATCGCATAGGGATAAATAGGAAGAGCGTTATCTTCCTTTTTCCATAAGATCAAAATCGGAATCGAGAGTGTGAACATTCTCGAAATATTTTCATAGACAGACCAGAAGTGATAATGTCCGGCAATACCAATCATAAGCATGACCAGTCCAAATGCGATTCTCATCTCCCAAGCTCGTCTCAAGTTTTGATGAAAAAGCAAGGCAACACCCGATACAAACAAAAGGACTAGAGGGAATCTTCCTAATAATCTTGCTAGAGGACGAAACCCTTCGCCAGCTAACAGACCGTATTCGATTTCTAAAAGATAGCTTTTGATTCCTTCGAGTGGTAAGATGAAATCGCTCAATCTTGTTGCTGACCAATTTGGAAAAGCATAACGTAGGTAAGCATGCCATAGAATGGGAATTAACAAAGTTGATGCAACAGCTAATATTTTTTTAAAATTTTTCTCGGAGAGTGCTCTTAGACCAATGGGAAATAAAAAAAACAATGCAGGCTCTTTGGTTATAATCGCGAGGCCACCTAACAGAGAAAATTGCCAATATTTTTCTCGAGTAAGGAAGTAGTATCCTATAACCACTAGTGATACCATGACAGAATCACTCACAAGGACACTATAGCTTCCCAATGCAAACGGAGATACCAAATAGAGTAATGTCCATAGCCGAAATTCGCTGCCAACCAATTCTCTCAAAGCTAGAAAGGAGAGAAAATGCAGGCTCAAAATCCAAAAATACATTCCAAAAATTGCGAACTTACTTCCGAACAATCCGAAAACAGAAATCAGTAATGGAAATCCGATTCGTGGAGCCCGATAGCTCTCATCAAAACCTTTAGGCCAATCAAGATTGAAATTTGAAATGGGCCTTGAAAAATAGTAAAATATCTGTCCATCATAGCCTGCACCAAGATCGCCCCTTTCGCCTTTGAATACGATGGAGCCTGCAGGTGTTTCCGCTTTGTTCTGAATAGCAAATTCGTAACCGAAATTGACCATGCTAGTTGGGTTAAAATTGTAACGCTTCCAAATCGCAATAGATGTGATTCCATAGAGAGATATAAATATTAGCAAATACTTAAGTGTTCTATTCATTGGATTCACCTTCCTGAATTTCTTTTAATAGTATCTCTCGAAGAATGGATGAAAACTTTTGTGCACCTTCATAGGTGAGATGATGCGGATCAGAAAAATATCTCTCGTCGCTAAAAACATTACTTAAGTCAAAGAGATGACCACCTGATTCAGTTCCAAGATAGTCGAGCATTCCGAGATACCATTTTCTATCTTTATATCTTTTAAGTTCGGGAGGATTTTCAGGACTGGAAACCAACAAAAAGATGATACCTTCCCTTTCAAGGCGTTCTTGAATTTGTCTAAACCTATCAATCTCCAACCAAGGCTTAAACTCGAGATCTCGAATCATTTCTTTCTGTTCTGCGAGCACTTTCATTCTGAGCAGCTCAGGCCTGGACTCTTTATCTTTATAGATTCTCTCAAAATAATCTTGACGATATTCTTGAATCGACATTGAACGGAACCTTGTTTCGTCTAGAAATAATGGTCTTTTATATGAAAAATCTGTTTTTAATTCGTTTGAACAAAAGTTTTGCGACAATCGAATCCCATAATCATATTCTTTTCCGTACGGTTTGTTTTCTGCAATTTTCGAAGAGAATGGTTTCGAAACCGTAAAATGTAAATTTGATCTGTTATCAATCACGGTTGATTCCGGAAAATAAATTTCTATTGGATACCAACCTGCTTTCTTATACTTCAACTCTGTTCTGGTTTGGTCATCGTAAGTAATCACAATATCTAAATTTTCTTGTGGAATATAGATTGAATCTTTCCATTTTAGTTGTTTTACTTCGCAAGACACGGAAAATTGAGTGGGAGTCCAGCCATGCGACCAGATACCTTCCTTAGGCATCGAGCCAGTATATAAATGATAAGACCGACCAGATCTAAAATGTCTTTCGAAATATGTGAGGACTGGATCCCAGAAAAATTCACGGTAGCGATTGATCGCAAGAAAGCCCTTGCTCATCAGTCTATATATTTGATTTTTATTAAGATCTAACCAATAATCTGCTACAAAATCATTTGGATAGAATAGCCTAGCTGGGATCCTCCAAGAAAAGTAGTTTAGCCATTCTTGATATTGGAACTCAGTGCTGTCACCCTTCTCTGATTCCTTAAGATATTCTAGTTGAAAATCAGCAGGATTGAAAATATATACAACATATTTTGGTTTTTTGGCTATAACATCGTCTAGATAGTAATAAAAGTCTGTCGGAGCCATGGCTACATGGGAATAGTATTCAGCTTTAAAATCAGTCTGTCCTTCATTGATCTCTTCAGGTAAGGTTGAATAGAGAGCGATTGAACTACCAGCGAGCAGAACGCCCTTCTCTGTTTCTGAGAAATTGATTTTCTTTCGATGATCTAAAAAATTGTACCAAGGACTCGTATCCCATTCCATTTCATTAGGAATAGTAAAATACAATTTCTCAATAAAAACCCAATCTAATATTTTTAGTGAAGCAATGAAAATTATTAATAGTAAAATAATTCTTTTCTTCATTTTATCATCAAGGTTTATTATTACCAAATCCTAATTTTCTAAATAGCAATTTCCCTGCGAACTTCATAGCTAATTTAAAAACTTTGCTGTTGAATGAAGAATTAGAGAAAACATAAGTAATGTCAATTTCTTTCCATTTTGCTTTGTTAGAAATCGCTATTGATAGTGCTTCCATATGAAAGTCAAAGGCAACAGATTCTAGATCGGTGGATGCTATTATGGAATAGATTCTTTTTGAATATCTTCTATAACCTGATGTGCAATCGCGAATCCCAGGGCCAAATAATTTCCAAAGAGTAGGCTCCAAACAATAATTCATAACCCTTGCTGCAAGCCAAGAAATTACTTTCCTATAGATGGGAACTCCCTCGATAATACCTCTTCTTCCGATCACTAGTTCGTATTCAGATTCAGCATTCAAAAACAAAGGCAATTCACGAGGATCGTGACTCATACCTGCATCCATCGTAATTACCCAGTCATAGTTCTGCTCAAGTGCAATCTTCATTCCATCTTGAACGCCACCTGGAATATGAGTATTTTTCTCATGTCGCTTGGTAAAAAACTTCCCAGGATATTTCTTAGAAAATTCAGCCAAAATCTTAGGAGTTGAATCTTTGGAAGCATCATCAACAACGCAAACATCAGCGTGCTCAAGTGCTCCCTCTACTACTTCTCTAATCGTACTTTCTTCGTTATATGCAGGAATGACAATTAGAGTATTGGATTTATTTTTCATTTTTGTATATTGAAAACTTCTCGATTCTCATCAATCCATTTGAGAAGTTTTGATACTCCTTCTCTAGGAAGAATCTTTGGATTGAATCCGAATTTCTTAGCTTCTGTAATATCACAGATAAAGTATCTCATATCTCCAGGTCTTTCTTGCTCAAAAAGAATTTCTTGCTTCTTGCCTAGTATATCACCAATTAGGTGGATGCACTCCAGTAGTGAAATCTTATGAGGGCTAGAACCACCTATATTATATACACCTGGAATTGGGTTCTCAAAGAAATTTAGGTAAGACATCGCGCCATCTTGAGCATGCAAAATATCTCGTGTCTGCTTACCTGTTCCAAAGATTCGAAGCGGTAAACCAAAGATTGAGCGTATAGCAAAGTTTGCAACCCAGCCGTGGTCTTCGCCGCCGAATTGTCTTTCTCCGTAGATTCCAGTAAACCGAAAAGACGCAGCTTTTACTTTATACATATCTGCAAATGCTCGAACATAATGTTCTGCACTCATCTTGGATGCGTGAAGTGGCGAAATCTCTCCAACCATAACGGGTTGTGTTTCTGGGATCTCTACTGGCTCGCGAATATATGAAGTCTCACCGTCTTTCAGACTTTCGTTGATAGAATTGCCATAGACATGAATGGATGACGTGTTAACAACAGGGATCTTTCTTCGTCTTGCAACTTCTAAGACGTTATACGTTCCAACGACATTGGTTGAGAAATCAAGTTCTGGATCTTCCCAAGAAATTGTCATTGCTGGTTGAGCTGCAGTATGGATGATATAGTCACAACCTTCTGTTCTATCTGTTAAATGCTCTAGGTTTCGGATGTCTCCCTTGACCATAGTAACGCCTAGTCCCTTGAGATAATTCCAATTGTAATCTCTTGTTGCATCAGTTCCATAACCAGTTCTCTTGAGCTCATACTTAGTCATGCTGTCATAACTAACCACATCCCATCCCTTTTTATTAAACAATTCACATACATGGGATCCTAGAAATCCACATCCACCGGTTACTAAAACTTTCATCTTGACTCCTTAATCATTGTTAGGCATTAATTTTTTTCGTAAAATAATATTAAATATTTTCCAGGCATTTTTTATTGATTCCATTAGAGCATAGTCGCTCGATTCAACTGGTTTGTAATATGAAACTGGAATTTCAATACAGCGCATATGAGCATTAACAAACTGAATCATTAGCTCAACTACGTAAAATCTTGATTTCTCGTTGAGTTCATTCGAGATCTTATTATAAGATTCTTTCCATACTCCGAAATAATGACAATCCGCATCTGTAAATCTCGGTTCTTGACCCCACCAGAACACTTCAACCAATTTGCCCATAAATAAATTGATAAGACGTGCCAGTGGACGAAGATTCGAACCTTGTTCAATCATCTGCCTTGTAGTTCGTGTACCAACAACCATATCAGAATCTTTTAGATACTCTAATAATTTAGGAAAATCTTTTGATCGAAATGATCCATCTGGGGAGACAACAATTACTATATCACCTTTTGCTTGTTCAATGCCCCAACGAACTTGCGAGCCCAAGTCTTGCTCAACATCTGATGGCAGACTCAAAATTTTGGCTTTTTCGATCGCAGCCAATTTCACAGAGTCATCTGTCGAGCCGTTGTCAATAACTAGTATTTCTTTTGCTTTGCCTTTGAAATCGACTAAGACATCCGATATGGATCTTTCATGATTCTGAGTCGGGACAACTATGGAAACGGAATACTTTTCAAATTGATCATTGCGAATTTCATACACAGCATGATGATAGTCTTGCATAGAATTGATATTAAAATACTCGCAATTCATCTGGGTCGCATAAACGGAACCTTTTGACTCTTTCGCCATTTTGTCTATAACGTCTGTTAACTCAATAATTCCTGATCTAGGAGACGGACTCGTATTATCATAAAAAGAAAAATACTCAGGAGTAAAAAGATAAGAACCTAGGCCTAATAAATTGTTCGGTGGATCAGTAGGTTTTTCTACAAGGTTTATGATCTTGTCCCTATTCAATTCAACTGAATAGTTCTTTCGAATTCGAGATGTGAGTGTAGTTTTTTGCACTCCAATTGATGCAGATAATTTTGGATATTTCTGCAGAGTCTTGAGAAAGTTTTCGTGGGTGGTTTTATAATAGAATTCATCACCAAGTATCGTAACAAACGGTTCATTGATTCGGTCTCGAAGGCTTGCGATGTCGGCTCCAAGTCCTTGAGTAGTCCACTCACTTGGTATGAGTTCTGGACCTTTCCTTGAGAAAAAACGAATTTTTTCTATCTCGGCAACTACCTGCTCTTTTAGGTATCCGACTAAGATATAGATTTTTTCAACACCAAACTTCTCGGTGAGAAGCTCAATATTTCGATGTAGAATGGTTTTTCCCTGGATTTCAAATAAGGGTTTGGGTATAAAGGTAGTTCTAGGATAGGCTCTTGTTCCTTTCCCGGCAGCTGCAATGACACCAATTCGAATCTTTTTCAACTTAGAGCTAGGATTTCGTACGAAGTTTGATCGTCAACCGAAATCAAATTCGCCTATCTTGTTCTTCGTTCTAATTGCATATGCTTTTTTTATAGTTGGATGCAGTAAGTCAATAGAGCCAAGAAATGTGAGTTTTTATGGCGAATATTTTGATCTTGAATTATTGATTATGAATCCCGAGCGAAATAAAATTCAGATTCTTGAGCTTCACGCAAAAGAATTCAACAATAAAGATCTAGAAAAGCTGCCATCTCTTCCCGAACTTTCTATACTCTCAATTCGTGGAACTCAGATCTCTGAGCTCAAGTCTCTTAGCATAACAAAATTTCCTAAACTCGCAACCATACTTGCAAACGAAACCAATCTGGATGATGCAGGAATACTGAATTGGCAGAATCCTCCCGTTCTCACTAAACTGAATTTTGCGAACACGAAAATCCAAAACCCAACTTGGCTTGCTCTTTTTCCTAAACTTCGGAATTTAAATATTGAGAATACTGGAGTTGCATCTATAAACGAGATCATAAATTGCCCCGATTTAGTTAATCTTTGGTTAGCTGATACTTCTGTGGTAAGTATTAAGCCGCTCTATTCATTGCAAAATCTCAACTACGTAAGCATTGATTCCTTGCCTATACCAGATGAAGAGCTTAAGGAATTTAGAAAAGAATTACCGTATGCGAAATTAGTTCGCCGGGGATCCATTTTTTAAATTATGATAAATAGAATCTAAGAGTTTTGGGTCATCTGTCATAATACCATCAACTCCCATGTTTAAGAGCTCTACCATATCAGTCTGATCGTTGATTGTCCACACTAAGATTTTCAAATTTTGTTTTTTTGCCGATCGAACAAATGATTCGTTAACTTTTAAAATGCTCATATTTTTGGGCACAGCCAAAGCATCTGATGGAATATTGTATAAATGACTCAGTCCAATTTTTTCTAATAATGTCCAAATGATAACTTCTTTTGTGGATGCATAGAAACCTAAGCTTGGATTTTTCGAGCGTAAGTAATCTTTGACCGATTGATGAAATGATCCGACGAGGACTCGTTCGCCCATATTGTATTTTCGAATAAGATCTAGTAGGATATCTGCCGCCTTATTCGAATTAGGTTTAACTTCTATCAAAAATTTATAATTCGGGAAATTCTGGAAATAGCTTTCTAATTTATCAATCTTTACATTTTTATTTCTATAAGGAAATGTGGCACCGCTATCAGCCGAGAAATGGTAACCTGCATCAAAAGTTTGCAATTCACTATAACTGTAGTCGGAAATCTTGCCTTTGCCATTAGTTGTGCGATCTAATGTATCGTCATGAATCACAACAGCGACATCATCCTTAGTCAAATGGAAGTCCATTTCTAAAAAGTCAACCAAGCCCTGTTCCGTAATTTTTCTACATGCAAAAATAGTATTCTCCGGATAAATCGCACGTCCGCATCGGTGAGCAATTCTTGTTGAGTCAGCTGATAATACTTTTTTCCCTGGATTCGGAGAAATCGGAATAAAAAGTAAAATTGTATAAACTACAAGTAATAGCAAAAAACCAAGAATTATTTTTTGGATAAATGGTTTCATTCAGTTCTAAAAAAATCCAAAATCTGTTGAATATTTGATGCCATAGTTTTCAAATCACCTGCAATTCGTTCTGTATCTTCTGCAATACTTGCCTGGTCTTGGTTTGTGTTAGAGATTTCCATTGTTGATTTACTGATTTCCGAGAATGCGATTTTTTGCTCTTTGGTTGCCGATTGAACTTCTACTGATAAGCGCTGAGCTTCATCAGCAAATTCTGATATTCGAGTACTTTTGTCCGACTCATCGCGAATCTTATCATCAATCTTACTGATCTGATCATCCATGCGAGTGATTCCACGAGTGATCTGTTCAAATTTTTCTGTAGATGATAATGTCTCACTGATACCTTTTTTGAATTCGTGACCACTTCTTTCGATAAGTCCAGAGATAGATTTGATGGATTGAGCTGTCTGATCAGCGAGCTTTGACACTTCTTGGGCAACAACAGCAAAACCTTTGCCCTCTTCTCCAGCTCTAGCAGCCTCAATCGATGCGTTTAGTGCAAGAAGATTGATTCGGTCAGAGATTCCGCGAATCACTTCCGTTATTTTTTTCATTTCAAGAGATGAGAGTGATACCTGCTCCATGCTCTCTCTAACTTGTGCTAGTTGAGAGTTGCCTTCCTCTGCAAGTTTCGAAATTCTTGATGAGTTCGAACGAATATCTGACATTTCTTGTGATACTACATCTAGACTTTCTGACAAAAGCTTTACGCCTCGAATTAAGTTTGTCAATCGTCCGACTTGAGTTTCGATCGTTGTGTTAATCAATTCCATGGAAGAATCCACTTCTTCCATGGAAGCAGTTATTTCCTCCGAAGAGGACGCAGTGAGGTTACTTGTTCTGGATAATACAATAGAATTCGAATTTAGATCTGTTGCGAACTCAAGAAGTTGTTCTATGTAAGATTTGTATCCTCCCAGAATTCCATTTAAGGTAGCAGAGAGATCATTGATACTTGAATTGATAAGATTGATTTCTTGATTGGGATCGGATTCTGCAATGATTGCGATATTACCCTGGGCAATCTCACCGATTAGCTCTGCGGATTTTTGTATGGGTGATAATATCTTTCGGATAATGATGTAGGAAAAAGCTGGAATCGCGAGAATCGGGATCAAGGTTGCAATCCAGATTGAAATACCGAATTGCATCGGAAGAAATACTACGCAAAATATTCCAAGAATCAACGAAACAAAAATATGGAGAACAAACTTTGAGATTAGAGTCAATGTAAATAAATTTTTCAAACAATTACCACCAAGTAAATATCTATTGCAGTAGGATAAAATCTCCGGGGCTAGGAATCAACGGCGAGTCCAATTTGAACTCAAGCGCAGTCTCAGCTACTGAATAGATTGATGCAGAATATATTTTTTTATCTGCCTTAGATACCAATCTAATCTTTTGACCCTTTTTCGAATATTTTAAATCAATACCCCAAGCCAAAAATCGAACGCCATCCGTAAAAACGATCGCAGTTTTTCCTCCAGAATACTTTGGAGACCGAAAGAAATGGGTTGAATTACCTGCGCCATATTCGTTTGGAGAAATTATTAATTTAACTTCTGAACTGCTAGTATCTATATCTCCCAAACTTGAAATCATCTCAATATGATCACAATCATAGGATCTGAGTAGAGCTCTTCTGCGCATTAGATCTGTACTCGTATAGATACGGCAAGATTCGGGCTTCAAGCTAAGACTACTATCTTGATTCCATTTCCATTTCCCTTCATAGCGCGCCTCTTCCCATCGCATATCTGGATGAAGATTTAGCCGATAGAGTTGAAAATTGTGATTGTCTAGAATTCTTAGCTGATAGGAAAATGCACCTAAGTCCGTTTTATGAATATGTGTTGTCCAATCACCATTAAACTTGAGTGATTGGGAATCTGCGTTAATGGCACTACCGCCTAATAAGAATAAGTATTGAATACAAATGATAAGACGTAGATATCTCATTGAAATTATTTTTATATTAATATTTCTTCTGCATTGTGGCAACTCATTAATTTCTCCTAAGGATGATGACGATGATTTGTTAATCCCACTTGCTCTAATTGTGTGGAGCCTTACACCCAATTGTACATCAGGATCAGATATTTGGGCACGAAATATTGAAAGCAATCGATCGGAATGTATCAAAGCAAATCTAGTGGGTTCAGGCAAACACATGAACTTGTATGTGGAATCTGGCCTTGAGACTTCTTTGGATTTCAATAATGTGATCCAAGATTTTGACATTAAGATACATCCCGCATTGGTTGAAACTTTTGGTTCACCTTCTGACCAAAATGGAGATGGGAAAATAGATGTCTTTGTTCTAGATATCCGAGACGGATCAATTGATGGAGGCCCTTTTGTTGCAGGATTTTTTGACGCTGCAGATCTTTTTCCAGATAATCCAAGATCAACAGTTAGATCTAATCAGAGAGAAATTCTTTATATGGATGGCAGGCAACTGATCGATATTCTCAACCGAGACCCACTTGCTTTTGGTTCTACTCTTGCTCATGAATACCAACATTTGATTCGATTCCCTCTGATGCAAAATGCGGGATCACAAGATGATGTTTGGATCAATGAAGGAACGAGCGAAGTCGCAAGTGATATCGGAGGTTTTGGCCCGCAAACATCTAGGATTCGGTGCTTACGAGGTGATTCCAATTCGCCATGTTCAGGTGGTGGAAATGGTGTATCACTATTGGAGTGGACAACAGGCCCGCCCAACGACAGCAGCTATGTGCTCAAACAATACTCATATGCTTATGCTTTCATGAGATATATATACGATAACTCTGGTTTGACGGAGCAAGAAAGAAAATCATTTTTTCAAAAAACTGTAAAAGGAAACAATGGAGTCCGGGCATCGAATGCGTTAAACCTAATTTCTCTTTTCAAAGCAAATGCTGATCCGTCCGCTGTCTTGAGTGGAACAAATACGGACAACTTTCAGATACTATTGAATTCTTTTTGGGGACAGGTCATTCAAGGAAGCAATATGTCTAATATTTCACGTTCGGGCGGAGCTGCCAGTCCTTGGGATATAACAGCTGTATCCAATGCTTTCCCGCTTGGAACTACTCTCGATGCTTTGAAAACATCAAGTTTTACAACTCTAGCAACGACTCCAAGCCAAATTCGAGCAAGCTCTATGGTTCGAGTAAGTGGAAATCAATCTGTGGCAGTTACTGGCACGACTGGAACCACTCGCCTAACTTCGATTCCATCGGGAGCTGCGAGCACTTTGGTATTTGGGGAATCCAATAAAAACATTTCTTTGACTAAGTCACAACCTATAATAGTTGCAGATCTTCATAGCCTTCCCAATGGCTCGAATAGCTTAGAAGGAAAATGGAAATCTTGGGCATTAGAACATGAACAGGACAATCATTCTGGTCAGATTCCTGGCGGAATTCCCGTTTGTGGTCATCCTTTTCTCAGCAAATAGACTGAATTTCCATTTTTTGAACCAATTTCTGAAAATATACTAGACAATAGAACAATATTAAATAGTTTAAGTCTAAACTAATAATTCACAAAGGAGAATTTATTTATGAAAAAATTTCTATCCATTACCTCTCTAGCTTTGGTTTTCGCGTTTGCTGCTTGTAAAGGAAATGCACCGGCTGATTTACAGGGCGAAAAGTACCCAGTTGCAAGTTCATCTGGAACTGCATATGCTCTTGATACTGCAAGTTCTGTGATCAATTGGAAAGGATCCAAAATCACTGGCTCACATATTGGAACTGTAAAAGTAAAGTCTGGTGAATTTTATGCGGACGGAGACAAAATAACAGCCGGTAAATTTATTATTGATATGCCAACGATCACTGATAATGACCTCGAAGGTGAATGGAAAGCTAAATTAGAAGGTCATTTGAAAGACACTGACTTTTTTGAAGTTGGAAAATATCCTGAAGGCTTATTCGAAATCGCATCAGTTACAACAACTGACAGTGGTTATGATGTAAGAGGAAATCTAACATTGAAAGGAATCACAAAAGGAATCCAATTCCCAGCTTCTATTCAATTCGAAGATAAGAAACCAGTTTCGGCAACAGGTTCTGTAAAGATCAACAGACAGAATTGGAATATCGTTTACAAAGGTATGCCTGACGATCTAATCTCTGATACAATCGAATTAGAACTTAACTTAGTTACTAAGTAATCTCTCAACCCAATCTACGATGGCTTAGGGCAGGAATTTTGCTCCGAGCCTCGTAGATTTTGGTTATATCAATCTCTGCCATCGCATAACCAATTTCATCACCAATACTTTCTACAATCTTGCCCCAAGGATCTATGATCATGGAATGACCATATGTTTTTCTCTTGCCGGAACTGTCATGGACTCCCGTCTGCGCTGGAGCTACCACATAACATAAATTTTCGATAGCCCTTGATCTCAACAAAACTTCCCAATGAGCCTCTCCAGTGAGTTTGGTAAAAGCTGCAGGAAGAAAAATCACTTCTGTTCCAAGTTTTGATAGATGTCGAAATAGTTCGGGAAATCGCAGATCATAACAAACTAGAGAGGAAAATTTTCCAAGATCTCCTAATTGGACAGGCATGGGCAATTGTTCACCCGCTTGAACGGTATTGGATTCTTTGTATTCCACTCCGTCACCAGGATTCGAATCGAAAAGATGCATTTTATGGTAAGTATAAAGCATCTCGCCTTTCGGTGAAAATATTGATGCAGTGTTATAATATTTTTTGGCATCGGATGATTTAGAAGGATATCCACCTCCGAGCAAAAATATTTCCAATTCTCGAGAGGTTTTTTCTAAAAATTCTATACTTTGCCTATAAATTATTTCGTAATTTTCGGATTTGACTGATTCGCGTCCAAAGAATGCAAAATTTTCGGGCAATCCAATTACGATTGCTCCTGCTTGAGCTGCATCTTTACATATCTCAAAAGCTCTTAATAAATTCTGTTCAATATCTTCTGTGCTAGTGAGTTGAATTGCAGCGACTTTGAATTTTTGCATAAAAAACGTTTTGGAAAATACTACAACCGTTGTATCAAGGTCATAATGGAAAGCCAGATTGAAAAAGTAAACCATATACTCGAAGCCCTTCCCTATATCACCAAATTCAACGGGAAGACTATCGTCATAAAATATGGTGGAGCCGCAATGATTAAGGAAGAACTGAAAGCTTCCTTTGCTCAAGACATTGTACTATTAAAATATTTAGGAATTCATCCCGTTGTCGTTCATGGAGGCGGACCAGAAATAAATTCTCTACTCAAGGCACTCAATATCCAATCAGAATTCATCCGCGGGAATAGAGTTACAACGCAAGAGACAATGGATGTAGTCGAAATGGTTCTGACCGGAAGAGTGAATAAACAAATTGTTTCCTTAATCAATGGAAAAGGTGGCAAGGCAGTTGGAATCAGTGGTAAAGATGGAAAGCTTGCTCTAGCTGAAAAATTGCCTATGATTGTTGATGGAGTAGAACTTGATTTAGGTTTTGTTGGAAAGGTTACTCAGGTCGATACCTCTTTGATTGAGAATCTTAGAAAGGAAAATTTTATTCCCGTGATTTCTCCGATTGCATATTCAGCAGAAGGACATTCTATGAATATTAATGCTGACACGATGGCTGGTGCAATAGCCGGAGCACTCAATGCTGAGAAATTAATTTTACTTACAGATACAGAAGGAATATTAGTAAACGGAAAACTTGTGACCGGGCTGAATAAGAAACGAGTCCAAGATTATATTGATTCAGGTGATATCACAGGCGGAATGATTCCCAAAGTTGAATGCTGTCTTGATGCTATAAACAATGGAGTCAGACGAACTCATATCATTGATGGAAGGGTTGCACATTCTGTGCTCATGGAAATATTTACAGATACAGGAGTCGGTAGCTTGATAGAGTAACCAACAAGAACAATGTCAGATAAGAAATTAACTCTAAAACTAATCTCCGATATCACAGCTCGAATCAATTCGTCTGACGATTTGGAATCGTTACTGCCTGCCATCATGGATACAACGAAAAAAGTTTTAGATAGCGAAGGTTGCTCGCTTCTGCTTTATGATAAAGAAACGGACTGTTTGGTATTCGACATTACAGTTGGTGAAAAAAGGGAAATCCTTTCTAAGATGCAAGTTCCTCGAGGTAAAGGAATTGCTGGAATGGTTTTAGAAACTCTACAACCAGAAATAGTCAATGATGCCGCCAATGATACCCGAGTTTATAAAAATATTGATCATGAAGTTGGCTTTATAACAAGAAATCTAATCTGCGTTCCCATGGTTGCAAATGGAGAAGTACAAGGTGTACTGGAAGCTGTAAATTCTATAGACTTTCGAGATTATACTGATAAAGATATAAAAATTTTAAAATACTTAAGTGATCTTGCAGCAATTTCTATTCGGAATAGAAAACTCATTGATGAACTCCAAGCTCGAGCCAATGAGTTAGATTGTTTGTTTCAAATCTCTCAATCTTTATCAAATGTTATCGATATAGATCAGTTTCTTGCATCTTCAGTAAAATCGATATCGGGAGTTATGAAAGTGAATAAGGTTGCGATTCTCTTTCAAGGCTCAGAGAACAAAGGATACGATTATATTCTATCTAGAGGATTTCCAGAATCCATTGAGGATCTAAAAAAAGGCGAAGGCCCATTGGATAAAATTTTGGAATCTGTTCGAACCGTTGGGCAGACGGTCACATTGAAGACTCATTCTAGCTCCACTGCAGAAGAACTTTCGAAAATGGGATATTTCAAACAGAATTTTCTTATCATCCCAATCAAGAGAAATCGAGACACAGTTGGAGTTCTTCTCATCGCTGACAAAAATGATATGTCTTCATTCGAAGATTCGGATATTAGAATACTTTCTACTATCTCCAACCAGATTGCAGAAGCTTTCACAGCCTTGCGTGTAAAAGACCAAAGCGAAAAATTAAAATATATCCAACGTGACCTTCAAGTTGCAGCTCAGATCCAACGAAACTCATTACCCCATATTCCGGATAGCTATGGGAATTTGGATTTTGCTACTTTTTATAAAGCATCTAGAGATATCGGTGGGGATTTCTATGATATGATAATCCATAGCCCAACTGAGATATCTGTGATGATTGCTGATGTTTCCGGTAAAGGGACTCCAGCAGCTCTATTTATGGAACTATCTAAAACGATCATATCTAGTGAAGCTGCTCGAGAGACTTCGCCACGGATTGCACTTACAAAGGCCAACCAAATCATTCAAGATAAATCAGGATTTGTACTTTTTGTAACCGTGATGCTTGTACGAATCAACACAGTGTCCAAGACTCTAACATTTTCATCTGCAGGCCACAACCGACAATTTCTTTATCGTAAGCAACAACAAGAAATATCATTACTCTCAGGTAAAGGAACACCTCTGGGTATCGGCAAATCGGAAATCTCAGAACATACCGTTGATTATGAACCTGGGGATTACCTGATTCTATATACTGACGGTGTCACTGAAGTGATGAACAGCAAAGATGAAATGTATGAGGAAGAAAGATTGATGGAAGATATTCTCAGCATGGAATTGGATTCTGCAATTGGTATGAGAGACAAAATTCTTGATATTACGAATAAATTCCAAGGCGATGCAGAACAACATGATGATTACACACTTTTCATCGTCAAATTACAGTAATGGGTTCGATAAAAAGTTATATAGCTACTCTTCTAAGAATTGAGAAAATCAACCAAGCATTGATTGATGCAAGAGTAGACGAGAGAGTACGAATTGCACTTGGTGAGAGCGAGGCTCTACGCCAAGAACAAGATAGGTTAAAAGATCAAGAATTCCAGAGAAAAATAAGCGATATGATTCGAACTCATGAAACGAGTTTTGAGAATTATAAATCTGAAACCGAAAGGCTCATCAATTCTTTCAAAAATCAGATTCTCATGGAGAAGAAGGAAGTTTTCAAAGAGAGAGAAACTGTAATGGCAATGCAGAAGAAAACTTCTCTTATGGAGAATCGCTTCAACCACTACATTCTCAGGTTCAAAGAAATTCTATTTCTCAATAAAAAGCTGGTGGAAAATATACAAACGATTGTTAAAGCAGAAAGCCAAATTGAAGATCTGCTATATGAAATTGATCATATCGGCCCTGAGAAATTTACAGAAATGCCAGAAGTGGTGATCGACGATAAATTCTTGGACGAGATCAATAAAAAAGAAGAAGAAATCCAAGACAATATTGTCAAGTTTCGGAACAAAGTCGCAAATAAGAAAAAATAAGTTTGTATTTTTAGAATAGTTTTTTATTCAGATTCCAATAAAAAACTATTTCTTTGATCTATGTTTAAAATTATTTTTCTGTAGATTTGAGTTCGCTCGGTTGACCCGTAGATGCGAGCAATGCTCTCCACAAAGTGCTTCGATCTGGTTGTAATACTTTTCTCTCGCTAATAGCAACTTGAATAGGAATATATGTGAAGACATTGTTCCAGATTCCAACTACCATATTTGTCTTACCACACATAGCTGCATGAACTGCATTCTGGGCAAGAAACCCACAGAATACGGAGTCGTCTGCATTTGCAGGAACTGAGCGAATGATATAACTTGGATCAATGTATTTCAAGTTTACAGTCATTTTTTCTTTTTTGAAATATTCATTGATCTTATCTTTCATGAATACTCCAACATCACTCAATTTTTTATTTCCAGATGGATCTTTCTCTCCTTTTTCTTCGAAAAACTTCTGGCCGGCACCTTCTGCTACGATTATCACGGAATGCCCTCTTCTTTTGATCCGTTCTTTTAGAACAGGAAGAAATGCTCCTTCTCCTTCCAAGTCAAAATCCTTTTCCGGAATCAGAACAAAATTAACATTCTTAGATGCAAGAGCTGCATTTACTGCAATAAATCCAGAATGCCTTCCCATTAATTTAACCAAACCAATTCCGTTAGGCGCTCCTTTTGCTTCGACATGAGCGCAATCTACTGCTTCGACAGCCTTTGAAAAAGCTGTCGAAAACCCAAAAGTCTTTTGTACATAATTTATATCATTGTCTATCGTTTTCGGAATTCCAACAACGGCTATATCTTCTTTTCGTTTCTTTATTTCTTCTGATATTGCTTGAGCTCCTCTCAAAGTCCCGTCACCACCGATACAGAATAGCATTCGTATCCCGTACAACGAGAGAGTATCAACCATATCAGAAACATTTTGGTTGCCACGCGATGAAGAAAGTATAGAGCCACCTTGTGTCATGATCTGTGCGACTTTATCTGGAACCAATTCAATGGGTCTATGACCGGATTGTTTGACCATTCCTTCGTATCCAAAAGGAAATCCTAATATCCGTGTTACTTTGTATCTATAATGGAGTTCCATAACTAAAGCCCGTATCACATCGTTGATACCTGGACAGAGCCCTCCACAAGTCACGATACCAGCCGTAACTGTAGATGGATTGTAATAGATTTTTTCTCTGGGACCTGCTTGTTCGAAAAATATTGGATCTTTTAGGTGATCAGCAAGTGCTTGCTTATTCTCAAAAATCGTCTGAATGAGAACCATTGATCCTTCCTTGGTCCAATAGTCATAATCAGCAGGACTTGTGAATTTACATTCTCCAAAATTTTCTATATGAGTATCCATTTCCAATCTCCCTAGCTTACCAATTTTGTTTGAACAAATTTACTCTCCAAACGTTTTTTACTTGCCATCTAGATAAAAAGAAACGATGTTTCCTCTAGGTAAGTTAAATTCTGTGAAATCGAAAATTGGAATCATCGTCCTTATTCAAATACTTACATTTAGTTACCTAAATTCACAAGAATTGCCATTGATGTCTTTTTTTTCTCAAGCTCCTTGGGGAAGCCAAAATTGGGAGACATCCTATTCTATCCCTAGACAGGATCCAATGTTTTTGCAGGCGATTACAGTCCCTTTTGCTTTTCCATTGGAAACTGCTCTGATCTATGGCTACCAAGGTTCGAGTTCCATGACTTCAAGTAGAGTTCGTGATAACGATTCTCGCTTCCCGAATCAATGGGAATCCAACCCAGGATTTACGGGTCAAAAGGGAATAGCTTTTCTGTATAGAAAAAGGAATTTTGGTTTGAACTTAGACCTATCTATGCATCTTGCTGGCAATGGTCTCGGACAGAGTTTTGTTGAAGCTGCAATTCCTAAGATTCGACTATCCTATGCACTACCTAGCAAGTTCATTGGTTTGAATGATAAAGACTACAAACTTGAAATTTTCCTAGAACTCTCTCAATTGCAGCAATTTGGAACTGCAACCAATGCCTATTGGGCAAGACCTATTCAAAATGCATTATTCAAAACAGCGGAAAATGCCAACCGCCCGTCATTTATATCTAAGCAAGTTTATGCAAATCCAGGTCTTAGCCTGAGTACTTCTTCGAATTTTATGTTTGAAGGTGTTGTTCGTGTTCCTATGAATGCAAGAGAAGCAAACAGAACCTTAGATGATTTGTGGACTCCTGAAATTCAAACTCATCTTGGTATGAAATACTTATTCCCTGTTAAATAGAATCCAATCCATTTCAACATATACATTAATACACGAAAGAAAAATCAAACGGCTGGATCGGGAAGCTGTACGTCGATAAACAGTGAAATATGATCCTGGGTTACTTTGGAAAATACTAAAATATTTTTTCGTAGCACCTTATCGAAATAAGGCTCACTTGCGTTCCAAGTCTTGGGATTGTGAAAACTCTTCTTTACATGTTTGTAAAAAAAAGGCATGTACGACCAATTTTTAGATAAGGGGACTGTATTTTGAGTGAATCCATTTTCTCCTGATCTTTCATAGTATGGAGTAATTTGAGTTCCTTCCCAATCAGTAGCGTAGACTCTTCGTATAAAAGGTGACAATTGGAAAAGGGAATGAGCGTCAATATGGACGATATCACCGATATTCTTGACGGTGGGTTCCTTGCGAGAAATGAGATTCCGGATTTCGTCTTCGAAACGAATCTCTTCCATGATACGATTCCTCTTGAATTCGTGAAAAGCATCCAGTTGAATTTTCAGGGTATCTGCTTCTATTTTGGGGCTTGCAAATTCTTTATTTGGCATTCCCAAAAGATATCCTTGCACAAAGCGTGCACCAAAGTCTAATGCACGACGGAGTTCTTCCGAATTTTCAATACCCTCAAATAGAAGATCCGACCCTAAGCCGCTCGCAATATGAGATAGGTATTCGAGAACAGAGTGAAAATTTCTATCATGCATAGATCTTTTGAGAAGAAGAAGATCCACTTTGATTATTTGGGGTTGGATTATGGCGATTCTTTCCAGATTGGAAGATTCCGAACCAACGTCATCCATAGCTATGCGAAAACCTAACTCACGAAAGTATTCCACAGCAGTACCTATTGCTTCAGGATCACGAAGTGTTGCAACTTCTGTTATCTCGATAAAAATACGCTCATTGGAAATTCCTGCATCTTTAGTAAGCTTAGCAAGAGGAAGATCATCGCCTTTGCTGTCTTCGAGCTGGCGTAACAGTTCATCTGGGCTCATGTTGATAAATAGATGTCCAGATTCTGTAGTTTTTAATTTTGCAAAAGCACGAGAAAGAACTTCAGTTTCGATTCGTAGGAACTCTTCCGATTTTCCAGATAATTCTCTAAGAAAAATATCGGGTAAAATAAATCCCTTATCTGTTTCTTCTCTTGCAAGAACTTCGTGACCAAAAATGGATTGATCTTCAATGGATAGTATGGGCTGTAAAAATGGAAGATATCTTTTCATTTATATTAGATTGGACACAATGCTGAGATAATTAGTTTTTAAGAATGGTTCAAAATCAATTTTAGTAAGAAAGGTTTAACCGATATTTATATGTTTGAATCGAGCCATTTCTTCTGAGCTACTGTCTTCTTCACATTTTCTAGTAGCTCGATTGTAACTGCAGTGTTCAGTTGATTGACATCAAAATCGTGGGAAGACTCTAGGAATTCATCTAAGATAAAATCAACTAAGGCTTCTATAGATTTAACTCCCTGTTCATCTTCCAATAGTATTTTGACTGGCATTGAGAAAGTTGAATAAGCAATGTCCCCCATACCTTTTGAAAATTTCAGTTTGATTGATTCAGGAAGAATATTTGCTAAAGGAGATCCAATATTTCCTTTGTTAATTATATTTGTTAGGATTTGGGAAAATAAATCACTCAATCTTGGATTGTCTATAGAATTTCGTAATTTATGAATCACAACAGATTTGATCTGATCGCGATGAGTATCCAAGGCATGGGTTACGATTTGCAATGACGCTCCCGAACGAATTTCTTCTTGAGCTTCAGTAAGAATCTGGATCGTAACCATATCCGATAATTCTTCTTTTAGAATATTCGAATAGTATCGAATGGTTCTTGATATAATGTCATTTCCAACGGGAACTATTTTATTAGTTTTGAGAATTAGAAATATCTTATAAATCCTAATCAATCGAAATATTCTAAATTCAACAAAAGGAATGAGCCCGAGAATATCGTACCAATGATATATTGGATAGAAAAACCAAGCCATAAAAGTCTTATTACGAATAGACCAATACCAGCTGAACGCAAATTCAAATAAGAAAAATAATAGAAAAGGAGCGTCTAACCAAATGAAATTATTGATTGGTTCGCCGTCTTTTGCAAGTGATCTATAGTAGTTCATTTCAAAAAGAGGTCTTATCGTTTGATTGAACTCTTTGTATTTCTCTTGAAATGATTTGGCTGGGTTGCGCCAGTACCAAGATGCACTTAAGGCTGTAGAAGGAAAACTTTTCTGTCCTCCCAATGATTTGAGTAGAATTGCCCGATATTCTCGATCTAACTCCCTAGTTTTTGCTAGACTATATCTTGATTTATAAAAGTCTTTTATGGTCGAAAGATTTTCTGTCTGACCGGAGTCTTGGAATGGATTGGTCTCGACTAGATGAATAATCTGATAATCCATCTTAGATAGTAAGTCTTCATGTTCTGCAATTCTTCCGCGTTCGCTTTGTACCCGAATCAGTAGATCTAAATTTTGACTTGCCTCTGCCAATTCCTGAATGGTTTTTTTATTATCAATCTGCGGAAGAAAATCTAGATAATCCTCTATTCTATCCAAAGTTACAGTGCTTATTTGATCAGGGGTCGTTACTGTCTCGAGATCAGATGTAATTTCAGATTTCAATTCTAATAGTCGCTGATCACCCTTTGATTGAATGGATGCAATTAGATTTTTAACTTTAATTAGTTGGTCGGCAAATTCTTGATCGTAAAATTCCCTTGATTGAAGCTTTTCTAGATAATCAATTGTATCTATATAACGTAGGTATTTTTCTGTACTTCGATGAGGCTCAATTCCAAGAATGGGTTTGTCATAATAGCTCAGGACTTGAGGGAAATGCTTATAATAGAAAGGTCGAAGCCAAAGATAAGTCATGTCAAAAGCAATCAAGGTTAGATTCCCAAGAACCACAATGACCATGATTATATCCCACAGGATTTTAATGTTAAATTTTAATCTTTTCATTTATTTCTAAATAAATTCGCGCTTTACCTCTATATTATTAGAATTCCTTCCAAAAATCATATAAACTATTTAGATTTGTTTATACGATTTGCAATTACGCGATTGAGCTCATCAACGAGTTCTTGGAATTCATCCCCTTTCCTCGTTCGAATGAATTGAATGTCTTCACCATCAGCAAGTCGTTTGAGGTTTCGCTTAATGTTGTGAATTGGGCCAGCCATTTTATGTGATTTGAAAATAGAAAAGAAAGAAATCAGAAATAGATAGATCGTCGAAAGTATGACAACTGCTGAAGATTGGATTGAATATCTATCCAATTTATGATCATAATCAGGTAGATAGATATCGCGAGGAACATATTTTAATTCAGAAGCTGGGTCACCAGGATCTGGTTCGACTTTATAGTAGACTTGAATGGGATCTTGGCGTAAGCGAAAAACTGCCCCACCCTCATATTTACTCTGGTTTAGCCAATAGAGAAAGCCAAGGGTAGCAAGAACGCCAAAAATAAAAAGGATGGAAAAATGAAGAAGGAATTTGAACTGAAATTCTTTATCTATAATATAGCGGAAACGAAAACTCTTTTTAGTATTATCGTGCATTCCGTAAAAAGTAGTCTTGCTTTGAAAAAAATCAACGTATTTTTTCTACTTCCTGTATCTTCGCTTGAGGGATCTTAATTTCTCCGGCAACTGTTCTTATATACATGAAATTTTCATCCATAGCATAGATAACCCCTCTATGAACGATGCCACCATCAACCGTAACTTCTTCTAAAAGCGAGTACAACCGGAAAATATCCTCTTCTGATTCAATGGCATTCTTTCTTCCGGTCTCAGGAATGGATTCTAGCTCGATATAATCCAGTTCTGACAATTCACGAGCATTTGATTTGCTCAATATATTTTTCTTAGTTGTTGAATCGATTGTAGATATTTGAAAATTCGGATCAACAGGGATTGGATTGGAGGAATTGGCTGCAGTATAGATAATTCTTCCTTCGGAAACAGCTACAGTAAATCCTTCATCTGTCTTACTCGTTAAGAACTTCGTTCCCCGAACTTCCACCTTGCCTATATCAGAACGAATGACGAAGTCCGAATCCTTTTTCATTTTATGAATATATGCCAAAATGGTTCCGCGCACAAGGAACATTGTTACTTTTTCCGAATCATCTTTCTTCATAAGTTTTTCTAAACTGATCTCGGAATTTTCGCGTATGCGGACGCTTGAATGTGGCGTTAAAATTAAATCAACAGAAGATCGCGCACCAGTCTGAATCCGATCTCCATTCTGTAGTTGAGAAAGATTGTTAAGATTCGATCTCGGTGTTCCATCATGGTTGAGAATATACGCTTCTCCAATTACTGCAGATATTTTGGTATTGTAGCTTGGTAATGTCTCCGTCTCTGAGCGCATGATAAAAATAAATATTAAAACTGCAGCAACGGCTCCTATAAATCCTGATGATACCATCAATCTACTTGACTTGCAATTTTTGACTGATAATTTATCGAACGGTTCCGCGATTTCTAGATTGGCTGAATTGGTTTGCATAGAGTCAAGATTTGTTTGTTCCGGACCTTTTAATTTGATCCAGATATCTTCGAACGCAGGAAATTCCGTTCTACGAGAAGGACGATCCATGTTAGAAAAAATCTCGACTAACCTTTGCAAACGAATTGAAACGGTATTCGTCGCCCCTTCTAAGGCTTTTGATACTTCTTCTTCGTTCAATCTGTCATCTTCTCGTTTCATGTTATTCTAATGTTATATTATTCTTTTGTGCTAATTCAAGCAAATTGGCAGTTGACTTAACCACTAACCTTGATGCTGTTGATACCGAAATATTCATGATTCCAGATATTTGTGTTAAGTTGAGTCCTTCTATATGTCTTAGTAAAATACATTCCTTTTCGTCCTCAGCAAGTTCATCCAAACAATTTAGCAATTTGTTTTCGAGATCTAGTAGTTCTAGCTTTTTCTCGAAGCCAATACGCTCAGACTTGAAATCATCCACTGGTGCAGATTTCTCCCTCTGTGTTGAGAATTTCTTGCCAAAATTGATGGAGCGATTCCTCGCAATCGTATACAAGATCATAATCGATTTTTCTTGATCAAGGTCTTGTTCCCCGTAACTCTTGAAATAATTCAAAAAAGTATCTTGCATAAGATCCATTGCAAGATCAGGATTATTGCAGTATTTATAGAGGAAGTCGTAGATGCGTTTATGGGTATTCGCATACAACTCCGCCATCTCAATCTTTTTATCCTGCATCCAATCCAAAAGAGAATAGGAATATGATGTATCAAGTAAAAACTGAAAAGTCATCAATTCTTATAACAATTCAGCGAAGATATTTTCCTAAAAATCTCAAAAAAAAGCTAATTTATGGCATCCCAGGAAAAGAATTTACATATTGTATCTTCACATCTGGAAATGAAGTAACAAATTGGACTTTTGTGTCAGGAAAAGATGTCACAGATTGCCACTGTCCGCACTTAGATGGAAAAGAATTCACCATCTCCACTTTCAGATCTGGGAAAGAAGTTACAACTTGAACCTTTACATCAGGAAATGAGGTGACAATTTGTATCTTGCCATAGAGCTTTTTGCCATTGAAAGTGCAGGAATTCTTGTCGATTGATCTAGAAATCAATGCAAATGGCATTAGAAATAAGAAAAGCAAAGCTGATAGTTGGATTTTTTTCATAGCTCTTAGACTCCGAAGTAAATAGGCAGGCTTGAATTTTTGTGATTCTTAAAGCATCGTCTGTCAAGTTCTGAATGGCTAGTTTTGGATTTCTAATAAACAGAATCATTCAAAATTTAAAAAATTCTTCATGGAAAACAGTAGCTGGAAAGAATTTACTTTCAAGCAAATTGTAAGAAACATAGTGATAGTGTTCAGACATAAGCTTGCGATAGAATTTTAAGTTGCGAACAAATGCATAAGGATCCTCAAATGCGATTTCCTTTTTCATTCGGATATAATCATTCTTGGTTGGTACAGTAAAATAGAGAAATCTGGAAAGCTGAGCCATTTTTGCAACAACATCTTTAAGTTCTTTATCAGGAATATACTGCAATACGGAATTGCAAATTGCTAAATCAAGCGGTGCATGCCGAAGATAGGGTGGATCAAATTCTTGTAAGGTGGTGTTGAAAATTTGGATATGTGTCGTAGAAACCCAAGATTTTTTTCTTAGATCCTCTACTCTTTCGGGTGACGGCTCCAAGGCTACAACTCGTGCAGGCTTAAATATCTTAACAAATTCTCTAAGCAGACTTGCTTTGCCGAAGCCAAAATCTCCTAAACTCTGGATTTTTGATTCCATAAGTTGGAATAGAGAATGAATGTACTTAGCATGAAGACGAGCATTGTAGTCGCCATCTACGTCGTAACCGTCTCCGTAAACGCCCTTCCAATAGGCCTCGTTTAACACGAGACCTTGGTTTACTTTTGGATAAGGCAAAGAGTTTGTTATACTCCGTGCTGTTTCTTAACTATATTCAGAGCCGATCCTGCTTTGAACCATTCAATCTGTTGAGCATTGTAAGTATGGTTCACAGTGATCTCCTCTTTGGATCCATCTTTGTGATTCAGAACTAGAGTTAGAGGTTTGCCTTCCGTAAAACTTGTCAATCCAATGATATCAATGGTATCATCTTCTTGAATCTTATCATAGTCAGCCGGATTAGCGAATGTTAGTCCAAGCATTCCCTGCTTCTTCAAGTTGGTTTCATGGATACGAGCAAACGATTTAACCAAGACAGCCCGAACTCCCAAAAATCTTGGCTCCATAGCTGCATGTTCTCTTGAAGAACCTTCACCGTAGTTCTCATCTCCTACAACTATAGATCCAATACCTTTTGCTTTATATGCGCGTTGAGTATCTGGTACAGGCCCATAAGCTCCAGTCAGTTGGTTCTTAACTTCATTGATCTTCGTATTGAAAAAGTTAGTTGCTCCGATCAATAAGTTATTGGAAATATTATCGAGATGACCACGGTATTTGAGCCAAGGACCAGCCATAGAAATATGATCCGTTGTACATTTCCCTTTTGCCTTGATTAAAAGCTTTAGTCCTGTGATATCTTTTCCATCCCATTCTGTAAATGGATCAAGAAGTTGCAATCTGTCCAAACTTGGGTTAACTTTGATTTCTACCTTAGATCCATCTGCTGCAGGAGCTTGGTAGCCAGCATCTTCGACAGCAAATCCTTTCTTAGGAAGCTCATCACCGATAGGCGGATCTAGAGAAACCATTTCGCCTTTATCATTCTTGAGTTTATCAGTAATCGGATTGAAATTCAAGTCTCCAGCAATTGCAAGTGCAGTGACAAGCTCTGGGCTTCCTACAAATGCATAAGTATTGGGATTCCCATCATTTCTTGACTGAAAATTTCTATTGAAAGAGTGAACGATTGTGTTTTTCTCTTTCTTCTCTGCTCCAACTCGAGACCACATTCCGATGCAAGGACCACAAGCATTTGCGAAAACTTTGGCTCCCATCTTATGGAAAGTCTTGATAAAACCATCTCTCTCAATTGTGTAACGAACTTGTTCAGATCCAGGAGTTATAGAGAATTCAGCTTTTGGTACAAGACCTTTTGCGATAGCTTGTTCTGCAAGTGAAGCTGATCTTGCGATGTCTTCATAAGAAGAGTTGGTACAAGATCCAATAAGTCCAACTTCGATTTTTGTAGGCCAACCATTTTTGGCTGCTTCTTCTTTCAATTTGGATAAGGGAGTTGCCAAGTCAGGAGTGAATGGGCCATTCAGATGTGGCTCAAGTTCGCTTAGATTGATTTCTATTACTTGATCAAAATATTTTTCTGGTTCCGCATAAACTTCTTTATCTGCAGTTAGATGCTCCCGAATTCCATTTGCTGCATCAGCTACATCAGCACGATCTGTTGAACGGAGATATCTCTCCATTGAGTCGTCATATGCGAAAGTGGAAGTCGTCGCTCCAATTTCTGCACCCATGTTACAGATTGTACCCTTTCCTGTACAAGAAAGAGTTTCGGCTCCCGGACCAAAGTATTCCACGATACAACCAGTTCCACCTTTTACAGTAAGGATTCCAGCTACTTTGAGAATAACATCTTTTGCAGAGGCCCATCCATTCAATTTACCAGTTAGGCGAATGCCGATTAGTTTAGGGAATTTCAATTCCCAAGGAAGTCCTGCCATAACATCACATGCGTCAGCTCCACCGACTCCAATTGCGACCATACCAAGTCCACCAGCATTTACAGTATGAGAGTCAGTTCCGATCATCATACCACCAGGAAATGCATAGTTTTCTAAAACAACTTGATGAATGATTCCAGCTCCAGGCTTCCAGAATCCGATTCCATATTTGTTGGAAACAGAGGATAAAAAGTCATATACTTCTTTGTTCTCACTGGAAGCTTTTGTTAGATCCGTATCTGATCCTTCTTTAGCAGTGATTAAATGGTCACAGTGAACTGTAGATGGAACAGCAACTTTTGGTCTACCTGCTTGCATGAATTGCAATAATGCCATCTGAGCCGTAGCATCTTGCATAGCAACTCTGTCTGGTGCAAAGTCAACGTAGTCTTTTCCACGAGCTAATGCTTTCGTTGGATGACCTTCCCATAAATGCGAATACAAAATCTTTTCGGTTAAGGTAAGTGGTTTCCCAACGATTTTGCGCGCTGCACCAATTGCATCTCCCATTTTCTTATAACGGGATTTTATCATGTCTATGTCGAATGCCATTTTGTCTCCTAAAGTGAGATACTTTTATTTAATATCTCCTCCCTTTATCTCTTAGGAAACTTTTATATCAATGAAAAAATCGATTTCGAACCAAAAAAGCCGATTCCATTCGATTTCCTTTACTTCGCTTCGTTCAATGTCCAATCATAATCAGTATATTCTATTTTTATTTGGTCTGGAATTTTTTCTGGGAATCCTGTCCTGACAAATGCTAATACGGAACCCGATTTCTTTTCGAAATCTCCTTTGAACCAATCGAAAATCTTGGATAAATAGATTGTATTTTTGGATTTATCCAATCGGTTTTTGGATGTCTCGGATAAAAATTTTACAAAAGAATCTTGTAATTGGGATTCAAGTTTATCTGCCCGATAACTTTCGTTGCGTAGTAGTGGGCAGCCGACACTCGCACAGTTGATAGCAAAGTGGATTCTTGGTTCAGTAAATTCCACTCTCAATTTTGAATGTTCTATCCAATCTAAATTTCGATCAGCGCCCAACAGCGGGAAAGTAAATTTCTTCCAAGGAGTTCCTCGAGCGAGATTGACCAGACGAACTGGTCCTCCGATATCACCGATGCTCTTTACTGGGTAATGCTTCAGAATCAGATCTAGAGTATAGGCATTGTATGCATTTATAAGGAAGGCAATTTTTTGATTTTCATTGAAGGTTTTGTATTCAGCTTCTGTAACGCTGGATATCGACTTGAGATAAGAATCGAGTCCAGTCCGATCATTGAGTAAAGCTTTGTATTTTACATTTCCATTCTTGATATATTTTTTTAGTACTGAATCAAAAGCAGAATGGCTCTGATCCATTTTCTGAGCTGACAAAGATGCAGATCCAACGATTAGAATAAATACCAGAATAGTTCCTGCAAAGAGGCTGATTTTACTTCGATTCCTATTTTTCTGTTTTTGCAATTTAATACCTTCCATTCAATATTCTAGTTGAAACCACAATCTATTAGACATAGACTGAATCGTTAGTGAGAAAAATCTAAAATATATGCATTGGAAACAAATTTTCTGGCTACCCAATATACTTACTCTATCCAGGGTGATTTTTGCCCTTCCTGCAATCCTACTTTTCCATTCGGGCAATCTCTTGCTAAGTTACATTTTATTTGGATTTATTTTTCTAACAGACTTTTTAGATGGAATGTTTGCGAGACGAATGGGTTTGGTTTCTGAACTTGGGTCTATTCTTGATCCAGTCTGCGATAAAATTCTGGTTTTAAGTCTATTCACCTATTTCTATGCTATAGATCTTGTTCCAATCTGGTACTATGGTTTGATTCTCTTACGAGATATTTCTCAGCTAACATCCGTTCCTGTTCTTTTGTTTTGGAAAAAAATTCAATTTAAAGTTAAACCAAAACTAATTCCTAAATGGGGAACAGCTCTGAATTTTATTTTACTTGCAATACTTCCTTCCCAATACTTTCTTCCTTATTTCCTTTACGAAATTTTGGTTTTGGATGGCATCTTGTACCCTTTACTCTTTATCTCTGCCAGTATTGAAATCTATATACTTGTAACATTTCTCCCTCGTTTCTACCAGATTTACATTGGGAGTCATGATACATTTGAATGAATATTGATCTTGCAATTTTCGCAATTTACATTGTTCTTTTGCTCACAATTGGGCTGTGGAAGAGCGTAAAAGTTCAATCAGAATTGTCCTATCTACTTGCCAATCGTAGTACGGGTTTATTTGCCCTGGTTGCAACATTGGTAATGACGGAATTCAACACATCTACTTTACTTGGGTTTTCTTCGGTTGGAGCAATTGCTGGTTTATGGGGTCTCTGGCTTCCTTCTGTATTTTTATTTGGCTTGCTGTTCTATGCAGTTGTAGTTGCAAAGAAATGGAAACAGTTTAATGGATTCTCTACGGCTGGTTTTTTTACCATGAAGTATGGATCCAAATTTGGGAAAATTGCCAGCGCATGCCTGTTAGTTGCCATGCTTGGATTCAGTGCGACTTATATCAAATCATTGGTTCTCCTTTTTTCACCGATGCTTGCTTGCTTAACGGAATGGGAATCTAGCTTAATATTTGTTCTAATTGTTCTTGCCTTCACATTGCGAGGTGGTCTAGTTTCTGTTATTCGTACTGATATTTTTGGTTTTATGTCAGTACTTGTTCTAATTCCTGCGCTCGCTTTTTTTGTTTGGATAAATGCCGAGGGTGGTTTTTCTTCTTTTATAGATAGATTCCCGATTTCCAAATCCCAAGAAGACCTCTCATTTGCTTACATAGCAAGTTTGATTGTCCTGACAATGTTTACTTATATCTCTGCACCTTGGTATTCACAAAAAATATTCTCTGCAAAGTCTGAGAAAACTGCCTACTTATCAGTAGTCATAGCGGCAGTTATAGTATTTCTACTTTATGGATTCCCTGTAATCGCTACTGGTTTATTTGCATTGACTGGTATTGAGAATTCGAATCCACAAATGTCCATCCCTCTGATAATCCAACATTTTTTGCCGTTAGGTTGGAAAGGGTTCGCCTATGGAGTTTTATTTGTGGCTGCATCAACCACACTTGCTGGTGTATGGAGTGCGATGACTACGATGGCAATCAGTGATTTTCTTAAACATTCTGATGCAAAAGTTGGGATCAGCCGATCAATTTATATTACAATATTTTTTGCATTTTTCTCTTGGCTATCGGCAAATCTCATCGTCGATAATATTTTGAATAAATTGATCCTAGCCAATATCCCTGTTGCAGCACTCAGCTTTGCTTTATTGGGTGGGTTCTATTGGAAGAAAACAAATTTTTATGGTGCAATTGCGAGCGTAATAGTCGGAATTGTGTGGGGGATTTTTTCCTATTATTACTGGCAAGAGGAAGGTGGTTATACAATTTACTGGGTATTTATCGGTATACCAATTATTTTTGCAACTGGTGGAATTGGATCTTTATTAACGTCGAATCGTACTGGCTAGAGAATTTACAACATTGAGGGATATCAATTTATTTTAATCAACAATTTATTGATTAAAATGGGTTTTGAAAATCTTTATTACTTAGGGATGCGTTTATTTCTCTAAAGGAAGTCACCATGAGGGTTAATCAGAAAACAATCGGTTATTTGAACAGATTTGATAACCTAAATGGGGATTTAGAATTGTTCAAATTACTAGCTCAGAATACAAATGAAGTTTTCTGGCTAAGTAATCCAAAAGAAGAGCTCGTATTTATCAATAAAGCATACGAAAGAGTTTTCCAGAGAAAGATTGACGATTTGTTCGACAATCCACTTGATTATCTTGTTTCGATCCATCCTGATGATCAGCGCACAGTTTTAGATTCTTACCAAAATGAAGAAAATATTCAAGATTGCAAATTCAATGTGGAGTATAGAATTATTAGGCCCGATCATTCGATACGTTGGTTATGGGGTCGTGGATTCCCAGTTAAAGACTCTAATGGTGAAATCATATATCGTGGTGGAATCATCAGTGATATTACAGATATCAAGAATGCTGCAAATGAGAAAAGCAGACTAAATGATTTATTAGATCGAACGAATGAAGCTGCTCGTATTGGAACCTGGGAAGTAGATCCGATCAATTTCCAGGCAACTTGGAGCGATATGACAAAAAAAATTCATGAAGTTCCATTAGATTATATTCCACATCCAATTAAGGGAATACAGTTTTTCAAAGAAGGTGAAAGCCGAGAAAGAATTTACGAAGTTTTCAACTCGGCTGTAAAGAATAATATATCGTACGATGTGGAACTAGAAATCGTTACTTACTTGGGAAAGGAGGTTTGGGTTAGATCCATTGGTATTCCTGAATTTTCTAATGGACAATGTGTTCGCGTTTATGGAACTTTTCAAGATATAACAGATCGTAAATTAAGCCAACTTGCTCTTGAACAGAAAGAAAGACAACTCAAATTGGTATTAAAAGGTTCTCAATCTGGTTGGTGGGATTTAGATTTATTAACTAGAAAAATTGAATTTTCCGACCAATTTCTAGATATGTTAGGTTTTGATCAGAACGCTTTTCCAAAAGATTTAAGATTGTGGAGAAGACTAGTTCATCCAGCAGATTTTCCAACTCTGAAGAACTCGTTCTTAGGTGCACTCTACAGCATTCAAGATTCTTGCGAATTAGAAATTCGTATGCGAACACAAAGTGGAGATTACCACTGGATTCTGGCAAAGGGCTATATTACCAGAAATTCAAAAGGAAAAGCAATACGATTATCTGGAACCAATAGCGATATTAATAAAATCAAAATCGCAGAAATAGATGCAAAGAATTCACGATCTATTGCCGAGAAGGCCAATCATGCAAAATCGGAATTTTTAGCGAATATGAGTCATGAAATCCGCACTCCATTGAATGGAATTATTGGATTTAGCGACCTTCTCTTTGATACAAATCTTGATTCATTACAGAAACAATATTCGGAAATAATTATACAATCTGCAAGATCACTTCTCGAAATTGTGAATGATGTTCTTGACTTTTCTAAAATTGAAGCTGGCAAAATTGAAATATCTCCGTCCAGGACAAATTTAACAGAGCTATGCAATGAAGTTTATAATATTATACGAGTCCAAATTACTAAGAAAAAAATTGACTTTCTGATAGAAATCGATCCGAATTTGCCCAAGTTCGTTGATGTAGATTCATTTCGTCTAAAGCAAGTTTTACTCAATCTTGCAAGTAATGCAGTAAAATTCACAGAAGTCGGAAAAGTAGTCTTAGCTATAAAACTTCATTTGGGCAAGATTGACCATAATCAAGACAGCAACTATATAAATATAGAATTTGCAATAACAGACACGGGAATCGGAATCGATCTTGAGAATCAGAGAAGAATATTCGAATATTTTACACAAGAGGACAACTCAACAACTAGAAAATATGGTGGAACTGGACTCGGGCTTTCCATTTCCAATAAGCTTTTAAATCTGATGGGTTCTTCAATTCAGGTAGAAAGTAAAAAAAATCAAGGAAGTAAATTCTATTTTATCTTAAAAGTAAAGAACACTAATGAAACAGCAGTTAACAGTAATTTGTTGAGTACAGATGATCGGATTCTATCAAACTCAGAAAAAAATGAAGTTGATAAATTGCAAGACCGTAAAATAAAAATTCTATTGGTCGAAGACAACAAGATCAATCTTATGTTTTCCAAAACTGCAATCAATAAATTCTTCCCAAATTCGATCGTATTGGAAGCAACAAATGGTAAAGAAGCAGTTGATTCAATTTCTAAAAATCCAGAAATTATTCTTATGGATATTCAAATGCCAATTATGGATGGATACGAAGCCACAAGGCAAATCAGAAAATTAGAATCCAATGGACATATTCCGATCATTGCATTATCCGCAGGAACGATGACAGATGAGAAAGCAAAATGTTTAGAAGCGGGAATGGATGATTATCTAGCTAAGCCTATAACCAAAAATGAACTCTATAGATCACTTTGCAAATGGATAGATTGATTATCCATCTAATTCTAAACTATAACGATAAAATATTTTCTAGATCAACCCAAGATTTGTTTTAAGTACCGATTGAGTCCATCAATAACTTCAGTCGGAATCTCATGCCCGCCATTGAACTCAACGAATTCCCCCACCATTCCGGCATCCCGCAATAATTTATTGAGTTCTTTAGCAGCCTTGAATCCGAGAACAGGATCTACTTTTCCGTGAGATTGAAAAAAACTAAGACTCGATTTAGATTTAGCTAGATCAGCCCAGATATTACGATGCAATAAAGTGCCAGAAAGTAGGACCAAGCCTTTTGGACGAATATTGCTCTGAAGAGTAATTTCTGTACTCAGCATCGCACCTTGGCTAAATCCACCAATCACAATATTATCCAATTTTATTCCACTAGCCTCAATCATTTCCAATGCGTTCTTTCTTGCCAAATCGAGTCCAGGATGCGTAACTTCCGTTAGGTCACGAACTGTTCCCATCATTACAGCTCTCTGCAGAGCTTCCATATCTATTGGAAACCATGCACTTCCAAAATAACCAGGGCCTAAGGGGATCTTTAAATGACCATCAGGAAAAATCCAATTGGTTCCTTGCGGAACATTCAGAACTTGATGCAATGAAAAAAGATCAAATGCACTAGCACCATATCCGTGAAAAATAATAATTGTAGGAGCACTTGGGTCGCCTTTAACTCTCAGTACTTTGAGTGGGCCTAAATCTTCTAATTGAGGTTGAGTGGTATACATTATTTCTCCTTAAATCCAAGTTCCAATTCTTTGGGTGATGAGTATTTGACAATTTCTAAAACATCTACAAAAATTTGATAGGTTACATCTTTTTCACATGCGATCATTACTTTTTTGTCTTGCCATTCTTTTGCTTGAGACTTTTTTCTTAGATCTTCAAAGGATATCGGCAATTCATTCAATAGATAGCGGTCTTTCTGAACATAAATAATTGTTCGATCCTCGTCTAGATTTGTATTCCCTTTCTGATTCACGCTTGGCAGATCCAATTCCATAATTTGGAATTTTCCAAATTGAACAGCTAACATAGTAAATATCAAAAGTATAAATATAACATCTAAGAGACTATTGAGATCAGGACCTGAAGAATTTAGAGCATCTGCGATGGATCTTTTTCTCATGATAAATTTTTCAGATAATCTCCAAGACTATTGTAAACTTTCTTTTCTAAATGAAGCAATCTCGCCTTGATCCATTGCAAAAGTAAATACGATGGAATTGCAACGAGTAGGCCAAGTATAGTAGTTGATAACGCCATACTCACTCCAGACGCAAATACATCTAAGGTAGCTTGTCCGAGTGATTGCATCTTGGCAAAAGAGCTTTGGATACCAATCACGGTTCCTAGAAGACCAAGTAGAGTTGCAATTCCTGCCAGGCTACCAATCCAAGTAGAAGAGATCACCAAATCATGAGAAATTTCTTCCCATTCCTGATCAACAGAATCTATTGCATTGATATTGTATCTATGCAAATGGTTGGATTTATTATGGTCAGAAATTTTTTCATATGTTTGCTTCAAGCGATCTAGAACAGGTTTTAGTAGTTCGGATTCTGCCCAATTCTGAGAATGGAAGATTTTTTCGTATCTACGAATTCTTAAATAAACAGAAATAAATATTCCGAAATTTAATATCGAGAAGCATATCAAAACGATTCCAATCCACCCTGCATTTAAAATGATGTAGTAAATATCAGCCATTTTTTTATAGTTTAAGAAACTTAGTTCTCTGGGAAAGCCCAAAAACTATTTAAGTAAACTAAGCGAGGTCCTATGTCCAAATTTACTATGCCAGATCAAGAATCTAAATCGAGTTTCGTCAAAGAAAATTTCGAAAAGATTGCCTCCAAGTATGATTTATTCAATGATCTAAACAGTGGTTTCTTGCATAAAGTCTGGAAGAATGAGCTTGTCCGGTATTTAGATAAGCAAGATTGCAGAATTATTTTGGATCTATGTTGTGGAACAGGAGACATTGCTTATCGGATTTCCAAATTACCAAATTTGGAAAAGTTATATGCAGTAGATTTTGCTCCATCGATGTTGCAAGTCGCAACGAATAGATTAAAAGATTCTTCAAAATCGGAATCCATGGTAGGCGATGCAATGAATCTCAATCAATTTACGAATGAGAGTTTAGATGCCGTAACCATTGGATTTGGTCTGCGAAATGTAACTGACCTTAGAGCTTGCCTCAAAGAAATCTACCGAGTTCTAAAACCAGGAGGAGTATATTTGAATTTGGATGTGGGGAAAGTGCGTAATCCAATCATTCGATTCTTTGCAGATTTTTATTTTTTCAGAATTGTTCCCATCATGGGTTATTTAATCTGGGGTGGTAAGAATTCCATGTTCGATTACCTACCCGTTTCTTCTATCAGCTATCCAGGACAAGATGAATTGCAAAAAATTCTTGAGGAATCTGGTTTCGTGGATGTAAAATACAAAAATTTTGTTTTCGGAAATGCTGTTTTACATATATCTTATAAGCCAAAATCTTGAATCATTAGAATTTTTTAATTTTTGATTCTAGGAATATCGATGGCGAACAAAACTAAGATTTTTGTTTATGGAACTTTGAGAAGCAACGGATCCAATCACTTTCGAATGAAAAATTGCGAGCTTATTGCAGGTAATGTTCGGATTCGAAATTACAGAATGTATTCCAAAAAAGATTATCCGATCATTTCCAAAAGTATTGAATTTTCTACCATTGTTGGTGATATTTTTGAAATAGAAAATCAATTACTTACTGAACTAGATAGATATGAAGAGATCGGGACAAATGAATACAAAAGAATTTGGGATAATGACAACGGTTTTTGGATTTATGTCTCTCCAAAAGAAATCTTGGGCTTAGAATCCATCCCAGACGGAGATTGGATTGATTTTTTTGAAAAAAATTCAGTTTAAGCTAAAGATTTAACATAGATTAACTCTTCATATTCAATGTATTTTAAATGCATTGAATCAGCGAAATAATTAATTTCCTAGAGCCCTTTTCGGAGCATGTTATTTTTTTTTAGAGGTGTTAAGTTTTTTGGTATTTTCTCGTCTATTATAATACTGATTCAAAGGAGTGTTCGAAGATGGATAAAATTATTATAATACTAGTGGCATTGAGCCTGGGAGTTTCCTGTTCAAATAAAAAAGAAGGATTCCCACTTTTCCTTGCCTTACTCGGAGCGGGTGGTTCACCAACATCTGAAGCAGCTCCTGGTGTTGAAGTTCCAGAAGGTGCTACAGTTGAAACTGTGGATGATACAACAGTTGTGATTCATATACCGACTACGGAAGAAGAAACCTCAACAGAAGATTCAACACCTCCTTCAACTGCTGTAAATACTGATAACCAAGACCAACTTGGCGAAAATGAATTCAATTACCAAACTGTTACAACAATTCCAATTGAGATTCAAGTAAATGATGATGATGGTCCAGTTGAAGGAGCGGTGGTTACGATTGTTGACCCAACAGACAATGAGAATCCAGACATTCTATTCCAACAAGTTACTGACGAAACTGGAACTGCCTCTGGATCGATTACAGTTCCAACCGATGTGGAAACTGTTCAAGCCAATATCAACTTGGGAGACGTAATCGTTTCAACCACAATTCCAACAACAGGAACCAATCCTGAGACAGGCGCGCAACAAGATGTAGTTCAAATTGATCGCGATGTAACAGTTGGTGGATCTCACAATCCTCCTGCACACTTCACAGACTCTGACGGTGACGGAATTGCCGATGCAAATGACGATTATCCCGATGATCCATCCAGATCAACTCTTACAAGATTTCCTAGATCAGGTGTGAATACAATTGCATTCGAAGACTTATACCCAACTGCTGGGGATGCTGACTTGAACGATTACGTTCTTTTCTTCAACACTGAAGAAGATCAAAACGCTCAAGGCAAAATTGTAGGAATCCGAGGATCTTTTGAGCACGTTGCAAGAGGAGCCGGATATCGTCACACTCTAAACTTGAAATTGAATGTGCCAACTGGTGCAACTCTTTCAACAGTTCATTTCAAGAACCGAAACAACAAAAGCATTCAAGAAAATTCCGACAATGTTGTGTTAAGTGCAAGTGATCTTGCAAACGGGATTCCACTTCTTGAAGAAAGTAGCAAAACAATCAGCACTCCAAACAATAATGCGGCACATGCCAATAATTTAAAATTTGGTGATGTTGTTCATTTTGAAATCACTTTTGACCAACCTGTAACTAGAGCTCAACTTGGATCTGCACCGTATGATCTATATGCCTATGTGGTAAACACGAACAAAAACATTCACTTACCAGGTAGATACTATGACAACAGTGGAAAAGATGTATTCATGGACTCTAAAGGTTTTCCATGGGCAATCATTGTTCCAGGAAAATGGAAGTGGCCTCTAGAAAGCAAAGACATAAGAAAAGCAGACCAAACTGGTTATGCTGACTTCAATGTTTGGGCAGAAAGCAAAGGTTCACTAAAGAGAACATGGTATACAAATGTAACTGATCCATCTAAAGTATTCCCTCTTCCGAATGAATCAAACTTAGCTGGATTCTTAGCGAAAGCTGCTCAAGACAATTGGCTTGTGATCGCTCTTGGGTTACTGATAACAGGACTTTCTACAGGCTACTTTTTGACTCGCAAAAACCAAGGACATCTTTCTAACTAGACAGAATGATCCTGTTCAAAATGCTACCAGGGGTTCTGGTAGCATTTTCATTTTATTATTTCTATAGCAAAATCTTTTTCCAACCCCCCAGTATTATACTTCGTGCGGTAGCTTTTTTCTTTTCTCTTTCTGCTGTTGGTCTAGCCATTTTTTTTGAAATGTTTCTAGAAACTATGTTCCTCGTAGACAATGGATGGGGACAAGCGTTCATTCTGTCCTCACTGCCCGAAGAGATAGCTAAATTCTCTTTTATTTTTCTATATTTCAAACTGAACAAAATCGAACATAGCCTGGACGAAGGTATTTTTTATGGGATATTGTTTGGTTTATTTTTTGGTTTAGTGGAGAATCTTTTCTATACTGATAACCTTGACTTCTGGCCTATGATGGTTCGGTCAACAACTGCTCTTCCCTTGCATATGTTGACTGGTGGAATCCTCGGTGCGTTTGTGATCACGTATGAAAATTCAAATAAAATGAATTTCCCATCGATAGATTTGTTTCGAGGATTCATAATTGTTTATTTACTGCATGGATTCTATAACTTAGGAGTTTTTCAATCTTTTGATTATCTCTATTTACTTCCGCCAATTCTATTCCTTGGATTTATCATTCTAGAATATGAAATCATGGTATCGCGCAATACACTTCCGAAACAAGTAATGGATTTGATCGATTTAAAATGGGATGATTACAGAAGCATCCACCAATTCAAGCAGTATCTAGATTGGATCGACTTAGATCAGGAGCAATTCTCACAAAAACAGATTAGCATTCTCAAAAGACCCAATAAGAGAACAATATTTGGTTCACTTTTCTTTTTAGTTCTGAGTATACTTTTTCTGCTCTACTTCATTTTGCATCCTGAGATGATCACCAAAACATTTTTTGGAATTAACTTTCCAGAATTTTTGAGCATCTTTATATTCTATCCTTTTTTTATTGCTGTAACACTTGCTTTCTCTGGAACACTAAACCCAGAGTATTTTCGTTCTAAAGTACTCAGAGTGCCTATTTTTGTATCACTTCAGATTTCCTGTGCAACTTACTCGGAGATGACCGTAGTATTTTATATCTCTCGAAAAGGATTCTATATCCCTTTGATGCAACCAAATATGTTCACTGATGACATCGAACTGGATTTTTGGATCGCAGGCCGATCCATTTCGGGCGTTCGTGGAAAGGTTTACTGGAGAGATAAATCCGAAAAAGAAAATTCTGGTGCATTGATAAAATTCATTGGTATTCCTTGGAAACTGATTTTCTATTGGAATTACGCGGTATCCAAACAACGCTTTAAAAACTTGATTAAGATACCGAAAATATATATAGCAAGTAACCAATAATCATCATGAAAAAATTTTTAAGCAATCTCAAGATTTGGCAGAAACTCATTCTCGCAATCCTTCCAAGCTTTATTCCTACGCTATTCTTTATATATGTTGTCCGACTTGAAAAAAGCAAAGATATCAACATCGGAGAAATGGAAATCTTAGGAACAACATATATCCATTCTCATTCTATGGTTACAAGAGAAGTACAAAGCATTCATCGAGAAATCATTCTAATTGCTGCAGGATACTCTAGAGGCAATGAGCAATATTCAGTATCAGATAGATTCAAAAAAATTGATACACTATTAGAACGATTAGAAAAACAATCGGAGAATACAGAGACAAGTCTGAGGATCAAAAAAGATTTTTATGATTTAAAACTTAGTTGGTTAGACTATGAAGAAAAACCTATCAATGAACCAATTGTTTCCAGACAAGATTTATACAATAAATTTGTTCTTAATGCCGAGAAACTCAATTCTGAAGTTGGCAATAATTCTAATCTTATTTTAGATCCTGATATTAGAACTTACTATCTTATGGCGCTCGCCTTAGAAAAGTTTCCAGCCTTTATAGAAATTCTTAGTCAGATATCCTTGTTAGGTGAACTTTCGATTGGACAAGGAAGCCTAGATCCCGACTCTAGAATAAAATTTGTCGTTCTACAAGGCAAAATGTTATCCTTGAAATTGGATATGGAAAAACAATTTGCCATTGCCCTTAGGGAAAATGCCGAACTGAAATACACGATTGAACCAATATTTGCTGCGATGATTTCTGATATTGAGAAAATTTCGGATTATATAGATGATTTCGCGCGTTTGGGAAGAGTGAATATGAACAATGCCACTTGGCTACGACTCACTCAGGATACAAGAAATCATGCATACGCATTTTATGATATGCTTATACCAACTTTAGCAGAAGGACTAGAGACTCGAATTGACGAGCTTGATTCAAAAAATCAATTCCACAATGCTGTAGCAGTTTCACTCATGACTTGCAGCATTTTATTTATGCTCTACTTGATTCGAAATATTTCGAAACCTGTTCGAGAAATTGCTGAGCGAATTCAAGACCTTTCTGAAGGCGAAGGGGATCTAACTATACGATTGCCTGTCGTTGGAAAGGATGAGATGGCGGATGCAAGCTTTTGGATCAATAGCTTTATGGATAGACTTGAAGCAATGATGAGTACCATACGTAATTTATCCGACCAAGTTTCTGTTTCATCCGATGAATTAGAACGATCTGCAACTAATCTTGCAGAAACATCCCAGACACAAGCTGCTGGAGCTGAAGAATCTTCTGCATCTCTCGAGGAACTCTCCGCTTCTTTTGAAAACGTTGCAAAGGCTGTTGAGAAAGAGACGAATGGAATCAAACGAATAGATGATAATGCCAAGAGCTTTACCAAATCCATTGAAGAGATCAATGTCAATCTAAAGAAATTAGGGGAAAAGGCTCGGGAATCAACAGAGATCGCTCTAGAAGGACAATCTAGTATCTCAGAAACGACGAAAGCGATGGATGAGATTCGAATGGTATCCGAAGAGATTTCTGGCATTGCTGATATCATCACAGATATAAGTGATCAAACCAATTTACTTGCATTGAATGCATCTATTGAAGCCGCACGAGCTGGAGACGCAGGAAAAGGATTTGCAGTAGTTGCAGAAGAAATTTCCAAGCTTGCAGACAGAACTGTTGCGAGTGTTTCCGAAATACAAAGATTGATTGCATCAACTGAAACTTCCGTGGAGAAAGGAACCACCAACGTAAGCCATTCGGTAAAAATCCTATCCAAAATTATGGCGACCATACAGACAATGGATAAGTCATCTTCCGAAGTTTCTACTATGATGAATGAACAAGCACAGCATTCAGTGAATATTTCTTCCAACCTTGATGGAATAGCGCAACTTGCAACAGAGATCCAAACGGCAACGCAAGAGCAGAAACTATCAACGGATCAGATGAACCTAATGATGTCTAGCCTATCGAATGAAACACTCACTATCTCTGCCAGTTCCGAAGAGCTTGCGAATGTATCATCAGCTATGAAAATGATCTCTGGAGATCTAAAAGCAGAAATTGGAAAATTCAAAATTAGAATTAAGTAAATTAGATAATTCTAACTTAGTTTTTTATAAATCTGATAGAGATTTTTTTCGAGAAGGATATTTCCATCTATCAATTCTCCGTGAAGAGACTCCGGTTCTGATTGATCCAAATCTAGTTCAATTCTGGATCCATCAATTGAATGTAGAAATCCTTACCATTCAAGATATAGAACCACCAAATAAAACCGAACTAGAAAGAATTTTTACAAATGGAAATCTCCTTCCACTTAGCGAAATCGGAGATTACAACCTATATTTTGCTACGTCTGGTTCAACAGGGGAACCTAAGCTAATATGTAAATCTGACAGAGAGATTGGAAGTGAAGTAGAATTTTTGATTCCATTCTTGCAGAAAAAATATAATAGATCTTTTTTCAATTCAGAATTTCTAGTTACGATTCCTATTTTTCATGTCTATGGATTTATCTGGGGCTTTGCTCTTCCTCTAGAGCTAAGAAGCAAAATACTTGATTCGGAAAGTCTATCATCCATGAGACGAATTTTGAAAGAGTTCTCACCAGAAGTTTGGATCACAGTCCCATCCATTCTGTCATCTCTAATGGAATTAGAATCTCTGACTAACGTAAATCAAGGATCGAATCCAAATTCTGAATACCAACCTTTGATTGTATCATCTGGATCAGCAATGAGTGATGAGACTCTAACAAAATTAATTGAGAATAATTTCAAAAATATTATAGAAATCTATGGATCAACAGAAACAGGCGGAATTGGTTTTAGAGAACCAAGTGAATCTAAATGGATTGAAAAATTTGCCTGCCATAAAATTCAATCCATTGATGATTGTTTGGTGATTCAATCCAAATTCATTCACCCAACAATTGCATTGGATGATAGTGGTCATTTTCATACACAAGATATTATTGAATTGGATGGGGATAAATTTCTATACAAAGGGCGAAAGGATCGAATCGTCAAAATACATGCGAAAAGAATCCACCTAGATATAGTTGAAAAAGAAATTCAATCAATGGAAGGAGTTTTGGATGTAATCGTAGTACCTACCGAAAGCAATGGCGACTTAGAAATTTCTGCCTTGATCCATAAAAACAATAGTATCGAAGATTTAGATTGGAGTCATATCCCGAAGTATTTCCTTCCGACTAGAATAAAATACCTTGATGAGTTGCCGTATTTGCCCAACGGTAAAAAAGACTATGAAAAAACAAAACGATTCTTTGATTGATGATCGGTTGAGGTCCTGTCTAATTGCAATCAAGCAAGTTGATGGCATAATTGATATGGATCTTCATTTGGTCTTTGATTATGGATTGGATTCACTGCGCATGCAAAAGCTCTGCATAAAAATCGAGGACGAGTTCGGAATAATCATCCCTGAGGACGAGGCAAGAAGTGGATTCTTTGCCTCGCTCAACGGAATCAAACAGTATCTATCTGAATACCATTCGATTGTCTAGAACTTATTGACTATCGATATTTCACGAAGACCCAATTGGTTTTGGAAGACTTATCATGATAAAGGTGTATCACAACATTGGTTGGCTTCATTTTATAGGTAAAAACATAGTTGAACACAAGGTTGAGTTCTCCTTTACCTACTCCGTCTTTAAATCTACCAAAGAAGATCCGATTGTTTGTACAAACAGCAATGTCAGTAAAGAAATTCTTGCCCTCTGCCTTCTCAACTGGAACTCCAGCTAATTCGGATTCATATTTATTGTAAATTAAGATCTTGCCGTCTGCATCCAGTTTAACAATTCCGAAGCCTTGTGCATCTGCATCTGCTTTTGTTACACTTCCTAATTTACTTAAAAAACTATTTTCAATAAAACTTGTCATTCTTTGGATTCTCCTAGTTTGATTCCTTTTCTTTGTAGAGCTCAATAAGCTGCTCTTCCATCTGTTTGATCATATCGATTATATCACCAGTTGATTGTGCTCCAGGAAATGCAGAAAAAAGTTCGTCCTTTTCTTCGTAAAGTGACACCACTTGGTCAGTGAGTGATTCAACTTCTGATGACCAGTTCTTGACTTCCATATCCGCATATAAAGATTCCAATTGATCTGTTACATTTTTGGTTAATGAAATTAAACTGGGGACATCTTCTGCACCGCTAACTTGTGATGAGATAAGTTCATTGATCCAGAACACAACAGAATTCTGGCTCTTTGCCTTCTCTAATTTCTTTCTTTCTTGCAGTGGGTAATTGTCTAAAAGTTCTTGTTTTGTAAAAATCATCAAATATCTCCCAACTTAAATAAAAGTATCAAAATGGCACTTTTATAAGTCGATATTACTATATAGACAGATCTAAACGAGATGGAAATTGTAAAAGTTATAAATTCTTATAAAAAAAAATTCTGGTGGGGAATTTCACTCGAAGTTAGTTCATCAACTATAATATTACTAGTATTACTTGATCTTGCTTTCATTCAACAAATACCTTCCCTAAAGAAATACTTAATCGCTATTGGTTTTTTTGGACTCAGTATTAGCATTGTCCTTCGTTTAGTAACCTATATAGCCCTCAGACCGCTTGAAGAAAAATCCATCCAAAGAATTGATCCGGTATTACTTCTCATGGGGAAAGGATTGGATCTTTACGGATTTTTGGAAATGGTTACAGATTCTACACAATCAGTTCAGCAACGAATAGATCAGATAGAGAAAGAAATTTTGGAATTGGATGCAAAAATCCATGAAACAACTACAGACATGGACAATGTCTTCCAGATTGTAACACAACTGGCGAATCAAGAAGTGATTCTTATGGATGACGTGGGTAAAACTTCAGAAGAGATTCATTTTATGTTTGAGATTGTGAATTCCGTAATTGATGAAATTGATTCTAGAAATGATAATATGAAAAATCTTGTGGAGATGAGCCAAGCCGGCGGAGAGAAAGTACAAAAAACCAACGCGATCATAAAATCTATAAGTGAGAAAGCGGATGATACTTTAAAGTTGGTCGATTTTATTAATAACATCACGAAAGAAACTAATCTTCTCGCTATCAATGCAGCGATTGAAGCAAGCCATTCTGATTCAGAAGGCAAAGGATTTGCAGTAATTGCAGACGAGATGAAGAAATTAGCAGTCCTGACCTCACAGAAAGCAAAAGAAGTAACCAAGCTCCTCAGAGATAATACAGACGACTACAAGTATGCTCACAAAGCAAGTGATGAGAGCGGAGAAGCTTTCCAATTCATATCCTCACAGATTCATATCATCTCTGGAACTATCGCTGAAGTCGTTCAAACCATTGGAGAACTAAAAAGTCGTGGCGGGGACGTGATCAAAAAGGCTGAAATTTTAGACAAATCTGCGGAAGCTGTCAAGAATTCATCAGGCGAAGTATATGGAGAGATTGTTGCAATCAACGAAACTCTTGGATTTATTGGGGAATTATCAGCAAAATTAAAAGATGAAGTTCAGAAGATCGTTCGTTTGCAAAAAAGTATCGCAGAAAAATCAGCAATCGTTCAAGAAATTGCTTTGAAAATCAACCAAGAGACAGACGAATTTTTGGGATTGGATTAAAATAACCGATTTATAAATTGCAATTTTCTTTACTTATCAATGAGCATCAATGCTAGATAATGCAAACTGATTCCAATTGCAATTATTGCCCAGATCATTTTTGCCTTGTCTGCATAAACCTTTAGTTTGACTTTTGCATTGTCCGACACTCTAGTAGCGAGAACCATCATCATAAGAAAAGCTCCTCCATCGGGATGGACAATCTGGTATCCAGTCATAAGTGGAAGTATTAGCAGAATTGAATATTTGATATTATCGCGAATATAATAATTCAGACCAAGATAGAAGCATAGCAAAATCATTCCCAGCATACCCGTCTCACCGAGCCAACCTAAGTAGAAATTTGCAGGACTATCGACAAACTGATCTTTTGGCTTCACTTTAACTAAGGACTTTGGATCCTTCAAGTGCACAATCATTGAACCAAATCCACTTCCAAAATAAGGATGGGAAGTAAAAAGATCAACGGATGCTTTTGTAAGATCGTACCTATAAGACTCAACCGTGCGTATGGATTCTCCACGAACCAATTGCTTGAGTTCTAGACTAGTTTTCTGAAAAGATGGGCTGAGCTTCTGATTCTCACCAAACCATACCAAGGTGAAAGTTGCTGCTAAAATCATAAGCATAGCGATTGTGCGAAAAGTATATGCAATCCATAGTTTCGGATATTGAATTTTTTGGATTATATATAACCCAATCAATACATACAATCCACCACTATAAGTTAGCCAAAAAGTCTTTCCAAGCTTGAATCCGGAACAGAAAACCACGACCAGAATCAAACTAAGTATTGTTACTCTTGTTGGTTCTCTCCAGACACCCTTTTTCTCGCGAACTTTCCAAGCTAAGAAGAGACCCAATACAGGAAATATCCAAGAAGCAGAACCAGAATCTCTAAACAATCCAGCAACTCGTCCAGATATTAGAGAAAGATTCGTATTCTGCATCATGAAATTAGGCGATAAACTTGTTTGAATAAGAATAATGACTGCCTGGATTACAAATACTATAGAAAGTCCAATCAACCAGATTCTACTTGGATTGTCATTGTTTTTCGAAGTTCTCTCTTCTGTAAAAATATACCATGTAACAGGAATTATACTATCCCATAGCATCCAAGTCAAACCAAATGCAGAACGATAAGAGAGACCTTTAAAGTAAAATCCTTCTGTGAGAGTGATTCCATTTGTCCAATTCCATGGATGGTATTCCAGAAATCTCTCTAGAACAAGAATCGATACAAAGAATACAAACCAAACTTCTGGTTCTTTCCAATAGCTATCTTTTTCTCCCGCTGGCGAATTGAGAGCGATCCTCCGAAGATAAGGATCTTTGTCCGACATTCCAGCTTTGAATTTATCATGACCATAAATTTTTAGTAAAATTTCTCTTACTAAAATTCCTGAAATCGCACCCCAAAATAATGGATGCAAAGTAGTCCAATCTGGATATGTCACCAAAGCATTGCTATATGATCCGAATCGAACTAAACTAAGGGCTCCAATGATTGTAAAAATTCGTCCCCATCTACGCCACAAAAGATTGGGTATAAAACCAAAAGCAAATAGAGGAATAAATAGAGTTAAATATTCTTTGAACGGATAAGGAAAAGAATATCGATATCCCACGATAGTCAATATCAGTAAGATTACGGATAGTAAAGTATGGGAAATCACTATCCTAGGATTTTATGAAAGGGAAATAAATCTAGTCTAAATTGTCCATATCCATAGGGATAGGAAATTGTGTAAGAGAGTCTGACCTTGCAAATGAAGATCTTGGTCTATTCTTGGAGAGTTGTTCTGCATATTCAACTGTATATCGAGTCCAGGGAATCGCTTTTAGTCTGGCAACAGGTATTTTCTTCTTCGTACCTTCACAGATTCCGTACGATCCGTTCTCCATTTTCTCTAGTGCAAATTCTATCTGCTTTAGAGTATCGATCTCAACTTCTGTAAGAACCGAAGTCAGAGCCTCGCTGTTCAACTGTGAAGCGATATCTGCGATGTCACCCATCTCTTTCAATCCAGACGGAGAACTATTGTCTTCCCATTGATTGAGCTTTTGAAGAAGATCTACTTTCTTCTCCATCAGAGCAGTCTTAAGCTCTTCTTGCGTTTTCTTGTCTAGAGCGGGTTTTGCAGGCATCTTATTGATTAGACCTTGGACTCCTTATGATCGAAGTGTTTCTTGCAAAATTTACAATACTTTTTCGTCACAAGTTTCTCTGACTTAGTCTTCTTATTTTTAGTTTGAAAATATGCGCTTTTTCCAGGTGTTTCACAACCGGTGCAAGCTAGCTTGATGATCTCTCTCATAATTGAAGCCAGTATTTAGGCAGGCTCTGTAGCGTCAACATCTAAATCAGATGATTTTCTCCAGAAAGATGCGAGAATACTGCCTATAATTGAATGCGTCAGACTCGAAATTGCGCTTGGTATCGCAGTTTCTGGTGTCGGGAAATTTTCCCTAGCTAGAACAACTCCGAGGCCTGAATTCTGCATTCCAACCTCAATGGAAATAGTTCGAGCATCCGACTCGCTCAGTCGCAGAATCAATTTAACAATTGTAAATCCTAAGAAAAAGCCTAAAGAATGCAGAATAATACAAGCTAATATTACAGAATGTCCGCTTTTTATAATGGCATCTCGACCCGCTCCAATAACAGATGCAACAATCATTGTTATGAATAAAACAGATATAACTCCAGAAAACTTTCGACCTTGACTTGCCCAATTCGGCAGGTATCGGTTCAAAAGCAGCCCTACCCCTACAGGCAATAAAATCACTTGCATGCTTGAAAATACCAAACCCATTGAGTCGACTTCCACTCTAGTTCCCAAATAAAAACTTGTAAGCATTGGAGTCAAAATCACAGCTAACAGAGTTGATATGGACGTAAGAACAACTGAAAGTGCAAGGTTCCCACGCGCAAGATAGACGACTACATTTGAGGCTGTTCCACCTGGACAACAAGCAACCAGAATCAAACCTGCATAGAAATTGTCAGGAAGTTCAAGTATTGACGCAATCAAAAAGCCTAACAAAGGCATGATGGTAAATTGCAGGATGACTCCAATGATCACGATTTTTGGAGTATTCAAAACCAATCTGAAATCTGAAGGAGCCAACTCGAGTCCCATTCCAACCATGATCAAACCAAGTCCGATTGTAATCATCAATCCGGAGAACCAAGTAAAAAGATAAGGAAAGAAGAAAGATATCGTTGATGCACTAAGAAGTATCCATGGAAAAAGTCGAATGATCACAGAATTTTATCCAAAACCATATCAAGTTGTTCAATTGAATTATAAATATGTGCACTCACTCGGATATTTCCAAGTCTCTCTGCAACAATGATATTCTCCGCAAATAGTTTAGCTTGTATTTCTTTAACGTCACCATTCTTAGGAACGAATCCTACAACACCTGACTGGATGTGAGTGCATTGATCCCTTGTAGTTTTAAAGCCATTTTCTTTAAGTTTAGTAAAGAAATAATTTGACAAACTATAAATTTGATTCTGGACTTGGTCGAATCCGATTTCTGCTAGCATCTTCAATGATGAATGGAAATATACCCAATCCAAAAAAGATGAAGTAGAATACTCATATCGATCTGCAGTTTTCTTATAATCAACTTTGTATGGAAGATATTGAGAATCATCAATCACCGATTGAGTGCCTTTGAAAACTGGTTCTATGGTATCCAATGCCTCATCGGAGATGTACAAAACTCCTAGCCCTAATGGTCCAAGTAACCACTTCCAAGAAGATGCCGCCATGAAATGAACATTTAAGCCGCTTAGATTCAATGGAATATGACCAATTCCCTGTGCTCCATCTAATACCAGTTTGATGCCTTTTGATTTACATAAATCGGCAATTTTTTGAATTGGGAGCGGAATTCCTGTGCACCAGTGTATCGGTGATAAGCTCAGAATTCGAATTGAAGAGTTGGAATCGATCATTGATTCTATTGAATCAAAGTATTTATCTGGACTGTATTGCATGGGAACCTTTAGAATATTTACATTCTTAGATAGCCAATGCTCCCAAGGATAGTAATTGCTCGGGTATTCATTTTCTAAAAGGAGTATACTATCCCCAGAATTCAGCTTCAATCCCAAGGAATATAAATTAAGTCCTTCCGATGTATTATGGATCAATGCTAGATTCTTTTCTTGGACATTCAGTAACTTAGCTAATATGGAAATGATTTCTGATTTAATTTTAGTATAAGAAAAATTGGGAGAGAATATTCCGAGTTTTGAATACTCTTCCAAATACGATTTAACAGCTGACTGCTGAATGGTTCCACATGGAGTTGTTCCAGCATTGTTAAGCCAGATCGTTGACATGTTGACTGGATACTGATCTTGTATGTATTTCCAATTCATATGATGCAATAATTGAATAATGCCTGGAAATGGCAATCTATTCCAAAGTTTAGTGCACAGCATAATAAACTTGCCTTCCACCCCTCTATCGAAAATCCTGTCCTATAGTTATTATGCTTTCTGCTAAGATCGAACTTTCGCGATCCGCTTTAGTACACAATGTTCGGATCTTTCGTGAGCTAATCGAATCAAACAAACAAAAAACGAAATTCTGTGCTGTTCTCAAATCGAATGCTTACGGACATGGGATTTATGAGATGATAGATCTTTGTCTCGATGCATCCGTCGATCTATTCGGAGTCAATTCACTTGAAGAAGCTCAAATAATACGCCAAAAGCATAAAACAATTCCTATTTTGATTATGGGAGATATCCCAAATATTAGAAATCGTGCAAATGATCTGAGTGATACAAACTTTTGGGTTATCGTATCTCGACTTGTTGAATGGGAATTTCTTTCCAATCTAGATATAAGACCGCGCATCCACCTCAAAACGGATACAGGAATGGGAAGACTTGGACATAGCGGAGAATCTCTCAGAAATATATTGAGTGAAGCTCATTCAAAAGGATTACCCTTAGAAGGTATCGCTACTCATTTTGCATCAACCGAAGATTTTACAGAGCATTCATATTCCCAGAAACAACTTAAAACTTTTCAAGAACATATCGAAATTGCAAATTCCTTTGGATATACAAACCTTATAAAGCATTGTGCGGCTTCCGCATCCGCCTTGTTATTCGATGAAGCTCGAATGGATATGGTAAGGATTGGCATAGCTTTGTATGGATTGTGGCCAAGTATGGAAACCAAATTATCCATGAAATTATTGGGCAAGCCGGAAGCAGTCCTCAAGCCTGTTTTAGTTTGGAAATCTCAAATACAACATATTCAGGAAGTTCCGACTGGAACATTTATCGGTTACGGGTCGACATACAAAACTACGAGTCCTACAAGAGTTGGAGTTGTCCCTGTCGGTTATTATGAAGGTCTGGATAGAAAATTATCAAATAATGGATATATGTTAGTTGCAGGCAAGCGAGCGAGAATTCTCGGAAGAATATGTATGAATATGACAATGATCGATATTACTCATATTGATTCTGCAATTTTGGGAGACGAAGTTGTGATTATTGGTTCTTCTCAGAACGAATATGTTTCTGCGGATGATTTATCATTGTGGAGCAATACAATCAATTATGAAACTACAACAAGCATTCTTTCCCTACTCCCGAGAAATATTATAGACTAAGGAAATTGGTATGGCTGAAAATTTTTACGATCCGGAATCAGATAGAAAATATTTCCACTGGAAGCATTTTACTCTATCATATACTAGACATCCTTCCAAGAAGAAAGGACCTCTATTTATTCTTATTGGCGGATGGACGTCTGCACCTAGATATTGGGATCGCAATCTAAACTTTTTCATTGAGAGAGGCGAAGTCGTCGTACTAGACTTAGTTGGACATTTCCCAGCAACATTCTCAGAAGATTGTCATGATCTAGAAATGATGGATTTTCTGGAAGCCCAGTCCCAAGCAATTATTGAAATCGCAGGAAAGAAAAAACCAATTCTGGTTGGTCATTCAACGGGAGGACTCGCAGTACTCGGTGCGGGTGCACTACATCCTAAGTCCATCTCAAAAATTGTATGCATTGCCCCGGTTGTTTACGGACCGGTAGTTGGCCTCTTTAAAACAGCTGTATTAATGCACAGGTTTCATATGGGATTGGTATTCGAACTGGGATTTAGAGCGACTCAGATGAGTGAAGTATTTCTCGAGCAAGGATTTCTTCGCGGAGTAAGGGATCCTAAAGGATTTGAAAACCTTCCGGGAATGAAAGACTATTTTCACAACTATTTTCCAATGTTTAAGAATCTATCAGGCAAGCATATGAGTATGATTCTCGATATGTTGGACCGAACCGATATCAGACCATTGATGTCTGATTATAAAGTTCCTACACTCTTGATTCGAAGTCAGCACGACCCTATCGTTCCTCCAATTTCATCAGACCATCTGACTCGAGATCATGCTTCAATTCAAGAAGTCTTATTCAATGAATCCGGACATTTTGTTCACTTAGAGCAACAAGAAGAATTCCAAAGAGTTGTAGCTAAATTTCTAGATCACCAGAACGCATGGAAAAAATGAACAGGACCTTTGCCCTTGCCAATATTGTATTCGGCACTTGCTAATATCGCCTGAGTTAGGTATGATTTAGCTTTTTTTATAGCGTTGTAAATGTTCTCACCTTTTGCTAGTTGAGCCGCTATCGCAGCTGAAAAAGTACAACCTGTACCATGCGTATTGTTAGAAACAATTCTTTTAGCAGAAATCCAAACGGGGGACTCACTTTGCATTACAATGCAATCTTCACTTTCATTTCCTTCAGCGTGCCCGCCTTTTACAACAACAGCCTTCGATCCCATTTTCAGAATTTCCATTGCGGCAAATTCCATATCCGATTTAGATTTTATGTCGTGTCCAACCAAATCAATTGCCTCTGGAATATTAGGAGTAAGGACTGTTGCGATTGGAAGGATCAGAGATTTTAAAGCATCAACTGCTGACTCTTCCAAAAGGCGATGACCTGACTTAGCTACCATAACTGGGTCAACCACAACAAATTTTGGTTTGTACTGCTGCATTTTCCGTGCAACAAGTTCAATGATTTCTACCTTGTGTAGCATTCCGATTTTTACCGCTTCAATGTCTAGGTCTTCAAACATAGAGTCGATTTGTTCTTCGATCGCTTGAATAGGAAGATCATATAAACCTTTTACACCTGTCGTATTTTGGATAGGCAGGCTTGTTAGAACATTGCATGCATATACACCTAACGCAGAAAATGTTTTGGTATCGGCTTGCATCCCAGCTCCACCACTACCGTCGAATCCAGCTATGCTCAAAGCTATTGGAAAATTTCTTTTCATAACATTTCGATTCTAAGATTTTCTTGGACTTCAGAAACTTTAATCTGATATAGAGCATCCAAGAATCTTTCTTTGAATGTTCCAGTTCCTTTTGCAAGTGATTCAGCAATCTCACCCATATAACCATAATATGCGACAGCCTGTGTAAGATCCGCAAGAGATACTTCATGATCCGAAATCACTGCGGTAAGGAAAGCAGATAAAACGCATCCTGTTCCAGTTATCTTAGGCATCAAAGCTGATCCGTTGTAAGTCCTAGACATATTCTTACCATCAGTCAATAGATCAACTTCTCCACTAACAACCACTATACATTTGTATTCTGTTGCGAGGTAAAATGCAGAATCTTTTACAGACAGAGTACTTTCTGTACTATCTACGCCTCGAGTTGAATGATTCTTACCCGCTAGGCTTGATATTTCCGATGCATTGCCTCGAATCAGATTCACTTTTCCTGTAGCCAAAATATCCAAGCAAGCTTTGGTTCTTGTTGCCGTAGCTCCGGCTCCCACAGGATCAAGAGTTATCTTGGATTTGGAATTCGTGCTCAAAACCTTATCAATGATAGATCTTTGGTGGGTGTTGATAGTACCAATATTGATACATATTCCATTTACGATAGGAACCAATTCAGTTGCATCCGTCGGATCTTCTGACATCACAGGAGCTGCTCCAACAGCAAGCAAAGCATCTGCCACGAAATTGACAGTTACGGAATTGGTTATGTTTAGAACGAGTGGGTGCTTGGTTATCATCACACTGCCTCCGCTAGTATTATCTAGTTCAGGTCATCAGGGTATATTCTCAGCCATGACTCAGAGTCAATAGCACCCCCGGCGAATAGAATCAATGTCAAGTGAACTACAATCCTTCCTTTTGTCTATTCTATTTAGTAGAAGGATTATAAGATTTCAAAATCAAACCAAAACTATTCTTGATAAGCCTCTTAAATTTTCCAACAATCCAAATCAAATCTCGGTTTACGAGAAAAAGTACAGGAATTCCATACAGTGTGATAAAAGTTGAGCTGATAATTCCATAAGCCAGAGCAAGAACCATAGGTTCCAAAAATGGATCAGAGCCTCCAATTCCATAACCCGTTGGCAAAAGACCAAGGACAGTGGTTGCAGTTGTAATCACAATGGGTCGCAACCTTCTTCCTGATCCTTGAATCACTTTTAGTTTATCTTTTCTCCGAGCATATTTCGTTCGACGTATTGTCTCACCTTTTGGAAAAAACTTATTGATAAACTCCAACATCATAATTGAATTATTTACAACAATTCCTGACAGTCCTATAACTCCAATTGCGGCCAAGAATGAGAATGGAAGACCGTGCAAAAAGAAAGACCATAAGACTCCCACAAGTCCAAACGGAACAGCAAGCAATACCAAAATCGGTTGAGAAAAAGATTCAAACAATAAAACGATAGCGAGATAGATCGCGATAAATCCTAAGAAGAATGCAATCACCAATGAACGAAAAGATTCTTGAGATTTTTCTGCTTCACCGCCAAAACTCATAGTCACTTCAGGAATCTCTTTTAGTTCTTTTGCAAAATTGGCAAGAGTTGCATCCACAACTTCTTTGGGGATCACATCAGGCTCACTATTCGCTGTGATGGAAGTAGTTACCTCTCCTTCAATATGATAGATTTTGGAATCAGCTCGTATCGTCGAAATACTAGAAAATGAGCGCAACGGAATGAGGGCTCCCGTTCTATTGCGAACTTCAAGATCCAAAATATTTTTGGGGGATGATCTATACTTGTCGGGGAACTTGGCTCGAATTCCAATCTCTTCATTTTCGCGAACGATGGAAGTTGCAACAATACCATCAAAAGCTATGCGAAGAGTCGTTGCAACATCTTGGACGGTCAAACCCATTTGACCGAGAGTAGCATAGTTCAAATCTATCTTATATTCCTCTCGACCAATTTTGGCATTGGAAGCAACATCATAAACACCTTTCACTTGCTCAAGATACTCAATCACTTTCTGGGTATATTTTTCTCTCAAATCTTTACGATCTGACAAAACACGAATTTCTATCGACTTACCAACGGGTGGTCCGGGTTTCACAACTTGAACATCCAATTCAACTAAAGGTAAATTCAAATCACCTATACGATTGCGAAGTTCTGTAGCAATTTCTGTTGCCTCCCTTTCTCTTTTTGATACCGGTGTGAGTCCTACTTCAATTGCTGCGAGTTGCTTCTCACCGCCAATGGGAACAGCCAGTTTGTTTAAGTTATTGGTTCCAATCTTACTCGTAGTATAATAGAGTTCTTCTTCCGACAGCGAGAGAACCAATTCTTCTATCTGATTAATTACCTTTTCTGAGGCATTGAAAGAATAGTAATCCGGCATCTCCAAAGTTATGTTGATCGTATCAGCGCCCGCAGGGGGGAACAGATTCATTCGAACTTGGGGGCCAACAAAACGAAATGTCATGACTAGAAAGAGAAAAATCAATCCGAGACTTAGATACTTTATTCTGAGCGTTGCCCTTAAAGTAGTTTCGTAGAAACCCTTCATTCTTCGCTCCAGTCGATTTCTGAAATTGTCATCTTTATGCGAATGGGCTTTGCCATATTCATTGACAAGGCTTGGTAGAAAAAACCAGGAATAGAGCAATGAACCAACGAGTGAGGCAATCACTACTATAGGGATTGCCTTGATGAACTTGCCCATGGTGCCAGTCACAGCAAACATCGGAATGAACGCAAATACAGTAGTACAAACACTGGCAAAGATGGGCATTACAACTTCCATCGTACCTTTGAGAATATTTTTTGCTTTGTCGCCCCCCCGTTGCACATAGTACAAAGAGTTCTCTGTAACAACAACGGACTGATCCACGATCATACCCAATGCCGTGATCATTGCAACCAAGGAGATGGCATTGATCGACTGATCCAATCGATTCATCAAAATAAAAGTAACCAAGAACGAAAATGGAATACTAAGGGCAATGAGAAAGGAAGACCGGATATCTATGAAAAAAATCATGATACAGACAACCAGAAAAAATCCAAATAGGGCATTGGAGACAACTACCTCAATCCTATTTCTAACAACACGTGACGCATCAGAAACTATGGATAGCTCAACACCCTCAGGTATTTGCAGCTTCTTTGCATCAATGTATTCTTTTATTTTATCTACCAATCGAATCAAATCTTCGGTCGACGACTTCTTGACAGTGAGAGTGATTCCTTGCTTACCATTGAAATAGGTGCGCATCAATTCATCTTCAAATCCCTCTTCGACTTCAGCAACGTTCTTTACACGAATCGTTCCCCCACCAAATTCTGATCGAATAATCGTTTCTCGAATATCTTCCATGGATCTAAACTCAGCGATCGTAAGAATGTTTCTCTGTGAATTGCCCGCTTCTAAATTTCCGCTTGTTGCCCTTATATTTCTTGAAGAAATCGACTGCAGAACATCAGCGATTCCAATATAGGAATTCTTAAGCTTCTGTGGATCTGTATAAACTAGAAACTCTTTGTCACGATACGCATATTTGTCTACTTGCGATACTCCGGAGATTCGTTTAATTTCTTTCTCCACTTGCTTCGCAGTCTCTCGGAGCGTCGCATACGGAAGATCCTTACCAGAAATTCCAATACTGAGAACAGGAAATTCTGTAGCTTTCAGATCTCGAACTTGAGGTCTTTCTTTGACTTCAGAAGGCAAATCAGTGACCCGCTCCACTGCTCGGCGGATCTCATCTTTTACTTCGTCTTGGTTGGGAAAATCAATATCGATTTCAACTACAATGCTAGAAACGTTTTCTTGCGATGTTGAGTTAAAGGTTTTGATACCTGCAACTCCTTTGAGCTCATCCTCAATCAATCTCGTTACGTTTTCTTCCACATCCTTGGGTGAAGCCCCCAAGTATTTCGTGGTAATGATCATGGTTCCCAAATCAACTTGAGGGAAACTATCTCTTTGCATTTTGGTAATGGATTGAATGGAAATCAAAACAATTCCAACCAACATGATTCGAACAAACAAAGGCCGATCTACAAAGTATTTAAATAATTTCATCGAGACTCCAAAAAATGACTGAACATTTAGTCATTAAAATACAGAGTCTAGACTACCTAACTTATATCAACCAAAAAAAAGACGATAAGGACTAACATCTTTGAGATGGTTCAATTTCATTGCTCTCATAAAAAGCCGATCTAATCCTATTGATATCCCAGTCGCCTCAGGAAAATGCAAGTCTAAGCAAGATAGAAAATCTTCATCCAAATCAAAAACCTTTTTCCCGAGGGAAGCACGCAATCTCTGCTCATTCTCTAAGCGTAATCTTTGTTCGGTTGAGTCACCTAACTCATTAAATGCGTTAGCGACTTCTATCTGATCCCAATAGATTTCAAATCTTCGAGCTACTCCGTTTTCCACTTTTGCAAGCGCTGCACATTCAGGAGGATAATCGTATAGAAAAACAAAACCTGCCGGTAAATGTGGCTCAATCAAATTGAGAAAAACCAGGAAATATAAATCTTCATATCTGTCGGATTCTTGAAAAGGAATTGAATGGATACGAAGGGTCTCTTCAAGATCACGTCTTAGCCATCCACGTCCCGTCCTTTCTTCAAAAACCTGAATGTTAGTTAGGCGACTAACAGGTATTTCATCCCAGCCAAAATTCTTCCAATGGGACTGAAGATGCGACATGTAAGCAATCGTGCAATCCATCATATCAAATTCATTCATTTTCGATGCATAAAATTCTAACATTAAGAATTCGGCTGTGTGGATAGGACTCCCCTTTTCTCCCGAACGATAGCAATGAGCGATTTCGTATACGCGTTCCAATCCACTCGACAGTGCCATTTTTAGAGAATATTCAGGACTTGTGATTAGATAGCCATTCTCTTCATGTGATTCTGAGTGCACTATGAACGGATCAAGATAAGGTTCCATTCCAACGATTTTCTTGAATGAGGGTGTATCCACTTCAATGAAATTTTCCTTCTCTAGAAATTCTCTCGTTGAGCGAAGAAATTTGGATCTAAGTATTTGAATTTCGCGAGGTAATAGATTCATAGGTTGACTTATTATCAAATAGTTATAAAATGTATGCAATGGCAAGAAGCAAACTACGCTATTTTCGATTTCGTGAGGTTGCGAATGCAATCGAGCTAGTTTGTTTATTCAATGAGGTAGATGAGAAAATAGAGGTAGAAGCTTCTTCAGTTTTTGCCATGTTGTATTTCCAGACAAGGAATCACATTAGAATAGATTTGTTCGGAGTTAAATATTTGCCATTAAGCTTTCTCACGAAACTTATGACCTTAGCTAAGGATCTAAAAGAGAAAAAAAGAGTTCTTATACTTGCGGGCTTGTCCCCTTCTGTGAATCATTTTATTCGCAGGTTTTCTCTACAAAATATTGTATTCTTGCAATCGGATGAGAGAACTCGCAAAAGAATTCCACCGACTATGCACTCTCTTCTAGCCAAGGGAGGAATTCCAAGTGGATACCTAAATCCCCCAAAAGCAACATAAGCCTTGGCTCCAATTTGATTCCGTCAACATCAGCATCCGAAAATTCAACAGATGTATAAAGAACGATCTCCATTTCCTGAGACCACTCTTTCAAAAGTTTACGAGCAGGTGCAATTCTTTCAAGTATATCCCAGAGATGTTCTGAGAGAGTAGCGTCCGGCTTGAGTCTTGAGTTCAATTGCCAAATAGGCATTGTTTGCTTATCTTGTAAGCTGGTTGTATTGCTATCGTGCGAATAGTCTGGACTTACTCCAAGTTCTCTTGATACGGTATCTGGTTTTAAGGATGTACCTTGGATGATTAAAGTTGACCAAGATCTTGGTTTTTTTTTGTGCATTGTTTTTTACTTGCATGAATAGGATTTTGCGGCTTTTTGTTAATTACAAGGAATTTTTATGAAAAATATTTTGGTAATCGAGGATGATCCGGATATCGGGAACTTGATTCGAAAGTCGCTTGATTCCTCTCATTACACAACTGTCATTCAGTCGACTGGTGAAGAAGGACTGAAGCATTATAAAGTAAGTCATCCCGATCTAATCATTTTGGATCTTAGTCTTCCTGATCTCGATGGAATGGATGTCTGTCGAAGCATTCGAAAGACAGATGAATCTACTCCCATATTTATACTATCTGCAAGAACAGAAGAAATTGACCGCATCATGGGATTGGAATTGGGAGCGGATGATTATATCACCAAACCTTTTTCCGTTCGTGAATTGAAAACCAGAGTTGATGTATTCTTTCGCAGATGGGATAAGAAGATTGGAATCAAACCCAATATTGGATCCGGTGGCGAAATCATTCGTGGAGCTCTTAAGATAGATCCGATTCGACGTCGCGTAACTTTGAACGAGAACATCATTAATATTTCACGTAAAGAATTTGATATTTTACAATTGCTTGCGAGTTCACCAGGCAAAGTCTTCAGTCGCGAAATGATTTTGGAATCGGTCTGGGGTGTAGAATGGGATGGATTTGAAAGAATGATTGATAGTCATATCAAGAGAATACGTTCTAAATTAGAAAAAAATTCTGCACAACCAGAATGGATTGAAACAATCTGGGGCATAGGATATAGATTCTCGGACAATTACGACAATATCATCATACCGGATTAATTTCCGTTAGGCGAGATCGGAGGGATCATGGAAAAAACAGCAACTAGTCTTGAACAAGAAATAAAGAATTATAAAAATAAAGCAAAAGAATTAAAAGATAAAGCAAGAGAGAAATATCTTGAGAACGTAAACGATGTTCGGGACATGGCAAGACTCATTGGTGGTGAAGCATCTGTTCGTGCTAAGGAATTTGTTGATCATGTTGAAGAATACGTAGAAGAACATCCGAAGAAGGCAGTGCTATGGGGATTAGGAATCGGTGTTGGAGTAGGAATTATCCTCTCTGCATTGATGCGCCGTGATTAATCGCAAGCTCAATGGCAACGGAAACAAATAAAGCAGCTAATAAAACAAAATCAAAAGGGATAAAGGGTTCTCTAGAAAGATTACTTGAAAAAGTCATCGATTATCTGGATGCTCTACTCTTGTATGCGCAAAAGCATACAGAAATTTTTCTAACAAAACTGATCATCAAAGGAATCTGGTTTGTCTTAGCTTTTTTTACAATTTGCATAGGACTTGCTTACATTTCTCAGAGCATTTATCTCAGTTATGAAAAATTTGGAGCGCTTAGTCCAATACAAGCATCGCTTGCTACTGGTTTTTCATTTCTTTTGGTATCCTTTCTTTTCCTGAGATTCCTATTAGGAAAGTTCTAATGCCCTTACCGAAAGCCCCAAAGGATATGAATCTCGAAGAGCTAAGGATGTTACTTGAGGTTCGAAAGCTTGAAATGAAAATCGAGCTTCAAGATGTCCAACATTCACTGAGAATTGGATCCAGAATTCTAACTGCTGTAAAAAAATCGGGAATTTTGGAACAGATCACAAGCCTTATAGCATCCAATGATACACTCCGTAACCAAACTTCTCACCAAGCCAATCAAGCAACTAACAAATCGGAGACGGCATCTGATCAATCAACCAAATCTAGTTCTCAATCCAAATCTCAAAAAACAAAAAATTCGAATCAATCGACAAAGCTTAAGAAAAAAAATTTATAAATGATCCTATTATCTGCGCAATCCGTTACAAAATCCATTGGCCCTAAAACTCTATTCACTGACGTAAACCTCGGAATCTCCGAAGGTGAGAAAATGGCGATTATAGGAACCAATGGTTCGGGTAAATCTACATTCCTTCGTATCCTACTCGGCAAAGAAGAAATTGATAAAGGGCAAATTGTTCGAAACAAAGAACTAAAAATTGCTGCCCTACTCCAAGATCCACCTTATGTGCCAACGGAAAGCATTCAAGATCATATCCTAAAAACTGACAACCGATTGTTTGCTGCTATTCGCAATTATGAGATCGCATGTGAAGCATTAGAGCATGACCATTCCGAATCCGCTGAGTCGAAATTCAATGACGCCATGGCAGAAATGGACAGAATGAACGCATGGGAGACGGAAACCAATTTCCAATCTATGTTGAAAGAGTTAGGAATTGACGATCTCGACAAGAAGATGAGCGAGCTTTCTGGAGGAATGCGCAAAAAGGTTGAAATTGTCAAGTTGATCCTCGAAGATAGCAACTTACTTGTATTAGATGAGCCAACAAACCATTTGGATGTCGAGACGATTCTGTGGTTGGAAAACTATCTCTTGGAAACAGATAAGGCAATACTTATCATTACTCATGATAGGTATTTTCTTGACCGAGTCGTCGATAAAATCGTTGAAATTGATCGCAAGAAAATCCGAGTCTTCGATGGTAAATATGGTGATTATCTAGAAAAGAAAAACGAAATCCGCGAAGTAGAAGAAAGATTGGAAGAAAAAGCAAAAAGCTTTCTTCGAAAAGAAATTGAATGGTTGAGAAGACAACCGAAAGCTCGCGGAACCAAGCAAAAAGCAAGAATACAAAGATATGAAGAAATTGATAACCGCGAAAAATACGCAGTTGATAAAAAATTGGAATTGGGTTCTATTGCATCACGTCAAGGTAAGACAATTCTTGAAGTAAAAAATCTTACAAAAGCCTTTGCTGAAAGAAGTATTCTAAGTTCTTTTACCTATCATTTTAAGAAAAGTGAACGCCTTGGAATCGTTGGGCCAAATGGTTCGGGCAAATCGACCTTCCTCAATCTTATAGCTGGAAGAATCGAACCAGATAGCGGATCTATCAAACCAGGGATCAATACTATATTCGGATATTTTGATCAAATGTCAGCTGAGTTAGATCCGACCATGAAGGTCGTTGACTATATCAAGAAAAAATCTGGCGATTCCATAACACTCGAAGACGGAACCAAAATTACCGCTTCTAAATTACTTGAGCGATTCCTTTTTCCAGGTGAGATTCAATATTCACCAATCGAAAAATTATCCGGTGGTGAGAAAAGACGATTGTATTTGGTTGAGATTCTCATGAAGAACCCCAACTTTCTTTTGTTAGATGAGCCGACTAACGATTTGGATATTCAAACATTGAGTGTATTGGAAGAATTTTTAATTGATTTTCCTGGATGTGTTATACTGGTTTCCCATGATAGATATTTTATGGATCGGATCGCCAATTCACTTCTTGTTTTTGGAGAAAAAGGTGAGTTGATTCAATCCCATCTTTCCTATTCTGAATATTTAGATGAAAGCAAAAAATCCAAATCTAAGGACAGTATTTCTTCTGGCTCGGGTTCATTGAACTCAATTTCGAAAGATGAATCAAACAATGATGATGCGTCGGACAAAAATGGATCGCATGGCAATCCGAAATCAGTGACTTCTGGTAATTTGGCAAAATCAAGTTCAGAAAATTTCGATGGCAAAAATCCATCCAATCTATCTCAATCCGATTCTAAAACCAGCGCGCAATCGCAGGCTGTCAAAGATAAACCCAAATTGAGTTATAAAGTGGAAAGAAAAATCAAAGAGTTGGAAAAACTGATCGCAAATTCTGAAACAAAAAAATCGGAAATTGAATCACAGATGATCGAACATACTTCGAACCCAAGTAAACTTCTTGAATTTTCGAAAGAAATAGAAAATTTGAATCTTATAATCAACAATTCTTTAGAGGAATGGGAAAAGCTACAAACATAGAGAAAGAAATTTTCACATTCAAAATTTGGAATATTGGATTATATTTTTTCTAGAAAAGGGATTGAACGATGGAAGCTGGAATCGGTATTTTTATAATTTGTTGCATGAGTATTTTAAGTCCTTTTTATGGAGTTGATAAAGAAGGACAATTGCATGGCTGTGCTCCATCACCTAACTGTGTTTCAAGTGGTAGTTGGGAATACAATTATATTCACCATATTGAGCCTATCACTTATAATTATGATTCATCGACAGCCTTCAAGAGAATGCATACCTATTTTGAAAACTCCGAAAATATTCATATTGACGAAGTAATTTCCGACCAATACATTCGCGTTACCTATTTTACAAAAGTTTTTCGCTTCCCTGACCGGGTGGAATTATTTTTCCCCAAAGACCAAAACCATATAGAAGTTCGTTCCCATTCGTGGATAGGACTTTGGGATGTCTTTGCCAATCGATTGCGAATTGCTCGCTTTCGAAATATTATTGATTCGGAGAATCCGCCAACCTCTGAAACTTTGTTTTAAATAGTTTTTAACTTGCCAAATTCGAAAATTTAGACAGGGTAAACGATATGAGACCTAATTTTTCAGAGATTCCTTTTTCAAAAAATTTCTTTACTTCTGCGAATTCAAGCGCTCCCCAATCTGCTAACGAATCTGAATGGGCTACTCCTGAAGGAATCAATGTCAAGAAATCGTATTCATCCGAAGATAAAAAAGATTTAGAGCATCTAAATTATGCAGCAGGACTTCCACCCTTTCTTCGAGGTCCATACTCGACCATGTATGTTATGCAACCTTGGACTGTTCGACAGTATGCAGGATTTTCCACTGCTGAAGAATCGAACGCTTTCTATAGAAGAAATCTTGCTGCAGGTCAGAAAGGATTATCAGTTGCTTTTGACCTTGCCACTCATAGAGGATATGACTCCGATCATGATCGAGTTGTAGGAGACGTTGGAAAAGCCGGAGTCGCTATCGATTCCATTCTCGATATGAAAATACTTTTTGATCAGATACCTCTCGATCAAATGTCTGTTTCCATGACAATGAATGGAGCAGTGATTCCTATCATGGCCTTCTTTATCGTAGCTGGAGAAGAGCAAGGTGTTCCTGCGGAAAAATTGTCGGGCACTATTCAAAATGATATTCTAAAAGAATTCATGGTGAGAAATACATATATCTATCCTCCAAAGCATTCTATGAAAATCATCGCTGATATTTTTTCATATACCTCGCGGTTTATGCCAAAATTCAATTCCATTTCCATATCCGGTTATCATATGCAAGAAGCAGGAGCTACCGCCGATCTTGAGTTAGCTTATACTCTTGCGGACGGACTTGAATATCTAAGAACTGGAATTGAGTCTGGTTTAGATGTGGATGCATTTGCTCCAAGACTTTCTTTTTTCTGGGCAATTGGAATGAATCATTTTATGGAAATCGCAAAGATGCGAGCAGGACGCCTACTCTGGGCAAAAATTGTAAAAAAATTCAATCCTAAAAACGCAAAATCCATGGCACTTCGAACCCACTGCCAAACTTCAGGTTGGTCTCTTACTGAACAAGATCCATTCAATAATGTTGCTAGAACTTGCATTGAAGCAATGGCAGCTGCACTTGGACATACTCAATCTCTACATACCAATGCACTGGATGAAGCGATTGCTCTTCCTACAGATTTTAGTGCGAGGATTGCAAGAAATACTCAGATCTATCTTCAAGAAGAAACAAATATCTGTAAGGTGGTTGATCCTTGGGCTGGTTCCTACTATGTAGAAAAACTGACTCACGATATCGCCCACAAAGCCTGGGAGCTTATCGAAGAAGTAGAAAAATTAGGTGGAATGGCAAAAGCAATCGAAACTGGCATTCCGAAAATGCGAATCGAAGAAGCTGCAGCAAGAAAGCAAGCAAGAATCGATTCTGGTAAAGATGTTATTGTTGGTGTAAACAAATACCGACTCGCCAAAGAAGATCCAATTGATATTCTCGATATTGATAATACTGCTGTACGAAATGCACAGCTTGAACGATTGGCAAAACTCAAAAAAGAAAGAGATCCACAAGCTGTAGAAGCTGCACTCAATGCGATCACAAGTGCGTCAGAAACAGGCAAAGGAAATCTTTTGGAACTTGCCGTTGATGCCGCAAGAAAGCGTGCAACTCTAGGCGAGATTTCTTATGCAATGGAAAAAGTATTCGGGAGGTATAAGGCTGTGATTCGATCTATATCTGGTGTTTACTCTTCGGAGATCTCTGAAGACTCAAGTTTTCTAGATGCAAGAAACCTTGCTGATGAATTTGCTAAGTTAGAAGGAAGGCGACCAAGAATCATGGTTGCGAAAATGGGACAAGACGGACATGACCGCGGGGCAAAAGTTATTTCCACAAGTTTTGCTGACCTTGGATTCGATGTTGATATAGGTCCATTGTTTCAAACTCCAGCTGAAGTCGCCAAACAAGCAGTAGAGAATGATGTGCATATCTTAGGTGTCTCTTCCCTCGCTGCAGGCCATAAAACTTTAGTTCCACAAGTAATCGAAGAATTAAAAAAGTTGGGTGCAGACGATGTGCTAGTGATTGTTGGAGGAGTGATTCCCCATCAAGACTATGAGTTTCTCTACAATGCAGGTGTTGCAGGAGTTTTTGGACCAGGGACTGTAATATCTCTTGCGGCTAAGCAGATTCTTGAAATTCTGCTTTCAACTCGAAGAGCAGCTTAGCTTAGTTAGATCATCAATTCTTTGATTCGACAAGGATATTAATAAAATGCTGAGTAACCCTTTTGTTCTATTGGCACTAGCTGTCTTGCCTGGCTTAATCTATGTAACCATCTACTACGGAATGGACAAGCATAGAAAAGAGCCTGTTGGCATTGTGCTCAAAACTTTTTTCTGGGGTGCTGCTTTGGTTTTTCCAATCGGCTTACTTCAAACTTATATTCCTGAAGAAATGTTTGCTGGTTTTGCTCCGCTCTATGCTCTATACATGATTTGTATTGTAGGTTTCACGGAAGAACTAGGGAAATGGTTAGTCACTAGGTATTATTCTTACAATAATACGCATTTTGATGAACTAACGGATGGTTTGGTTTACGGAGCTTGTGCCGGCGGTGGGTTTGCTGTATTTGAGAATATTTTTTATGTTTTCGATCATGGTTTCGAAACGGGAATCATTCGGGCGGGACTCTCTGTTCCTGGACATATTTTCTGGGGAGCGATATCAGGATACTGGCTCGCAAAACATAAATTTGATGGTGCTAGTCAAGCGACTATGTTTATTCGAGGATTAGGTTTTGTCTCTGTAGCGCACGGATTGTTCAATACTTTTTTAAGTTATGGGATGACAATGATTTTTGCACCCGTCATCGTTGTATATTGTGGAATTCTCACCCATAAATATTTCAAATCAGCACTAAAACATGATTTTGAAAACATCCACTCTTTGGAAATGGATGTTGTTACAAGTGAGCAATTGATTCAATCGGAAGATGGAAGTGTGTCTTACAAAAAAGAAGTTCGGATTGCAAAAACTGCAAACCCAATCCTTCTAAATTTATTATCCAATCTGTTCAAATTGATGAGTTTTGTATTCTTTGTAACGACTACTCTACTTGCTCTTCACTATGCTGATAGCTGGAATGAATTCATAGACAATACTTCGCTTGCCTTGGAGAATCTAGCTTCAATACTAGTACTAGTCACAATAACTTATTTCCTATTCCATTATGGAAGATCATTCGATAGAAAAGCAACTGAAATAGATCCAACTCGATTGATTCGAAAGAAAACAAAATTTCGATATATAAGCTTTATTGCCCTTGCAATCCTTTCGGTTACATTAAGTTTAATTTATATATTTACAATCTCTTTAGAAGATTCAACAAACAGCTTGTCGATGGATGTTTTTTTGCTCGGATACCTATTGTTATTTACAGGATATTTTGTTCTAAAAGTCAAAGAATCGAAACCCAATCAGCAAGTAGACCAAGAAATAATTTGATCAATGAAAGAATCGGCGCTGAAGATATCCAAAGGTGTAGAACAAGTAAGCTCACTCAATCCAAATCTTAAGACCAACGTATCCAAAAATAAAAAGAATGTTTTGAAAGTTGATGAATATGTTCAAGGTATTTTGAAACAAGATTTATTAATGCTTAGTAAAGGAATAACTTTAGTTGAATCCAACAATCATGAACATCATCTTATAGCTTCGGAAATAATTGAAAAATTATTACCTTATACTGGCAATTCCATCCGAATCGGAATAACTGGAGTTCCAGGTGTTGGTAAATCAACCTTTATCGAAGCATTTGGGGAATATATTATTTCCAAAAATAAAAAACTAGCAGTTCTAGCAATCGATCCCACATCTCAGAGATCCCATGGAAGCATTCTTGGTGATAAGACTCGAATGGAGAATCTATCCAAGAATCCTCATGCTTATATCCGACCTTCTCCAGCAGGCGGATCACTTGGTGGCGTAGCAAGAAAAACTCGTGAGACTACACTATTGTGTGAAGCTGCGGGTTTTGATACAATACTAATCGAAACAGTTGGTGTCGGCCAATCGGAAACAGCGGTTCATTCAATGGTCGATTTTTTTCTTCTTCTTATGCTCGCTGGTGCAGGAGACGAATTGCAAGGAATCAAGCGCGGAATTATGGAGATGGCAGATATGATTGCAATCAATAAGGCTGATGGGGATAATTTCCATAAAGCGACAGGTGCGAAATCAGAGTATTCTGCGGCACTCCATCTATTTCCACCGACTGCATCAAACTGGATTCCAAAAGTTCTCACCTGTTCTTCGACAGAAGCGACAGGAATTGATCAAGTATGGAATCATATTGAAGAGTATATTCAACTAACAAAAGAAAATGGGTACTACACCAGAAATCGCAAAGAACAAACTCGATATTGGTTTCGTGAATTTCTCACAGAAGCAATACAAGATAATTTCTATGCGAAACCCAACCGAAAAGAAAAGGCAAAATCTTTAGAAGACCGTGTAGTAAAGGGTGAGATTACGAGTCTCACCGCAATACGCGAATTGATGGAATCTTAAGTATCCAACATTTTATAAATAAAAAATTACAAATGTAACTTGGAAGAAAATAATTCATTACTTTGAGACAATCCCATAGTCTTTCCATACATCTTCTCGATAGACTAGCACTTTTCCTTTTCCTTCAACGGGAACCGCTAACCATTCGTTACTAGAATTGTTCAGCATTATGATATAATGCTCATCTCGCCTATTCTCAGTAAAGCTATACTTCGTTGAATTCCCGACAATATATTCCCAATTTCCCGACGGAGCCAAAGTAAGCTGTCCAGATTCTTCACCCGTAATTGATAAATTCAGACTAGGTCTGCTAGGTGAACTAGGTGCCGTTGTTGAGGAAGATACCTGATTGCTATTGTATGGCACAGCATATTTCGTGATCGAATTGATGAATTTTTTTGGGCTCTCCCAACTTGGATCTGCATTTTTGATTGGTTTCATATTCTGATCTGCAAGATACATTGTTGGAAAATATTCTATATCATATTTAGAATTATAGGAGTCATCGGATTCCCCATCTTTATATCTAAAAGTAACATAATTTTTATTAAGATAATCACCGACTTCTTGCTTGGACAGAATTTCTTTACTTAAATTCACGCATGGTCCACACCAATCTGCTGTGTATAAAACTAAGATTTTTTGTCCTCGTGATTTTGCAAGTTTCATAGCTTCATTATCGTCATCAAGCCAATTGATTTTATCTTTTGCCAAGGATCTTGATTTTAAAGCGACTTTATCTTTTACAATTTTTACATTCAAGATTATATTTTGTTCTTGTGGTCGAAGACAAACGTCTTTTTTCGTATCACATAATTGTGTTTTGATTGAGATCGGAACCTTGTACATTTCGTCTGACTTAGCTCGACCTTTGATTTCTGATAGACTCAGCTTATAACTTCCTGCAACTTTATCATTTCCTTGACCTGGAAGAATTATGCTTTCTCCTTTTTTAGATCCTTTAGGTTCAGATTTCAGAGCAATAAGAAATCCCGTCTTATTATCTACTTTGAATTCAGTAACAATATTAAAGTTTAAAGTTGATAAATGTTTCAAATAAATATGGAAACCTTTTGGCAGCTTAACATCGATACCAAAGTCAAAATTGCTTCCAGCACCAATTTCAATAACTTCAGGTGCTTTTAATTGAAAATCGACTGTTTTGGGCTGCGCCAAAATCGGATTTATTGCCATTAATGTAATCATGGCGAGGCCAAAAATCGAGAGGGAATTTCTATTCATAAAGTGATAAGAGAAACAACTCTCAAAACAATTCAATTATTTTTCTTGGGAAATATTTTTTTATTTCTATTCCAAAGCACCAATACTCAACATCAGAAAATTAAATATTTTATCTTTTTAATATTTTAAACCCAATATTTCTTCCTTGTTTTTGGAACATAGCTAGATTGATCCAGAAAAATGCAAACTGTTCCATCAAATCAAACTTATCATTGCCTCCAACATCATAACATTCTGCAAAACCTGCATCATCGGCTAATTGAATTGCAATCTCTTTGCCCTTAGCTGAATCTCCACATACAAAGGCATCCAAATTTTGATTACCATATTTGGGATCAGCTAGGTTGTTTGCACCGGTAGTATTAAAACATTTTACTACATCATTCGTCTCAGTATGATCTAAAATTGCGGACGTTGTATTGTTGTAGCCTATTGCACCTTTGCCCATAATAGTATTCATTGTGTCGATTATGATTTTACTTTTTGTATTACCTAAAGACTTAGTAACTTCTATGGTTGATACTGCAGGAGTTGAAATCACGATTACATCTGATAATTGTACAGCCTCAGAAATTGAATAGACGGATGTATTCAAATTTTTTAAAAGCTCTTTTCCTTTAAAAGAATTTATATCTCTAACCCCCAAATTGATATCATGTCCTTTTTGTGACCAGATTGTTGCTAAAGCACCACCTACGTTTCCTGTTCCAATGATCGCGATCTTCAAATTTTACTTCTCCTATTTCTATAAACTAATATAGTAGTTAATAGAAAATTGATACCAAATTTTTAATTGATACAGTATGTTTTAGTATATACCTACTAGATGCAATAGTTAATAACATTTATGATATTTACTAATCAGTTTATCAAGAATGATATATAAAGGAAATAAATATGCCTGATTTTCTATACAAAGGGAAGACTTATTACAACCCTGTTGAATTTGTTTTGGATTGGATTGGCGGAGCATGGAAAATGCCAGTTCTTTGGCGAGTAAGAGAAAAAACTCTACGATATTCAGAAATCAAGAAAACTCTACCTCATATATCTGATCGAATGCTTTCAATCACTCTCCGAGAGCTTGAGCAAGTCGGACTACTGCACAGAAAAGTTTATGCAGTCGTTCCACCAAAAACTGAATATTCTTTAACTGAGTTAGGCAAAAAGTCCATCCCAGTAATTGATGTATTGCGAGAGTTTGGTATATTTCTTATGAAGAGTGAAGGAATCGAAACAAAAAATGAAACTCCCATAACAAATAATACCAAAAATAGAATTTCCAGAAAAAAACAATTGTGAAATATAAGAAATCTATTCTGAAATAAATTGAATTCATTTTTATAGGTTAACAAAAATCAATGAACAAAGACGAAAGATTAAAACTCCTCAACAATATAAACAAAGGGAAACAAAATCGCTATGGTGAAATTGAGTATGAACTTTCTGAAAATGATCGAATCAATGGTTTGAGAAATATTCTTCTGAGCAGTTTTGAAATTTCATTTGATAGTCAGCAAGCTCAAATCCTCTCTTCAATTATTTATTGGAACTTATGTTCGACAGTTACGATACGAGACGCAACACTTCGTCTCGTTGATGAATATTATAAAATAGATGCAGTGAGAAATGGATTTCTTGAATGTCTAAAAAACAAATACACTCTGCATTCACGGATAAATAGAATTGAATCTTATTTAGTGGATTTCACAAAACTGAATCTTTCCATCCAAAAAATAATCCCAGATATAATTCCTTTAATCGAATCCTATCAGAAAGAAAATGAATGGGAGCAATATAAAGAAAAAATTCAAAGAATCTTGAACAATTATAAAATCGAAATCAATTTGGAATACTAGGGGTCACAGGAATTGAAATATTTAAAATGTATTTGTCCTTATCAACAACCGCATGCAATGTTCCTTCCATCTTTTCTACCCGCGCTAATCCTGCTTTTGGAATCAATTCCATCTCATGATGTAAAGACTTTATTTGATTTTTCTGTTGAATATATAAGCAAGCATTCTTATAATCAATATCCCAATAGGATTCACCAATCCCATACTTAAGATCATTTGTGCAAATTTCTGTAAAAAGATAGAATAAATTTATTAGCATATCTTTCTGATTATTGTAAATTTTATCTTGAAAATCTTTCTCAAGCAAAATATCCGGAAGATTGAAATCCACCTCACGACCTGCATCTGAATATCTCCTAAGTATGGTGAGATTCAACCCAGCGAAAAGATTTTCATAGGCTACATTGAGGTCTTCAATATATAACAATTGATTGCGAAATGATTGAATTATCGAAGTTGTTTTGTTAAATAGATTATTTAAAACTATCTTATCATATTTTTCCGTGTTCGTATTGATATTTCTTTCCAAGAATACATGGATATCAGTTAATTCGCCACCCAGACTATCGTGCATGAGAATCTGTAATTCTTCTCTTTGCTTGGTCAAAGCCCTTTGATTTTCTTGGGTTAACTGCAATTTTAACTGAGTACGATTTTCCAATGCAATCGTAAAGAAACGGCTCAGTGCCAGAGCTTGGAATAAAATATATATCAAAAATCCAGAAATGAGATATGCCCCACTATCAATTCCAAAATAATTAAGAATAAGAGCCAAAAAACAAAATACGCTTAAACCTAAGACTCCGATTGCCATAAGAAAGAATGATTTTCTCTCTGTGATTTTAAAGAATATCAAATAGCTAGACTGAACTAGATATAAAGGTAGAAATATCAAAACATAATAAAAATTAACCAAAGACAATAGCCTTTCATTGATGAGTCCAAGTGCAAAAGCAACGATTGCGCCAATCCAATGTATAATAAAAAAATAGGATTTGATTGATCTTGGAAATAAACTATTCAAAAAATAAACGACAGCAAGCATTGAAATGATATTCAAACAATGCAGGAATAAAGCCTGGGTACTCCAAGGTATCTCATCAAAGAATATTCCGTATAACTTCATATTATGAAATGGCAATCTTAAAAGAAATGATAAACAGACTATAGAAAAAAATAAGAATGGTTTGTTATCCTTATTTAAAAAATAAATAAAAAGATGATAGAGCATAGAACCTAAGATAAGTCCAAAAACTATAACATCCAAAATTATATTTTTAACGATATGATTTTTGATTGACTTTTCTGATCCGATGAGTAGCTTCCCTCTTGGTCCGCCTTGATAAAAATGTGAATTTGCCACGTGAAGAATGATTTCCAATTCATGAGACGGAACAGTAAAATAAACTTCTGTATTCTTTCGGCTAGACTGAATTAGATCCAATTGTTCGGAAACTTTTCCTTTATGCGCAAGTTCAACTCCATTTACCCAGATCCTTGAAGCGCTAAAGAGATGCGGATAAAAAATTCCTAATTGCATTCCAGACTTAGGAATTCTAAGAATTGTTCGATAGGTAGCATACCCAAAAGCGGGAAGTCCTGCGTTGTTTAATTTTGATTTTGTCCAAGGTCTAAATTCGTTAAGTAATAAATCTGGAGATTTTTGCTGGAATTTGTTCTTTGCAGGAATCTCATAATCAGAATCACTCTTAAGCTTTGTTGGTTGCAATAACTCCATCCAGTAAAATTCCCAAGGTCCATCAATTGAATAGATTTCTGAATTTTTAAAGACTGATAAATCAATATGATATCTTGTATGATCATTTTTGCCAAGGCTATCACTTTCCGTGGAAAGCTCAGAAGTTTTAGATGATGAACAATAGACTAAGAACAAAAATAAGAAAGAGCTTATAAGTAAAGCTAGCTTTTTCATAGAAGAGAAAGTTTCTGAGCTTTTAAAGTCAATTCCACTCGATTGTGAACACTCAATTTTTTATAGATTGATTTGACATAACCGTTCACAGTATGTTCGCTCAATAATAAAAATTGAGAAATTGATGCAATTTTTTTTCCTTTTACGAGAAGTTGGAGTATTTGTGTTTCTCGATCAGTCAATCCTTGAGATTCATTGGATTGAATTTTGCGAAAGCTTGAAAAAACTCTTAGAGCTATCGTTGGAGTTATTGTTGCACCACCTTCTTGAACGACTTCGACAATTTCGCGAATTCTTCCGATATCAGATTTCAGAATATAACCTAATGCACCATTCTTTATGGAATCAAATATCATTTCATCAGAATTCATATTGGTAAGCATAATGACTTTGGTTTTTGAAGATTTTTCAGTTAATTTACCAACGAGTTCAATACCACTCATACCTGGAAGCATGATGTCAAGGAAGAGAATGTCTAAATCTAGATTGTCTAAATCCATCAAAAACTGCTCTGAAGAAGTCCAAGATTGAATATTCCGAATATTGGAAAGTTTTTCCAATCTCTCATTTAGTTCAGTCAAAAAATAATCGTCATTTTCAACGATTCCAATTTTCAAGTTATCTTTAGTCGTCGTTTCATTCATAATAATTCTTCAATTCACCTCAAGGACTAGATACGCAACGAACAGCATTCACAGTTGTCTTAGATTCTGTCTCCACTGCTCCTGTTGTTCCCCAGACTTTATATGATAAAGTATTTCCTACCGAAAAAGTTGAGGCAGTCCATTGAAAGAAATTGTACTGACCTCCACCACTACCCATCGGGAAAAAAGTTCTGTAAGGCTTACCAGCAAATCCACTGGCATTCAATTCTCCTGCATAATCAATTATAGATTGAAGCTCGTTCAATCTCGGCAATCTCCAATTTGTTCTGCCTCCATATCCGCCATCAGGAGTCGTATTAGCTAAGTTACATGCTCGCCAAGCAGTATTAGAAGATGAATTCGATCCACCTACAAAATCACCGTAACTTCCCGTACTCGTTCCTCCATTACAATCATTTGTGTTGGAATTACAATAAGAATAGTTTCCAATTGCAGTATCCACACACCATGTTCCTGTCCTTGGGACACCAGGAACATTGCTTAGTATACAACGCATCCAAATTAAACCTGTATTGTTATCTGATATAGTTCCATTCTGATTGTTAGTAAAGCTTGGAGAAAAAGTACCAGGCGCAACGGAAATTCCACTTCTAATTGAATATCTTCGAACGGATCCATTGAACGCTTCTATTTCCAAAATTAGGTTGATATTTAAATTGTATAGAGATTCGCCATTCTTATGCGGGTTTCCATTGATTCTTGCTAATTTTCCTTTATGAGAAATAATAATGGGAATTGAAGAAATATCTTGATTGCTTGGAAAAATGAAATAAATAATATCTCCGATTGTAGTTCCTTTATTCCCATTAATTAAGACTTGTTCAATATTATTAGAATCTTCACTACTCAGATTTACTGATATAGTGTAATCTTGCGTTGATCCGTCGGAAGCAACAATCCTATACGCTTGTGAATTGTTAAAATTTTTTCTTGTTTCACGAGGGATTTGTTCTTCTCCTTGAATTCCTCCACTAACGGCATAAACCTTTGCGCCAGAATGAGAGAAAGTCGGAGCTAAATTGGATAAATCAGTTCCAAACGGTACATTTAAAAAAACAGTATTCGTGGAAATAATTCCCCGAACATCGAGTTCGTCAAATTGAAAGTTTAACAATTCCTTTGAATCAGCAAGTCCTTCACTAACTTGAATTTCATAATTCTTATTTGATTCATCTCGTGCGATGACATTTAGATATATCTTTGTTGTAAAATCCAATGAAGTAAGTTCGGGATTGAAATCAATTCCTTCATACTGAATCGAACGACCGTCATGAAATAAATTCGTCTTTAAATTTGTTAATCCTGTTTGAAACGGGACAGTGATGTTGATTTTTGTACCGTTAATTATTCCATAGGATTTAGTTTCCGGGATAAACAGAAACTTTATTTCCTTGGTGTTTGGAATTGTAACTATAAATGGATAGAGTTGCAATAAAAGTCCTAATGGATTATCCGGATCAAGATCTTCTTTTCCAATGGTATTTTGGCAATTGGTAAAAAAGATAGATACTATTAATATTTTTATAATAAATAGATTTCTAAATTGCAATATAGTATATTCTCGTATTTTTAAAATGTCCATCTATACTCAACCTTGGATTCTCTCACTATTGACTGACTGAATGGTTCTCTAATTTGGGAATAATCAAAAAAGAAACCAGACAAATCTTGACCATCTAACTCATCAGCATAGTTGGGTTTAGATGTAAAATAATTATGTGCAACTTGAATCATATAAATTCCTAAAACGGATATCATCGTATTTCTCTGATTTATTTGTGCTCTACTGATTCCTTGTGAGCTACTTTCCACTCTTTGAATAGCATAAATATAGTGAACAAGACTAGTATCCCTTCTAAAATTAGGATTTATTAAGATCGCTGTTGTTGAAACTTCATTGACGGTCGATTGATAATTGGATTCAGCTCTGTTAACTTCCATCGAACCGTGAACTGTTGCACCGAGTGAAAGCATAAATGCGCTACTAAAAAAATAACCCCAGTTATCATTTTTATTGTAAAAATGCCCCCACCCTGGTAGAACCAAAGATCTAAATATTGAATTTTCATGAATTATTTGCTTTTCTTCGACCTCAATTTCTGCGAGTATATTCTTTGCACTTTCAATTTCTATATCTTTGTATGTCGTCGAAGGCTCAGGAATTTTTTGAACTGTTTTTTCAGATTTTGATGACTGAGGAAATTCTTTGCGAACTTTTATGAGAATTTTTTTTAATTTATCTTCGTCTTTGATATCTTGGACTAATATTTTAGCTATATTGTCTTTTGGGATTTTTTTGGAACCATTGCTAGAATTCAGATAAACATGATCACTATCTTGCTTATAGACAATTCCATAGATTATGTTTAAATCTTTCATGAATAAAGTATGAGAAAACAGATTTGAATTAAAGAAAAATAATATTATGAAAATAATTGAATAATATGTCTGTTCTTTTAATAATTTCCGAGCTTGAGCCGGAGAATAATTTATTGCCATAACTTAATTTCATGATCCAGCGAGCAAATTGTCAAAATTAATAATTCATTTCTATCCCCCTAAATAGGGGGTTTTCTCAATGTGAATGAATTGCAATATGCCCATTGGAATTTTCAGAATTGGAACGTAGCTTACCATTGGGAACAAGTCCATCTGAATCAACTGAATACTCAGGTTTTATGCGAAGAAGAAAATACATATCTACTTCGCCCTTGCCTTTGGCTTGAATCTTACCTCTATACTCACATTCAAAAAAATCTTTTACTAGTTCATAAGTCGCACCGGAAATATTGATTCTTCCTGGATCTCCCGAAGACTCCATGCGACTCGCTGTATTCACAGTATCTCCCCAGATATCATAGGCAAACTTATTTGTTCCTATAACACCTGCTGTAACAGAGCCAGTATGAATTCCAATACGTAGTTCCCAAAAAGGTAGATTCAATGCTTTCTTTATCTCCCCCATCTGTAGCATAAAAGAACGAAATTCTAATGCAGCGAGACAAACTTCTATCGGATGAGAATGATTAGGAACGGGCAATCCACCGGCACACATATATGCATCACCGATGGTTTTCAATTTTTCAAGATTGTTGTGCTTACAGATTTCATCAAATTGACTGAAGCAGCCATCTAGCTCTCTCACTAAATCTTCAGGTGAAAGGCTTTCTGCAATTTTAGTAAAACCAACAAAATCTGTAAAAAGCACAGTAGCCGATTCAATGAGTTGGGGTTTGACAGAAAGTTCCGATTTTAATTCTTCAGCTATAGACTTTGGAAGAATGTTTTCAAGTAAATTATCAGATCGTTCCTTTTCTTGTTCAACTTGTTTATAAAGTTTTGAACTATAAATTATTCCAGCTAATTGCTCACCTAAGATAGATAAGTATGTAATCTCTTCTTTCGTTAAACTGATTTTACCAACGTTGTACAAATCAAGAAATCCTATTGGATGATTCTGCAAAGTCAAAGGAATTACAACCAATGATTCAAATTTCAGTAGTTGATAGAGTATTTGCTCTTCTTGGGACAGTGCCGATGCTCTAATCCTTTGGGCAAAAATTGGTTTCTTATAATTGAATGCCAGAGCATGAGTACCTTGATCTTGATTGAGTTTGATTATTGTATTTTTTATAATTTCTTTTTCTTGATGTGTTACAAATTCAGGTATTTCAGAATGTGCGTGAAGCAAGTTATCTCCGGAAGCACCTATAATAGACAATCCGTAATAGTGAAAATTATAATTTTTCTTAATATATTCTGAGACCTTAATCATTATAGTATTCAGGTCTAGATCTTCATTTAAACTCTTGATCAACTGATTCAAACTTTCTGTAAATCTTTTTTGCTTTTCCGATATCTGCTTGGACTTTAATGCGGATTCCCTTTCCCTTTTAACTTGCTCAATTAAATTATTATTATCTATTGATCCAGCAACCTGTGAGCAAATATATGAAATTTTTCTAACATCAGATTTTCGTATTCGCATTTCCTGAGTAAAATTAGTAAAATTCAATATCCCAATACACTCATTATTCCTAATCAAAGGAATAATTATAAAAGAATTCATTCCTACAGAATCCAAAATTTCCCTATTAAATTTATGATCAAAATTCGGAATTTTTTTTAAGAAAAAAGGCTTCTGTGACTTATATACCTGATAGATGAATCCACTTTCTTCGTTTAAGGGAATGATACGATCTTTCAAAAATTCACTGACTTTTGGATCAAGTGTATGAAATGAGAAAAAGTTTATCGTTCTGAGATATTCTTTACTCTCATTGGTCAAAGCAAGCCATGAGCCAGCAATTTCATAATTTGAATACATATAGTTTGTCAATTCAGATAGAATATCATCAAGATTGTTAAGTGAATTGATTCGATTCGTAAATTCACTCATTTTGAAAATTTCAGATTTTGCGTTCTCTAAATCTATAGTTCTTTTCTCAACTTTGAGTTCCAAATTATCCGAGAGTTCTTCGCTGCTATTGAAAGCATCCGCTATTCTATGCGCAAGCGCTGCGGCTTGGGCAAAGATAAAAAAGAATAATCCGATAGGAATTAAATTCCCAATTCCAATATAAAAATTATAGAATAATAAATCATTGATCGCTGTGCAAAAGTAAATAATAAATCCGAGCATGATCAATCTTGATCCTTTTCTTTTTTTGATTACAGCCCTGATGAGAATATTCATTATGTACAACATTCCCAGAATTGTAAGAATTTGAAAATAGAACAATGATTCTGTAAAAATGGAAACTGGCGACAATATCACCAAACCAATGAATGCGATAGGAATATAAACGAAAAATCTGCGTGCGATCGTTGTGAGTTCTTGAGGGAATAATCCATATAAAAACATTACAAATGGAGTAACAAGTGCGTAGTACCCAATATATTCTAGTTTTAAATTTATAACAAAAGGCATCCAAGGAAAAGCCTCGATAAACAGACGTTCTCCAGTCATCATCAGCCGAAGTGCCATAACCATACACAAAAGCCCAAACCACAAAGCAGATTTATCTTTTCGTCTATAAAAGAATAAGGAAAAATGGTACAACGAAATTATTAGAAGCACACCAAGTAAAAATATTTCGATCAGTCTATTATATTCTCGCTTGGAAAGAATTCTCCCAAGAGTATCGATTTCTAAAGCTGTCTGAAATCCTCCGTTGCGATGAATATGATTGGAGATCAGCATTGAAATAAATAATTCTGCGTTAGGTGATATTTTTCCATACTGAGGGAGATACTCAGCTTTTTCCTCTGTATATGAATCTCCGATGATTCCATTTTTTGCAACCAATGAATCGTTCATGAACAATTCATAAGCAGATCCTTGGCCATCTGTAATTTTGAATCCAAGTTCTGGAGAATTCTCAGGCATCAAGACTTTTAAAGTATAAGTCGCATGCCCTTCTCCTGAGAGTATTTCATCATCAGAAATTTTGTAATCGTTCCATTTTCCTGGAACATTTATATATCGTTTTGATCCATTATCATTTAGATCACTGATTGGATTTCGAAATTCATTCCAATAAAAATTCCATTCACCCTTGAGTTCAATATTTCCATCTCGCTCAAAATCCCAATCTCTAAGATCTAGAACTCCCTTTTCAGCAAAAGGAATAACTTTAACAGTGTTATAAGTTTTTAGTTGATTATCTTCAGAATGGATTACTGAGCCATCAAAAAAAAATAAAGATATATAAATTACTATATAAAATAAAGGAAAATATGTTAATTTATTTTTCATTTAATTAAAACCCTATTACTCATTAGATAATTATCGAATAGCGTAATTCACAACCTTAATCACGGAAGGTTTCCTGTTCCGCGATGCACAGGATAACTCGCATTTGCTCTAACAATTTACAAAATGTCTATTAGAGTCCAAATCTACGGCTCTTGGATTGAGTTGCATATTTGTTTTTGACGGAGACCACCCCCTAAACAGGTGGTTTATGCGGCGGCTGTCCGTGCCATTTCAAACATTGCATTGGGTAAAAGCCCATCCACATCAGCTGAGAATTCTTCTTTGATTCTATGGACAAAATACATATCAAGCTCACCCTTACCCTTGGCCTTTACCTTACCACGATATTCACAATCAAACATATCTTTAATGATCTCATAAGTATCACTTGAAATGTTCACCTTGCCGGGTTCGCCGGAAGATTCCATACGACTAGCTATATTTACCGTGTCTCCCCAGATGTCATAGGCAAATTTATTATTTCCAATTACTCCAGCAGTTACCGGCCCCGTGTGAATTCCGATGCGGATCTGCCAAAAGGGAAATCCCAAATGCTCTTTTACTTCAGCCATCTGCTGCATAAATGCTCTAAATTCCAAAGCCGCAAGAACAGTATCAATTGCATGGTGTTCGCTGGGAATGGGCAAACCTCCAGCACACATATAAGCATCGCCTATGGTTTTCAATTTTTCTAGATTGTTTCGACTTACAACTTCATCAAATTGTGAAAAGCATCCATCCAATTCTTGGATGAGTTCAGCTGGACTCATTGTTGATGCGGCAGTTGTGAATCCTACAAAATCCGTAAATAGAACAGATACAGATTCGTATAATACTGGTTCAACGCTTCCATTTTCTTTTAACTCTTTGGCAATGGATTTCGGTAGAACATTCTCCAACAAATGATCCGACTCTTCTCGAGCGACCTCCGCTTCTTCCTTGGCAACAACGGCTTCTTCTCTGGCAATTTGTGTGGACTGGAGAAGAGTTACCACTTTTACAGCTCCAGCGATCTGGCTGCATAAACGTTCAATCGATGTGAGATCTTTATTTGTGAGCTTTTTTTCGGAGTCTGCAATCATAATCGCAACAGTTTGGTCTTGAACAACGAGCGGCACCTGGAGGATGGAACTCGGTTTCAATGTATTTACAATTTCGAGATCTTTACTTTCTAAATATTTGGGAATTTTTTTGAGATAAAAAGATTTTTGTCTTTTGTAAGTGGACGCGAGAGTTCCAGAGTCTTGCTTCAAGTTGATGCGAAAGGTATTCAGCCATTTTTGCAATACCTCTGGATCTTCCGTTCCACGTCCATCTACAGGTTCAAGTGTGTAATTGTTAGTATCTACAATGAAAAGAGCCTGTTTTTTTATTGCATAATGTCTCTCTAGATGATCAAAAAAAGTTGAGCAGAGATTCTTAAGATTGATTGTTTCATTTGCTTGTCTTGCAAGTTCAGCTAGAATTTCCGTTTCTTGTTGAGCGGATTCTGCTTCTTCTTGAAGCCTTTTTGCTGTATTTCTTTCTTTTTCCACAGCAGACAATAACATTTTACTTTGAATGGCTCCACCAATTTGGCCAACAATTTGTTGAATTCTATTTCTATCGGATTTCGACAAATTCAAATCTCCAAAAGCTGAAAGTGCAATAACACCTATCACTGTGTTACCTTTTGAAATCGGAACTACAAGAACCCAATCTAAATTGAAATATTGCTGGATCACTCTATCAACTGTGGACGTTTCAATTAATTCTTTAGGTATTTTGGGAAAATAGACCTGTCTATTCTTCGAATGACATCTATACATACTACCGCTTTCTTTAATGAGGGGAACGATGCGCACGCTTTCAGGAATTTCTTCAAAGCTTACTATCCGACCATCTCTTGTTGATGCCGTAAATATCAAATTCTTAGCGTCCTCATCGCAGAGATAAAATCCAATATTGTGTTTGCCAATAAGATCTTCTAAATAGGAAGATATGGTCGATAGAATTTGATTGAAACCAACGCCTTCTACCACTTCTTTGGAAAGCTTTGCCAGTATTTCATTATTATCTCGTTCTTTTTCCGATTGTCTTTGTTCGAGTCTTACTTGCTCAACCAATTGCAAGTTCTGTACAGCTCCCGCGATAAGGTCAGCACATTTTTCTATAAAGGGCAGATTGTTTCTGGGAATCGAATCAGTTTTATTACCTGAAACCGAGAGCAGTCCCGTACATCTTCCTTTCAGCATGAGAGGGACGATCATAAACCAATCATATTTCCAGATTTCGTACAATTTTCTATCTATTTCTGAATGTTCTAATGCCTTTTGGTTAACACGAGGGGAATGAAAAGTTTTCCCACGCTGAAAGATCTGAGCATGAATTCCTCCTTTGAGTGGATCGGAAGATATTTTTTGAATAAAATCGGAATAATTCTGAATTGAATCCAATTCTCCATTATTGAATCCTCCCTTTAACTCAAGTAAGCTTGCATCATCATTGGCTGTATAGAGTGCTAAATTTATTTTTCCAAGTCGTGCATTTAAAGTAAAAGCTACTGGTTCAAGAAGCTCTTCAATGGATGCTCCTCGGTTGGTTTCGCGGGCAAGAATCGCCAAGGTTTCACTATCATCTTTTTGTTTGTGGATTGTCTGAATCAATCTTGCACTTTGGATGGATCCTGCAATCTGCGAGACCACGCTTTCTAGTTCGCTCAATTTATTCTTGTTAACCCTTTCTCCCGGATCAATGACCATCACACCGAGAACTTCGTTGTCAAGAACAACCGGAATTTCTATTATCACTTTTGGTTTAAAGTATTCGATTACCTTTTGATCCATTCCATAGAAAGCATCTTTTGTTCTGGCTAGAACAATTTGTACAGTTTTCTTCTTCTGAATCGTTCTATAGATTGTTCCGAGTTCTGGATTGATTTTTGCACTGAGTTCTTTAAAAAACTTTTGGTCTTCCTCTTTAGCCTCACCGATTATACCGCCATGTGTTATAACTTCATTTTTTTCAGCATCTACTAGAGCAAGAAACATTCGATTCATACCAAGTTCACTCATCATATAAGCCGAAGTAAGATGAACGATGGAATCAATTTCTTTTGTAGTATTGATTTTTCTTGTTAGATCATTGAGTGCATGAAGAGTCGCCGTTCTGTCTGCGACTGTTTGCTCTAAATGATCTCTCAGTTCTTCCAAGCGATTGTAAGTCTGAGAGTGGAACAAGGCAAGAATAAACGACTGAGCCAAAATGAATGCCAAGAAACCAAAAGGAGCAACATAACTTGAATCCAATGCAAACGCAGAAACAAAAAGATCATGAATCACAGTAAAAGCAAGAATCAAGAAAGACAAAAACATGGAACTGCCGCCAAGTTCCTTTTTCCAAAACGCTTGGACTATTACCATAAAACAATAAATAACCGATAGTCCAGCAAAGCCTTGAGCATAAGGAAGAGTATCCAAGAATATGGGGAAAGGTAGAAAAAATACAGAAACAAATAAGGCAATGGATGGAAGAACAATTACTTTTCTAAAAAGAGGGAAATTTTTCTTGGGAAAAACAGATGAAATAAATAAAGGGAATAGAAATATTCCTGCATAAAAAGATCCATATTCCAATCGAGTCGAAACTCCCCATGATAAACTAGGAATTAATTTCGGAATCAATCTTTCAGTAGCTTGTGCTAACCATATACCGATGGAGATTGCAAATGTTCCAAAATAAAAAGGGGCTAAATCCGATCTTCTCGCAAAATAATATCCGATATGATATAATCCGATAATTGTGAGGGCGCCAAATAAAAATGTTACTAAAACATAAGAAAAAAATCCGTCTTGCTCGATGCGCTCTTTATTAGCCAAAAGAATAGGAAAACGAATTCCAGCATTGGAAATGAGTTCATTAGAAACATGAATAAGAAGTTCGTTTTTATTACTTTCAACAATCGGTAACTCGAGAATACGAGTTACAGGAGAATTTATGTATGGGCTACCCGGCTCATCGACACTTCCTTCTTCTGCAAGAAATTTCCCATTCCAATAAAGTCGGTATGCAGAAAGAACTGTTGGCATTTGAATTGCGATTTTAGAATTGAGTTTCTCTTCCTCGGGAAAATCTATCAGCAATCGATAAGTTGCCTTGTAATTGCTTGGGAATTTAGAGTATTTCTCTTTAGGTATCGTCCACGTTCCAGGTACACCCATGTATTCCCAATTAACTTTATCCATGGATTGGCGTGTGTCCTTTGCAGAATCGGGGCCTAAGAACTCACCCGGATAAAAACTCCAATCTCCTCGTAAAGATATTGGTTTGCTATGTGCGAAATCGTGATTCCGTAAATCTAAGTATCCATCTACAACGATTGATTCTTTTTCTTTGGCTTGGGAGCAGGATAGGATTGCAAGGCAAGCAAATATGATCACAGAAAGAATGATAGAAGATAAGATATGCTTGAATAATTTACGGTTAGGTTGCATTTTGAATGATCTTTCTATTTTGCAGAAGTTGTAGGAGAATAAATATGTATATTGATCACAATTGTTTTATCGCTTGAAAGAATTCTTCATTCGGAACTAGTCCATCCTTGTCTGCTGAGAATTCTGACTTAATTCTTTCCAAAAAATACATATCTACTTCACCCTTACCTTTAGCTTGAATCTTTCCTCTATGATCACAGAGAAATAAGTTTTTGACTAAATTAAAAGTTGTTCCAGAAATATTCACCTTGCCTGGTTCCCCAGAAGATTCCATTCGGCTTGCAGTGTTCACAGTGTCTCCCCAGATATCATAAGTGAATTTATTGGTTCCAATTACACCGGCAGTTACGGGTCCAGTGTGAATTCCAATTCGAAGCTCCCAAAATGGAAGACCGAGGGCTTTTTTGATATCACCCATTTGATTCATAAATGATCTGAACTCAAGTGCCGCCAAACAAGCATCTATCGGATGAGTTTGATTCGAGATTGGGAGTCCGCCAGCACACATATAAGCATCTCCGATCGTTTTCAATTTTTCTAGATTGTTACGTTTGGAGATCTCGTCGAATTGCGAAAAGCATCCATCCAATTCCTTGATGAGATCTTCAGGCGAAAGCTTCTCAGATATCTCTGTAAATCCTACAAAATCAGTAAATATTACAGAAGATGATGTTATATATTGCGGTTTTACTTGATTGGTTTCTTTTAGTTCAGTGGCAATCGAATGCGGAAGAATATTCAATAATAGATGGTCTGCTTTTGCTTTTTCTTGTTCTACTTCAGAGAATAATTTAGAATTCATTACAATCCCAGCAAGATTCTCACCTAATATAGATATTTGGTCAATGTCAGATTGAGATAAATTCATTTTATCTTCCGAATTGCTAAGATTTAGAACTCCAACATTGGTATTATTAACAATCAATGGTACAAAAAGAACGTTAAATATTTGAGAATTTTCAATTATATAAATTTCTTCTTTTGTAAGAAATTTCCTCCATTTTTTATTTTCTGCATTTTTAATTAAGAAGGGTTTGCGAAGATGCAGTACATGACGTTGTGCTCCATGTTCAAGCGTGATTGGGTATTTCATGCTGGCGATTTTGTTAGACGTGTAAGGAGAGATAAATTCAGGAAGCTTTGAAGCTAAAGTATCCAAAGATTTTCCATCTTCAGAGATTCCCAATATGGAAAAGTATTGGATTTTGTATCTCTGGTTCAAAAATCGAAAAACCTTTTCCATAATTGAATCCAAGTTTATATCTTCATTCAAACTCTTAACCAATCGATTGAGTGCTTGAATTTCTTGTTTTTGCTTTTCGGTTTCTTTAGTTTGTTCTTCTAATTTTTTGGTTCGATCATGAACTTTTTCTTCTAAATTATTTTTTAGATCTTCAATCTCTCGGTAAGCTCTTGCATTGCTAATAGCTGAACCAATTTGGTTACCAACTATCATTAATATCTGTTCGTCGATAGAATCAAAAGCGTTAAACTCTTCACTTTCAATTGCGTAAACACCGATCAAGTTATCCTTCACTACGAGTGGAATCGCAAGTTGACTCCCAACATTCTGTAAACCAGGAAGTGGAATGGATACTTGATCCAAATTCATATTCTTTTGGACAGATTGAACATAAACCTTGCGATACCCCATGCCACTGGAACGCATCAACTTTCTTCGTTTTGCAACAACACCAATCACACCCTGCCCAATCGGGACGGTTGCTCCAATTCCTTGTCCACAATAACCGTGACTCGCTGATACAGTTAAAATACTCTTTTCTGAATCATTCAATAGAATCAAGGAATGTGAGAACCCAAAGTATTCATCCAAGCTCTGCATCGCAACTTGGAAGATACGATCTAAGTCCAAGCTTGTAATGATCTCATTAGAAAGAATTTGAATCACAGAGAATTCCAAATTCTTTCTTTTCAACTCTCCGTTCAGTACATCGATTTTTTCTTGAACAGCAATAATCTCTTCTTTATTTTCCTTAGCACTTCCCAGAGATTCGAGATTGTTCATTTTCAGTGAATCTGGGCCTCTTCCCCTTTACGAACGGAAATCACATCGAACACATATGCGGCTTCCAAATGGAAAATATCTTCCATTCCGCACATTGAAGCAATCGCTTCCAATTGCATATCCATCTGATCGAAGAGGTCTCCGCTTGTTTCCTTATGTGAAAAGCTAACATCTAAAAACCATGGAGTACCGTCTCCTGGTTCCACTACTTGTATATGAGCTTTAGGATTCTCTTGTAGATTCTGACTCGTCTTGGAAAAAAATTGATGAGAAATTGCAACTTGTTCTTCGTTAACATAGAATACTTGCGATATAAATCCCACATTGGGAATTCCATCTTTACTACATGTTGCCATTGTTGAGGGAATCACTCCATTGAGAGCGGATTGAATTTCTTTTGGTAATTTCATATTAGCTTTTCTCCTGTTCCTTTTTTTGGAGTCTGTTCGAATACATCTTGAACTTCCATTGTTATACAAACCGATGGATCAACAATATAGCGCTTCCAACCATCTGCTAAATCTGGGCCGAAAAAATTCCCCATAAGTTCCTTTATTTTATCTTGAAAATGATTGATCTGAGCTATCTCAGCTGAACTGGAAGGACGAGCTTCCAGAAATCTTCCCTTTACTTGTCTGGCAAAAAAATTCGTCATATCGGCAAGTGTCAGTGCAACCATAGGATTCTCTTTCAAATCTTGCATGGGACGCTTGGACATAACCTCAGGAATATGGATTTGAATTTTTGAATCGCCGATTTCTGGGTTTGCAAGGAAGCATCTTGTATAAAACGGTTCGTTTTTTCCGTTAGCGGTGCCTAGAGCAAATATTGTATTTGCTTTCATCAATTCTACAATTTCTTGACTAATCATGTCTGAAATTTATATGTTTTGAGATTGTCGAGTCAAATGAATATTCATGCATTCAACCCCCAAAACAGGGGGTTTTTAAAACTAGAGTTTTATCGATTGTTTTTGATTTTTCCGATGAATTTTTAAGAAAAATTTTTGATTCTCCATTGACGAATGGTAATTTCCATTCTAAAATGGTAGAATGATTGCGTCAATTGATAAATCTGGAAGAATGGTGATCCCGAAAGAATTGAGAGATGAACTCGAATTGATACCAGACACTGAGCTTGAAATCATTCGTGACGGAATGGATATTCGAATTCGCAAGAGGATATTGCCTTCTCTCCAAGTTGAAAATAAAAACGGATTTATGATTCTTAATTTTGACGGAGAACTGGATATACAATCGGTTTTAAAAGAAGTTCGCAGTGATCGGATCGAAACTTTTTTATGAAGACTGTCTTTTTGGATACTTCCATTTTTGTTGCAGCCTTTTGGAAAAAGCATCCGCATTTCGAAGAAAGTTTTCAACTTTTGTCCCAATCTAAAAATCTGAATATGATCACTTCCCAGCATGCAATTGTTGAATACTATTCGGTCATGACTCGCATTCCGGTTCCTTCCAAGGTTGAGCCAACTCTTATTTTTACCATGATCCAAGAAAATATTCTGCCATATATAGAAGTACAAAGTTTAAATACTAAAGAATCCCTTGCCTTCGTAAAGCAGGCATCTATATTGCAAGTCCAAGGTGGGAATATTCATGATTTTTATCATTATAGTGTAGCTCTAAAAAGCAAAGCATCAATTCTATATACTCTGAATCCAAAGGACTTTGCTAAGTTTCCAGAAGGGATTGATATAAAAAAGCCAGCTGCGTAATGCAGACATCAGATTATATGCAATGAGTTTTATTAAAAATTCCCACCCCTTAAACAGGGGGTTTTTATTATTTATACAAAATGAAATATATTATTGATAGATAATTTTTCTTAGAATAATGAATTTTAAATACATACAATATATATTATATCCTTGGCTTTAAATCTTTAGCATTTTTAATTGATGTTTATGTATTTCGCTCAATCTGAAATTATAGCTTACTACGATAGCTGTGAAATAGATTATAGACTGGTTTGGAATTTGAAACAAAGTCAAGCTTTGCATTTTGGATTCTGGGAATCAGATGTAGCAAATCTTAGCGCTGCGCTCGTGAGACAAAATCAATGGCTAGCCTACCGTGCGAGCATAGAAAAAGGTTCATCAATTTTGGATGCTGGTTGCGGTGTGGGCGGTAGTAGCATATATCTTGCCAATGCTTTTAGATGCCGTGTAACAGGAATTTCACTATCCAAAAATCAAATCGAAACAGCAACCGCGAATGCCATGCAGGCAAATGTATCTGACTTAGTAGATTTTAAAGTATGTGATTATAAAGATACTGGTCTAGAATCCGAAAGTTTTGATGTCATCTGGGCGATCGAAAGTGTATGCCATGTACCGAATAAACATGATTTTATAAATGAAGCATGGCGCCTATTAAAGCCAGGTGGTAAATTAATTGTTGCGGATGGATTCTATAGATGTCCAGAGTCTCTTTTCAGCTTAAGTGAACTTAATCTAATGCGTTCATGGCTACATCCGTGGGCAGTTCCAAGTCTAGTAACGCCTAGCGAGTTCTTCGAATCCCTTAAAGAAAGAGGTTTTCACGAAAATAAAATTCAAGCGATAGATACTACCGATCTAATCCTGCCTTCATCCAGAATACTCAATCGTCAAGCTTTAATTAGTTGGATTCCTGGACATTTCATGCATTGGTTGAAGATAAGAAATCGCACACAACATTTGAACTTAGTAGCTGCGAGAAGACAATGGCAAGCATTACAACAAAAACTTTGGCTCTATTATGTGTTCATAGCGGAGAAAAGTAAATAAATTTGAACAGATCGATACATTCTTTCATGCACACAGGAAGTTCGAAACAATTTTCTGAAAATAGTAATGAGAATTTGCTGGTAGATAGAATACGGATCGAATTTTGGAAATCCGATCCATTAGCAGATGAAGTGACAAATGACTTCGCGAATATGGCTCCTGGTAAAGGCAGTGCTATGTTGAACCAAGCATTAGAAAACGGAATCCATTCAATATCAATGCCCCCAGAATCATTGGTGAATTTCTTCGCTCAATTGGATACCATTCCGATATGGCTTGATCGAGAGGAAATAAATTATGGAGCCGCAACTTTTATGCGAGCTGGTGGTCTTGGAGCTGCAGCTTTATTATGCCATTCCTTGCCTACCGGATACCTCGATCCAGAAGGAAGCAGGCCTCTACTTTTTTCCGGGCGGCTTGTTCAACGTGCACCTCGCAGACTAATGGAAACCGCGAGATATGTATACGAATGCATCAAACCAGGCGGAATGGAAAGATTTGGGAATGGTTTCAAAATTTGTGTTAGAGTGAGGCTAATGCATGCCCAGGTTCGACGTCTTCTCCTAAAATCCAATCGATGGGATTCTCAGGCTTGGGGAATTCCGATTAACCAATGGCATTTACTAGGTACCAATGTATTGTTTTCAATGACGGTTGTTGATGCATTACGGAACTGGGGAATGTTGATTAACAGAAAAGAAGAAGAATCGATTTATGCATTCTGGCGATATAACGGATACCTAATCGGAATAGATACAGACATTCTATGTGCGACTCGAGCTGAATATCGTCGCATGATTGATGTAATTGAAAAAATTCGATTACCAGCGACATCTGATTCACTACTTCTGACTGAGGCATTGCTCCAAGCTGGTGCGATTATGGTGAAGAATATAGTCGGTTTACCATTTTTAAACGTAACCAAATCAATATTAGCTGGACTAAGCAGAAATTTACTGGGACGCAAACGTGCCGATGAATTAGGATTATCAAGAAATTTCTGGCGATTCTTACCTTGGCTTATGCGCCCTTTCGTTTTCTGTTTTGAAATTATTCGAATACTTATGCCCGGTGGGAAACGATTGGCGATCCTTGTCGGTGAACGACTCTGGGAACGTGCATTAGAGATTGGACTCCATGGACGCGACGCAACATTTGCAATACCTCAAACTCTCCAAAATATAGACCCACGGAAAAATGCAGTGAAGGAAGGCAGCAATGCGTAAAACTTTTGAGTTACTAACAGAACAAGATTGGAAAAATTTACTTTCTCATGCGACAGTGCTAAGTTTTAAAAATAATGCATTGATAATTGAAGAAAAGTCAGAACTTTCGATGCTCTATATTATACTGACTGGATATGTTCGTATATTAGGAGGAAATGAAAATCACAAATTGACTTTTGATAGATTGGGACCAAACGAAGTTTTCGGTGAAATGAGCTTTCTAGAGAACGCACCCGCAAGCGCATCGGTTATCGCGGAAGAAAATGTCACCGTACAGCAAATAGATGCAACTCACCTCAATTCATTAATTGCGTCCGATCCTGGCTTCTCATCTCGTTTCTACAACTCTTTAGCTATTACTCTGTCCGAACGCTTGAGAGATATACAAGCCAACCAAAAGGAGTTGAACATAAATGATATTGCTCAGGTGAATAGATTCCATGCTACAAGACTAGGACATATTACGCATAGACAGATTCCTCCAGAACTAAGAGACGCAATTCATAAATTCAATTCCAAAATTTTAGAACTCGACGAATACTTGAATAAAGGTGGAACTATTGAATCAGTTGAGACCACAGTACATACATTATGTGATAATATACTAGAATTACTTGAGATTTACACTCAAGCGGAATCTCTCGTCAAAATAGGTTTCGACGACCTATTAGCATTTCGAGATACTGAGCAACTTGATATCGGAATTGGTGCGTATATATTTCGAGAGACATTTGCACGCTTTATGTTAAGCGAAACTATGGCCTACTGTTATATGAAACCAAGAGGCTTTACAGATGATTTCAAAGTTAACGAATTGATTTATGCCAATCAACCATGGGGCGATGGTCAATTGGGACCATTGATCGATAAGTGGTTTCTCGGTAGGAATTTTTGCACTAGTCGAAGAGAAGATCGCAGCTTCATGACTGAAATAATTTTAGATACTTGCATACAGGACAAATCGAACACATCCATTCTGAGCCTAGCTTCAGGATCTGGCTATGAACTTATAAGTGCATTAAACGAAACTTCGAGTCAAAAATTGAATATCACGATGATAGATATTGATCAAGAAGCCTTAACCCATGCTCAAGAAATTCTCAATAGAAAAATGAACAACAATCATTCATTCGCTTTTATCAATCAAAATATTATAGGCGTTTTAGAAGGTCGAGTTCAATTTCGAATATCAGACCAAGATCTAATCTATGCTATAGGATTCTGCGATTATCTATTGGATGAACAAGTTGTTGAACTATTGGATTGGATCTTCGTTCACTTAAAAAAAGGAGGAAAAGCCGTAATCAATGTTACATCACCAACGCACCAAGATCGAAAACTTCTAACTCATATTCTTGAATGGTCAATCATTTATCGCAGTAAGGAAGAGCTAGAAGATTTGATATCTCGATCAATTTTTGCAAAGTCGAAAGAACTTAAAACCAATACACTGGGAATAACTACTTTCGCAATCCTAGAAAAATAGAAATGCTCAACCAGAATTTAAATTTTCATAATTCAAAAGATACTATTGAAGAATCTGTTGATGTACTGATCGTAGGTGCAGGTCCCGCAGGTTTGTCACTTGCTTTACATTTAATTCAAAAATCTCTAGATTGGGTTCCTAGAATCATCATTATTGAAAAAAGAATACATCCACGTAAAAAACTTTGTGGTGGTGCGCTCAGCATTCCTGCCATGGAAGTATTGGAAAATTTACAAATTGAACCTCCTAATGATATTTTCTCTGTCAATGAGATTCGAGTTCGTTATGGAAATATTGGATATAGCTTAAAAGGCAAACCCGTACTAAAAATTGTGAATCGCGCATCCTTTGATCATTTTCTCTTAGAAAATATTCGAGCCAAAGGTGTAAAGATCCTAGAAGATACAACATTTCTCTCCGCCAAAATGAACTCTAACGGATATAATGTGGAAACGAGTCGAGGACGGATTGACTGTCGAACTCTTGTTGGAGCAGATGGTTCTTCCAGTTTAGTTCGAAAATCCATAGGATTAAAGTACGATAATACAGTCTGCAGATTACTTGAAGTCCTTACACCTTGTCGCAAAGAAGATGAATATCTTTTTGATCAGAAGTTTGTAGATTTGGATTTTAGATCCATGCGATCAGGTATGCAAGGCTATTACTGGGACTTTCCATCCATTGTCAACGGGCAAAGAATGATCAATCGAGGAATATTTGACAGTCGGACCAACACTTCTCGAGTGAAAGCTGATCTAAAAAATATTCTTCAAGATTCTTTACTTAAGCGAGGCATTCATTTGGAAAATTGCGATCTCCAAGGACATCCGTTGCATAGCTGGGAGAACAAAATACCCATATCCAGAGAAAACGCCCTGTTAATTGGAGACGCCGCTGGAGGAGATCCGTTGTTTGGTGAAGGAATTAGTTTTGCACTTGGATATGGACAATCAGCTGCTACGGTGATCGAAAAAGCATTTATGATGAAAATTTTTACTTTCGATGATTATTCAAAAACTCTATTAAGAAATAATTTATTTCGACATTTAAAATTCCGTTCGACTATTTCGAAAATCGCATATTCAATTGAGTCAAACATGATATTAAAATTCGGCTGGATTCTTGTATCTATAATATTCAAGATTTTTCGATTCGACAATCCTTTTTACATCAAGAAATAAAACAAATTTTTATCGTACTGCATATTTATCTAAAGAATCCAATATACTCAATATTGCAGAAGTGCAGAAAGATTTAGAAAAAGTTAATAGAGACCGTTCCTTTGTTTCCAAAGTTGAAAGTAAAATCTGGCATAGTTCTATAATTGCACTGAATCAATGTTTTAAGTTCATTTAAGGTGGGTATGCGCCAATTGTTTCTGCCATAAGTGCCAGATCCGGAATTGACTAGTGAGTTCGTTTCTAATATATAGGTCGGCTCTAGGCAATGTCATGCTTGGAGTCTGCATTGACTTAGGATAAAATTTAAGTGCTGTATTCTTCTTTTCAATAATATATTTAAATTTAATCTCGTAAAAGAATCTATGTTAGAAAAATACTTAGCAAAATTTGGATTTGAAGAAGTGCAACTCAAATCCATTTTGCAATCCTTTCACAAAACAAAATACCTGAAAAATGAAGGCTTTTTTAAAAATAATGAAAGTTTTTATAAAATTGGAATCATCGAATCTGGTTTGTTCAAAATGATCTATAAGTCAAATAGAAAAAATCTGATCAAAGATTTTTGTATAGAAGGAGATACGATTGGAGTGTATTCTTCCATTCTTACCAATCTACCACCTCGATTCGATATAGTTGCTTCTGAAGAATCACAAGTTTGGGTTTCTGATTTTACTGAACTGAAGAAAAAATTTGCAGGCTACCTTCCCTTTATAATCCTACAGAAAAATCTCGCCGAGTCATTGTATATAAAAAAAGAAAAAAGGGAAGCAGATCTAATTCTACTCAGCGCTGAAACACGATACAAAGAATTCTTAAATGAGAAAGGCAATCTGTCATCGAGACTCAAAGATCACGAAATTGCATCTTATTTAGGAATTACGAATGTAGGCCTAAGTAGAATTAAAGCAAGAATTTTCCCACAAAAGAATGAGTAATCAAAATCTAACTAACTAACTATTTATTTATTTATTTATTAAGTAAGTAAATTATCTAGCTAGCGATATATGCGCCTTCCAAGTCAATTTTTATTTATCAAGAAGGGCTTCTTGGTACAATTTGATAAATGGTTCACCAGAAAAAGGATTCTGACTTGTAATCAAATTCCGATCTCGAACTGCATATTGACCACCTGGGAAAAAACTACTTTCATAATTTAAACCAATATCGCTTAGAAGATTTGCGATCTTTCTGATCTTAGGTTTTCCGTTCATAACAAAATTTTCTATAAACCATTCTTCTGTTGATGTAACAGAATTTACATTGTAGCCAACAAAAGGGTTATCATTTTTTGGAAAAGCCGTGAGCAAAGCAGGTGCATGACAGATCAATCCGATTGGCTTTTGTCTTTCATGAAATTTTCGCAATAAAGAAAGAATATTATCATCATAGATTAGATCCACCATTAGCCCTTGCCCACCTGGAACAATCATACCTTTGTAAGAACTTACTTGACTCATCGCCTTTTCTAATGTAATGGGTTTTAAAAAATCAGGATCTGTCTTTGTGAATTCAATGGCCTCCGACTTCAACTCATTTGATGTCCAGTACCTATCGTTTAAACCTGCTGGATCTATATTAGCTTGCTTGCCATTGGGTGTAGCAAATTGGAATTTATATCCTTGATTCTTCAACTCAGCTATGGGCAGATAGAGTTCATTAAGAAAAACGCCTGTCTCATAATTTCTTTCTTCATCAATCAACAAATTATTGGCAGCACTCATCACAATCAGAATCAATCCAGGCTGAGGGCTGGATTCTTGAGCCTCATACTTCGAATTCCAATTAAAAATTAAAAACCCAATTCCTTTCACTAAAACTTTTATTCGATTCAACATATAAACAAATCTCCTTTTTAAGTTAGTGATCCGAAAACTCGCAAATGTTATTAACCCAGGTTAATAAATTGAGATAAACATTACTTCGTTCAAAAATATTAAAGTTTGTTTATCAAGAAAAAAGTTTAATCGATTCTATAAATACGTGGTATTCGATCGATTTCGTTTTATATTCAAGATCATAATCAAATAGAATTTAAAAGTTGATCTTAAAACTGTGTTAAATAGTTTATACTTCAATCTAAAACATTAGAAGTTCAAAATTTGACTCTCATCCAGCTATTCAATAAAATATTACCGTTTGTTCTTCCCTATAAAAGGATGGTTTTTTTTGCTTTAGGATTTACACTCATCGGGTCATTTCTTGCACAAGTCAATGCACATATCTTAAGATACACCGTAGATAGCTTGGAATCGTTATTGCAAAATCTTAACCCATTAGCAGAAGGTTATATTCTATTGGCTCAGATCAGTGCTATATTGGTTATCAAAGAAATCGTAAATTCTATAGTGATCTTTGGACAGAAATTTTATGGAGAAAAGTTACGTATTTTTATCGCACGTGATTTCTCACAAAAGATTGTTGAACGTATTCTTTCATATAGGATGGCTTTTTATACGTCTCAAGAAAATGAAAGCGGTAAGCTTCAGACTCGTATAGACCTTGGAATATCTAGCCTAACTCGTTTAGTTCAGAATTTTTTTATAGAAGTGCTGCCACTTTTTGCCAATTCGATTGTAGCACTCTTCTTTATGTTCTCAGCAAATTTCTATGTTGGACTTGTTAGCTTATGTATTATCCCAATCTATTTCTGGATAAGTCATATCCAAGCATCTCGTCTAAAGGGATTTCGTAGAAAGATGAGGAGTTATCGGGAAACTAAGAATAATGGAATCATTGGACTAATTGAAAGCATAACAGTAATAAAATCATTTGTTAGAGAAAGATTGGAATCAAATAAACATGAAACAATCCAATTTGAAATGACTTCTAATCAATTAGCAACTCGTAAAACCAGTTATTTTTTCGATAGTATAAAAAGTTTTTTAGAACAGATCGGAATAGTCATAATCATTATTCTGACAGCATATTTTGTTTTGAATGGGACAATGAGTCTCGGTGCAATAATGTTTCATATTTTGCTTTTCAATAATGTATCTGCGCCAATAAGACAATTGCATAGAATCTACGATGAAGTAAATGATGCTCTTATATATTCAGAAGGATTCTTTTCGATTCTAGAAGAAGAAAACGCAGTGGAATCATCGGGAACATTTTCACCAGAAATAGTCGAAGGAGAATTCAGAATTGCGAATGTAAATTTTATTTATCCGAATGGAACGTTCGCTTTGGAAAATATTTCTTTTACAGTTAAACCCAATCAAGTCACAGCATTGGTTGGGTTAAGTGGAGCCGGTAAAAGCACGCTAATCAATCTATTGGATAAATTTTATAAGCCGAGTAGTGGAGATATATTTTTGGATGGCATCAATCTTGAAGAATATGATACAAACATTTTACGAAATTCAGTAGGATTGGTTCTTCAGAAAAATCATATATTCAAAGGTACGATTAGAGAAAATATCAGCTATGGCGATCCAAATGCCGAAGATCATGAGATTATTCTTGCCGCAAAGAAGGCTTATATCCACGAGCAAATATCCGAGTTGCCGGATGGATATGAGTCGCAAGCTTCCCTTCTTTCCGGAGGTCAGCAACAACGAATTGCAATAGCCCGTTTATTCTTGAAGGATCCAAAAATAATTTTCCTCGATGAACCGACAGCAAGCTTGGACGCTATAGCGATCGAAGAAATCAAAAAAAGTATCGATGCCTTAAAGGAAAATAGAACAGTTATTGTAATTTCACATAGCATTTCGCAAATTATTGATTCGGATCAAATTGTCGTCTTAGATAGAGGGCGCATAGTTGAAATCGGAACTCATGAATCATTATACAAGAATAAGTCTGCTTATTATAAGATCTTTAGTGCTATGGCTAACAGTTTGAATCTTGAGAAAATCACGTCCGCAATTGATTCAAAATAAATTATAGATACTTCGACTCATATGTGAAAAGGAAAATTATGATCTGGTAATTTCCTTTCGAAATAAAAAACTACAAGGCTTTAGGTTTATAATCTTTAAAATATTGCAGGAATAGATATCTTATAAACGGTCTATAACAATCTTTCGCAATATGTCCACCATCCGCAAAACTATTGCAGTAGTATTCCTTGGTATCATCCATATTGTGAATTTTATACTGATACTTATCAGTTACCGCATTGATATCCTTCTTCCAACTATCGAGTATGGGATTCGCTCGCAATCTGTCTTGCATAGATTTAGAACTTTGAGGCCATACGATGATTAAAGGAATTTCTTTTTCTCTAGTATTCTTAAGTATAATATCAAAAAATTCAAACTGCATTTCAGATGGCTTATAAGAAGCGAATAGCCAATCAATTGTCCGCTGACTCGTTGCTTCCAAACTACTTGCATCCTTTTCGAAATAATCTTCTACTGGCGAAGTAGCGTGTCCTTTATTTTCAATCAAAGAAGTACGAATTGTATCTTTCATTGCCTCAACATAAGGAAGATTTGGATTGTTATAATTTCGAAAAGCTGCATCCAAATAAGGCTTATTTACTTTTACCGCGAATAGAGTCTTACCAAGATAGTAATTGAAATAATCTCTTCCAAATAAACCAATATAACGAAGAATAAACGGAAAATCAAAGCTATATGTAAGATTCGATTCTTTGAATATGGAATTTATGTTGAATTGATTGGGATCTGTTTCCAAGACGACTAGGTCTGGCTTTACGCCAGCATCCAATATCTGTTCCAGAAAATACCAATAGTACGCAGGAGTGGTAACAGCGGATGAGAAATTATATATTTCCCAATCTGGATAGAATTGTTCAAGTTCTTTGGAATCAAAATACAAAAGCCTAGAGGACCCGAGAACCACCATGACTTTTTTGTTGTCTTTGGTTAATTCACCCTTTTTGTATTTATCTATGAAAATATCAAGAAGTTGACTTTTGGTTTCATAATAGACATACGTGAAATCGCTCTTGATAAGCAGACGAACTGAATCTAGCAGAAATATTTTATCAACAAGGAAGAGGAATGCAAAAAGTATGATTGGGTAAAATAAGAACTTTTTAGTTTTCAAAGGAGCCTTCCATTCTCATATTCAATATAGAATAGAAGGCTTTTGTGTGAAAAGGAATTTTCAGGCGACCTGTGCCTTAATTGTTTTTTTCTTGTTTTTCTTTAAACTATTGAACCATTCTTCAGAAGCTTTAGTATAAGCAACGAGTTGCTTAACATAAGGTCTGTTTTCTGGATCCAATATCTCTCGCGCTTCCATTATGATTTCTTCTACGATCTTTAGATGAAAAGAAAAATAACTGCAGAATAAATCAAAATAACTGCGCTCAGCCTGATCCCAAGGGATGCTCACTAAGTTCTCATGGAACGCAAGCATCTCATCAATGTCATTTTTCGGATTCGCATCGAAATGTGTATTCATTGTTGCGATACGATCCGTACGATCTGTTAACTCTTGAAAATAAGATTCCAATTCAGGGTATTCCAAATTAGTTTCCCTCCGTTCGAAGAAATCTTCTTTTTTTACCATGCTTTTTTACCCCCTCTTACGTTCAATGCTTATTTGTTACTTTATCAATGTCCTTGGATTAGGATTCTTATCTAAGAATGCCTTCAAGCGTTGAGTTTGATCATCCCAAGCGGCCTCGGCTCCTTCTAGCCATAGATCAAAATGTGAAGAATCTGGGAATCCTCCGTTTGTTATCGTAAGTTTGGTCTTATCCGAACTAACTTCCGTTACATCCAATCTAAGGAAAATATCTCCAGCTGGATGATCCTTCCATCTGAGTATCAATAATTTATTGGGCTCAATTGCCTCATAAATTCCTTTGGTCGTAAATTCCCCTTCATCACCCAACTTCCAAGACCAAGAAAATTCTTGACCCAATTTTGGCCGACCACGAACTTCATCAGCAAGCCAATGTATTAGAATTTCATAAATTGTAAGTGAATCCCAAACAACTTCTAACGGTTGGTTGAAAATATAGTCTTTCTTGATTTCTCGCAAATAATCCTACCCTTTTATGGCTAGATTATTGGGACGAGTATATACCATCTGAACAACGCTGATGTTCTTCATACGAAAAGCACCTGCGCAATAACTAAGGTAATAACGCCATTTGCGTATGAATTTCTCATTGAAACCCTGTGCCCGTACATCTTGTACGTTTGCATCGAATGCATCTTGCCAGAGATTCAGAGTCTTTGCATAGTGCAAACCCATGTCTTCTAAGCCAAATAAAAACATATCTCCAGTCTTATTGACAGCTTCATTGAGTCTAGCAATGGACGGGAGTAAAGATCCAGGGAAAATATGTTTTTGGATGAAGTCAACGCCTTTTTTGAGAGCAGCAAATCGATTATCGGGACATGTGATCACTTGCAATGCCATCAAGCCTTGCGGTTTCAATACTTCTTGGCATTTTGCAAAAAAAGATTCGTAGTATTTATCGCCAACTGCTTCTAGCATTTCTACAGATACAATTTTGTCAAATTGGCCTTCAATTTTTCTATAATCCAGTAGCTTAAATTCCACTCGATCACTCACCCCTTCTTTCTCGGCTCGCGCTCTGGCAAATTTCAATTGCTCATCGGAGAGAGTGACAGAAGTAACACGGACGCCGTATTCTTTAGCAGCATGAATGGCAAGAAAACCCCAACCGCTTCCAATTTCTAGGAGATGCTCTCCTTTTTGCAATTGGAGTTTTTTGCATAGAAGATCTACTTTTGCATATTGAGCATCCTCTAGTTTTTGATCCAAATTTTCAAAATATGCACAAGAATAAGTCATGGTCTTATCAAGAAAAATAGAATAGAAGCCATTGCCTAGATCATAGTGCTCAACAATATTTCTTCTGGAACCTTTGAGTGTATTTCTACGAAGAACATTCAAAAATTTATTGGCTAAATTGAAAAAATCCAAATGGAAGAGTTTTTTCTTAGTGCCTGAAAGATTGGGTGCAGAATCCACATTTAATAGAAACCAAGAAATTACTTTCTCAATATCATCGGTATCCCAATCCCCATCTAGGTAAGATTCACTAAATCCCACATCCCCATAGAGAACCGCCTTACGAAAAAAAACGGGGTTCTTAATATGCACAAGTCCTTGATGGAATCTCTGTTCATAATCCGATTCTGGATCACCCAAAAAAGCTTGAGAACCATCAGGAAGTATCAATCTCAACGTTCCTTTCTTCATCGAGGACAATGCCTTGAAAAAAATTGTTTTGTAAAGATTATAATTGTTGTTAGACTCTAATGCAACTGTTTCTAAAGATTCCTTAACTGCTTTTTCCAAGCTGAGCTCCCCTCTGTAACTCTTGATTGTCTCCCTTTCTTAGAAAGGGGACTTTGTATAGATACAACTTCAATGCCTGAAGATGTATCGCACCTATCACTTTGACTGTTACGAGTGGATATTTTAAAAAATAAAATAATAAAAATCGATCTAGTAGAGGCTTTTTTTTACCAGTGAAAGCTGTCGCAAGAGTCTTTTCTGATTTCTCATAAGAATCAACTTGTATATGCAATCGGTCGTTAGGAATTTTCAACTTAAAATCGAATTCAGAATCTAATGCGATATATGGAGACACGTAAAAAAATTTATCTACTCGCAAACGAAAATCAAAATTCCCGCTGTCCGTGCTCGGGAAAAAATATGGTTTGATTTCGCCGAATGTATTGCCCACTTCCGCAATTGCACAGACTGCATTGTCTGATTTGTCATAGATATAGTAGAAAGAAACTGGATTGAATACATATCCAAGTATTCTTAGATTTGTTAATAAAGTAATCCTGCCAATACTACCCGTATATCCTTGGTCACGGACGTAACGTTCAACATTTTCCCGAATATTAGATCCACCGAATTGGATATGATCTTTGTCATAAAAGGAAAAAATTGCAAATCGATTCCGTGAAAATAGCCATAGCTTTTGATCCAATTCATCCAGTTCATCCAAATCCAAGTGGAAATTGTATAATTTATAGGCAAATTGATTTTTGTTTTTGGAGAAACGCGAATGATGAACAATCGACTCGTAGATTGATGAGTTCACAGATTTGCCCAAGGATCACGGCCAAGCAAAATTGTCGCAAGCCTAACTGAAGAGTCAATTCCATCTTCATGAAAACCATATCTCCAATAAGCTCCAACAAAATGAATATTGGATTCCATATTGATTCTTCCGAAACTCTTCTGAGCACGGACTGCACCCAAAGAGAAAAGCGGATGCTCGTACTCAATTTTACGAATCACTTCAGAATCGGGTATACGACCTGGATCGTTGATGGTTACGAAATAATTTTTTTCCTTCGAAACATTTTGAAGGCGATTCATCCAATAAACCGTAAATGGCTCCATCTGGTTTAATGAAGATTGCTTAGAGGCACCCCGGGCATATTTGTAATTCCAAGACGACCAAATCTTTTTGATTGATGGCATATCCCCGTCCCAAGTATGCAGAGTTGCCCAATTCTTTTGAAATTGGAATTCTGATAGCAATTCCTTTTGCATTGGGGTTGGTTTCTTAAGCAGCTTAAGAGCAGTATCCCCATGTGTTGCAATGACTACGCGATCATATGTTTTTTTGGATCCGTTCTTGAATTGAATATCAACTTTTTTGCCAGTTTGGACAACTCCTGTGATGGAGGCTTTTAGTTGAATATTCTTAGCATAGGATGCGGTTATTCGTTTTACATACTCTCTTGAGCCGCCATCAACCGTATACCACTGGTGCTGAGTATTCAATCCTAGAAATCCATGGTTATAGAAAAATCGAACTAGGGTTCTAGCAGGAAAAGCAAGCATTTGATCGGGAGGTGTAGACCAAACGGCAGAACTCATTGGCACCAAATAATCATCTAACAATGATTTACTGTAACCTTCTTCTTCCATGTATTTGCCCAGTGTATATTCTTCATATCTAGGGTTATCCAAAATCTCAATGGATTTGGTATTGAACCTATTGATCTCGAGCAGAAATTTAATATAAGATGGTTTGAAAAAGTTTTTTTTCTGAGCAAAAAGTCCGCTAAGTCCTGAACCACAGAATTCTAAACCCCGAGCCTCATTCTGAACAGAAAACGACATATCCGATTTCTTTGTTGGCACTTGCAATTTATTGAAAAGCTTAAGCAAATTCGGATATGTTACATGATTAAAAACAATAAATCCAGTATCAATGGGAATCTTCTTTCCATTTTCCATTACATCGACTGTATTTGTATGCCCGCCAACATAATCGCTTTTCTCGTAAACATCCACTTCGAAGTCCTGAGATAAAAAGTATGCGATGCTCATTCCGGATATGCCGGTTCCTATAACTGCGACTTTCTTTTTCAATTTACTGTCCTTTTTCTTTTAGACAGACATAGATAGGATTTTCTTCATAGAATTGTGAATTTCCTTTGCTCGATCATGGGCTTTCTCGGCAAAATCCAAACCGCTACTTAGAAAATGAATTCCTCTTGAAGAGTTGATAAATGCCCGCTTCCCCGAATTTTGGATGATCTCTTCTAGATCACCACCTTGCGCACCGAAGCCAGGAATCAAAAAAAGCAGTTCTGGATTTTCTTCTCGTATCAATCCAATCTCACTTGGGCGAGTTCCCCCAGTGACAATACCAACACGTCCTTTATATTCACGATTTAGTTCAGTCGACAATTTAGCAACCGCTTGGTGAAGATAGCCAGGCACGATATCATGTTCCTTGTCTTTCCATTTCTGGAATTCGATTGCTGATGGATTCGATGTTAAGCATAAGATAAACACACTGCCTCTATCATGTTCAAGATAAGGGGTTATTGTATCACGACCCATATACGGAGAGACTGTTAGTACATCCACATTCAATCGATCGAAATAGTACATTGCATACTCTTTTGCTGTGTTGCCTAGGTCTCCTCGCTTGGCATCCGCTATGATTATGGAATCTGGAAAATTTTTTCGAATGTATTCGATAACCAATTCGAATTGTCGAATTCCTTCCCATCCAAATCTTTCAAAAAAAGCTATATTTGGTTTGAATCCAAGAGCAAATTCACCTGTGGCATCAATAATTTGTTTACAAAACTGAAAAAAAGGATCTTTTTCTTTCTTAATAATATCAGGTAACTTCTCCCATTCGGGATCCAATCCAACTGTTAGAAGGGATTGTAGTGCGGAAAACCGATTCGTATATTTATTTTCTAAACTTAACATCAATCCTCATTATAATGATCTGAATTTTTAAATTCTCCAATTCTTCTAGCCTTGCGAAATTTCCAAGCCTTGTATCTTCCATAAATATGCCCAGGGATTACTGCAACTATAGAATATGGTGTTTGCACAACTTCCCCGATTGAGCCGCCTACATAAGTGCTATAAGCTGGAACAAGAATCTTGTAGGACTCGTCAATATCTTCATTCTTATGATTATGTTCGAAGTATACAATTGCATCATCTGTTGCAACTGCCTCATGATAAAATGCTCCAATCACTGGAATAGAATAGATTCCGGCATACAAAGTTTTATATTTTCTCTGGTTGAAATCCTTGGCATGTCCACCTTCATGTATGGCTATGGCTGGAACATTGGAGTAAAGATGGATGGAATTGGAAAAAGGATTGTAATGATCTCCACCAAGCAATCCAGCAAATAACCTCTCTGGTAAAACCGCATACACAAACCAACCAAGCAGACCAAAACTATACTTAACGATTGGATTGATGCTATCATTTCTCCAAATTCTTTTTAGCTCGGATATGGGTGCATACTGATTGAATCTTACTTTAACATCCCGTAAATTGTTTTCTCTGATATAATTCTGCATAGTTTGCTTGGTCGCATCGGATATCTTATGATCGTTGAGTCTCCAAGACATTAGAATCAACTTGGAAGGGATGGAGAAAATATAATTTCCAATATCATCCAGTATCTGGTATTCGACGCCCGATTCGAATTGTGGATCATCCTCAGTCCATAAATCTGGTGAGGTTTGATAAGGTTCACCATAATTGTATTTCTTCTCTAAACTATAACACCCAACTGTTATGCAACATATTGCAAAAAGGAAAAAAGTTTTCTGCAATAATACAATCATTCCTTAGCCTCACTGCTTAATTGCAAATCCGATTGAAAAAAATCAAGAATCGCCTTTAAGCCGTTCCTACCCAATTGGTTGAGTTGATCTTCTCTTGTTCCCCTGAATCCTTGGTACGGAACATATACAACCAAGGGAACGATCAACAGAGTTGATCCGACCAGATAACAATCCGTTACAGAGGAATGTATCTCATCTTTGTATGTGAAGGGATAGATTTTATTGTTTTTAGTTACTTCCAAGCGAATATTGATAGAAGTAAGATTTGAAAAACAACTATCATTTGTATTCAATCTGAATTCTTTTAGATGAATCTTTGTACTGCCGTTTTTATGTAGACTCGGATATATATCAGGATGATTAGAAACTTCTCTATCCAAAATATAAACTAAGCCACCGAATTCATTTTCAAGAAATCGCGGAGAAAATATCGAAGGATTATGATATGCTAAATTGGTTCCGAGACCCGTGTCATCAACCCATGAAATAGATGTATTTTTCGGTTGGTCTGGAACAAATTTTTTATTGGGAAGTGGAGGATAAATTTTGAGTTCGATGTAATGACAAAATTGCAGAGAACTAAAGATTAATAATATTAAAGCAATTTTGGATATTTTCCTAGCTAGTTGCTGTGACTCTAGTTTGGAGCGGTTAGAAAACATAAGTATACTCCAAATTTATTGTTCGCATAATTGAATAACGAGTCGGGTTTCCTGATTTACCATCTTCATTGTAGATTAGATTTCGAATAAAATAGCGAGTGTAGTCAGACTGGATCTGCCTAAAATCATTTGATAAATAAAGAGGGGTGCTGGTATTCTCCGTAATTCGATTGAAGTCATGATAGTTCAGACCAATTCCGAATCGATTCTTTTCATTGATCAGTATTTCAAATTTAGTATAAAACTCACCACCAATATAAGAAACTAATACTGGATCTTCCATTGTCATTTTAGAAAAGTTAGCTGGACGATTGATTCCTGCGTCTCGAAGAACCAAAGTTTCGTAGTCTATCACTCCACCACCCACTGTTAACTCTAGCCCAGCCGTAAAGACAAAGACGCCGAAAAAATTCTGAGAATAATTCATCCCAATATTTGGGCCTAGTCCAAAGTATTGTTCTGTATAATCATTGAAAATTCTTGCATTCGGCAAAAGTCCCGACTCCATATAACTATGATTCTGAGTGCGTAGTCCCAAAATTAATGTAAAAGTTTTGTCATATGACCAATCTTCTCTATAAAAATAAGAAAATTTGGATTCAAAATATCTATATTCAGAATCAACGATCGCGTTTCCACGACTGGATATGTCTGCCGAAGCAAAACCATTGTAGCTTGAATCTAGAATGAATCCTCTGCCCTCGTACATAAATCCAAACACATTACTTTCGTCAGTATATCGGATTCTCAAATTACGAGGAAAAATTCCATAGACCGTGCGATTCTCGACTGAATTATAATTTATAATATTATCATATCCTAAACTTGACCTAGGAATAAATTCCGCATTGGCGGCGAAGATAAGGTAAGGATTTTTCTGAAATTCGCCTCCTGGAGACGAAATAAAGTCACCACTTCCATATCCTAAAGTAAAATCCACCATACCTTTTATTCCTGATGAATGTGATCTTGGAAAAGGCCTATCGATCTCTCCAAAGTCTCTCCCATCTACAATCTTCATTTTCGGTGGATTGTAAAAATGTTTTTGCCTTGAAATCGCTGCATCTTGTCGGCGAAACTTTGCTAAGTTTCTGAGACGTTCTTGCTCAATTGGATCTTGTTCTAAGTTTGCTTTCTTTTCTAATTCTTCGGCTTCTCTATCATACTGAACCGCTTTTACTTCGCTTGATTCCAAATCGAAATTCTGAACAAGTAAAACGAATACCAAAAATAATAAAACTATTCGCCCCAAACAATTATACACTCTTGATAAAAAATTCCGTATATTAAACTAATGGATTCTCGATCTACAACCGCAATTTTACTAATGCTACCATTCTGCGCTGCTTCTTCAATACTTGCTCCGCCACCATAGTAGAAAAAGGAAAATAGAATAGAAGAACCAACAGAGCAAGATTTGCCTGATGTGAGAATCGAATGGGAAGTCAACTGTCGCACCCCACTGGAAAGAGGGAAAACGTGGTGCTTGGTGTTGTTGTATAAAACTCCATGCATGGGAGATGAAGTGCACTGCAGTAAGAAAAGATTAAAAATGACTATAATAAATAAAATTGAAAATCTCTTAAAAATAATTCTATCAACTGTTAAATTGAAAAACCGTGATTTTATAAAGTGATCAAAAGGATTCATTCGCCTGTCACCTCAGTGCAAAACTGTCCATATACAGGATAAAATATGCCTCTAAATCGATAATCGATTGTTGCAAGACGTAAGATTCCAAATTTTCTTGCAATGCCTCCGGCCGACGAATCACCAACGGTAATAAGCCCAAACAGCATATACTGACAAGCTTGTCCCGATTTAGAACCTAACACTTGATTGTCGATATTGAATTCTCCTGGATATCGGATATCGGTATAAATTGCTCCGTGATTGGGACCAATAGCACAATTGCTCAAAAAGAATATAATGAAAACAATCACAAGTTTATTGAAAAATTTATGGATGATTCTTTCTCCAAAATAAAAGCTATATTTTGAAATCATCGCAATCATGGGTTTTCGCCTTGCTTATCCAATTTTTGTTCTGCCTTAGGTACTTCTCGATTAGATCCCGTTTGTTTTTTCGTTCCAACAACGATAGAGCAAAAATTGTGGAAAAAAAATCCTAGAATCGCTTCTTGCTTATATTCAGCGAAATGGATAAAGTCGATACCAGCGTTTTTTTTGGCTTGCGCTAGAGAGGAATTGCCACCGGCAACTAACCAAAGGATTGTCCAAGAACAAGCTTCCCCACGTCGTAGCTCACCCTCCGTAAGGTTGCCAATTCCGCCTGCGATCCGTTCATTATGAATGATTCCACCGCCCTTTAGCAGAACGGCAGGAGTAGAATAATCGGGCGTAGGATGTGTGACATTGGAAGTTCTATAGACTCCATTCATCAGGTTGATTCCCGTGCAACTTGTCACGAGAAAGAGAATCATCACTATGCCCGAAAATTTGATCAAGAATTAGCTTCTCTTAATATACTGCTTAGCAAATTCAGGAAGCACAAATGCTGCCTTATGAATCTCTGGGCTGTAGTATTTTAAATTTTTTGGCACCCTACTTGGATCTGGAACTACCTCATAAGGATTGATCTTATTCGATAGAAAAGTGAATCCGATAATCCCGGATGGATAAGTCGGAATGGTCGTATAATAGTAACCATATTGAGGAAAAATTTTAGGAATGAACTCAAACAACGATTTGATGACATCGCCATGATACCAATAAGATTCAGCTTGAGTTGCAATGACTCCAGTTTCTCGGAGAGCTCCTGCCATATCACGATAGAAAGGTTCTTTGAATAGTACTTCCGCTGGACCCACTGGATCACTCGAATCAACTAAGATAACATCGAATCTTCCCTTGTTCTCGCGAGCAAATTTGGCACCATCATCATAGTGATGGATGACTTTTTTGTCTTTCATAGCTTCAGCAATTTCTGGAAAATACTTATAACAAGCGTCCACGACACCTTTATCAATTTCACAGAGAACAACTTCTTTTACACTTGGATGCTTGAGAACTTCACGAACAGTTCCGCCATCTCCGCCACCAATTACTAGAACATTCTCTGGATTTGGATGACTCATCATTGGAATATGGGCAATCATTTCATGATAGGAATGCTCATCTCGTTCGGTGACCATAGTCACGTCATCCAATGTAAACATCCTTCCGAAACTTTCGGTTTCGAACACGTCAATTTTTTGAAATGGGGTTTGAATGCTATCTAGCGTCTTTGTGACTCTATAACTAACTTTCCTTCCCTTGCTGATCTCTAACCCTTCTGTATACCAAATTTCCAAATAACGAATCTCCTATTCTTTTTTGACAGGTTAGTTGATTGGTCAGGTATGTAAAGGAAAAGTTTGAGTGCGAGAAATAGGCTTAGTAATGGGATCGTAACAATCCCCAAAGCCTGTATGAATTACAAGACTTTAGGGAGTTTACGAAACATTTTGAATAAGAAGGTCAAGGAACCCATTGTGATTCCTTGACATATCTAAAAAATCAATTAACCCGCTTGGGTACTTGGAGCGGCTCCACTTCCGGATGCTGCTGCTTTGGCTGCAGTTTCTTTCTTCTTCATATACAAGAAATATCCACCAGCGGCAACCACAGCGAGAAGTGCTATACCGAGTAATGGTCTATAGAAAATCCAAGCAAGTGCAATCACAAGAATCGTTAACACAAATGAGATGATTCCACAGATTAAACCGAGTCCCATACTTAGTAGATTACCAAGAACTGGTAAAACCACTCCCATAGTTGCAATCGGTCCTAAGATCATTTTAAGCCCTGTAAAGAACATAAAGAATCCAACAAATCTTACGATCCATGTCTGGAAAACATTTGCGTCTTGTGCTGCTTGGAACATTTCCTGTGCAGTATGAACTCCTTCGGTCAAATGCTCGATCGTAGTTCCTTGATCTGTCTTGAATGGACCGACTTGGCCATTATTCAATTTACCTAGAATCGAAACTTCTTGTGGAAGAACTGCAGTATGTGAAACTCTAATATCACCAATCTGTGGATCGGATGGTTTACCAATATAGATTTCATTGCTTGATACATTCGCACGACTTTTAATATCGGCTGGGATTTTCGATGTGGCAGCATTCGTATAATCAACGCTTACTTCTTCATTGATCTGAGAAATTAAACCGGCAGAAATTTTATAGTCGCCAACTTTTGCAGACTTAACCGACCAGTCTTCACTTTTGTAAGGCATAGTAGATGGGTTTGCATTTCTTGAACGGGCTGCTGGGTCTTTGAATCCATTTGAATTGATAAGTGTAGATGACCAGTCTTTGGAGTAAGTATATGTAGTCGTTGTTGTTTCTGTTCCACCAATTTTTTCTTCTTTTTTGGTTTCAGCATTTTCTTTCCATTGATACATTTCAACTTTTCTATCGAGACGAAAACCATTTAAGCTGATGCCAAAAGTAGGATCAGATACATTCTCTGTGGTTGTCGCCATTCCAGATCCGTGAATTAGTTTACCATTATATTCATTTGATGCTTTACTGATGTCGATCTCTACTACTTCAGAAGCTCCTTGATCAAGTCCTTTCGCTGTCTTAACTGAACATCCTTCGTTCATCCATAAAACTGGAAAAGCAGCGATAAATAATACTGCTCCCGTTAGAACACCTTTGATGGATTCGGTAAGCCGTTGTCCATAGTTCTTGCTTGTCACTTCTGTGTATGGTTCATTCGCCATTAATAATTCTCCTGATGAAATAGGTAGGATAGATTCTATTCCATATAGGATAGATTAGTCAATTTATTTTTAAATTTCATGTAGGGTATTTCACCCTATTGAAGTTGCAGCGACAATGGTAAGGTCATCTTGAATATAAGAATTGCGAAGAAAAATCTTTAGGTCATCCAAAACCTTGTTCATAAGTTTCGCTGAATCTAAATTGGAATCGGATTGATCAAAAAATGAAACAATTCGTTCTTCTCCGTACATATTTTTCTGTTCATCGAAGGCTTCCGTCAATCCATCTGTAAAAAGCAATAATTTCGAATCTCCGTTCAATCTAATTTTGTTTCTTCTGTATTCTGCATTGGGTTTCAAACCAATGATGGGACCAGTCTTTTCCAAAAATTTAACTCCGGTTTCATCCATAATGATTTGGGGAATATGACCCGCAGAAGCATAATAGATTTTCCTTCGCTTGAAATCCCAATCTAATACCACACAACTAAAGATCGCATGAAGGTCTTGGTAGTTGTTCAAAAATGCTCGATTGAGACTTGTTAGTAATTTGGCTGGATCAGAATATTCGGTTTTGCGATTGAGATATTCAGATAGAATAAGCATTGTAACCAAAGCTGCTTGAACTCCATGTCCAGTCGCATCTGCTATAAAAAACCTGAGCTTCGTGGATGATAATTCATCAACAGAATAAACATCTCCCCCAATCTCTGTCATGGGTTGGTAATGGGTAGTCACTTTAAAAAGTTCAGAAATCAAATTTCTCGAGGGCAGTATAGTTTTTTGGATTTTCTTAGCCAGATTCAAATCTTGGCTGAGTAGTTTGTATTTTTTTTCTGAGTCGATTCGATTGCGCTTCAATGCATTCAATACAACAGATATAGCAATATAGTTAACAAAGAGTGCGATCACAACGGATACCAAAACATCAACGTAACGATCCAATCGACTTGGGTAATCTAGACTTAAGTTCGGATAATGATAATCTACTAAAAATAATACGACCACATTAATAGAAATAACAACCAGATGGAAAATTCTCTCCCTGCCCTCGGAAAAAATCATGATCACAACAACAAGAAGATAGAAAAAAATTATATTTCCACCATCGATTCCTGCATTCAGAAACCAAAGCAAATTGAAATAACTAGCCGAAATATAGTAAAAAAGTCTTACTCCAAAATTATAACTAAGCCAGCTTTTAAATAGTGATCTATGAAATCCAAAAAACAATACAGCCATAAATGCTGTGACTAGTGTAAGATAGATATTCAGATCAAGAACTATATTAAATAAAGTTGCTGCAGCTCCACAGAAACCACCGTAGAAATATACAGTTAGAAGAAATCGAAGATTGGTTTCTTGCAGAGAAATATCACCGTAAACGATTCTATTCTGAATTCTCCAAATTTTGCGAAAGTAATGAAGCACAACAACCCATAAGGATTCTTGAGTAAATTAATTTCAAGCTTAAAAAATAGAAAACCCACCCTGGTGGAATAACCAAGATGGGTTAAAAAAAGGTATACTAAGAAATAAATTTCCTAGTATAGAATTTGCTGAGTCTTTAGAAGCGGTTAACGACGTTGAGTCTAATTGTTCCGCCACCAAAGAATTTCTTTGTGAACTCTCCAGCAACTTTTGGATCATAGCCTTTGCAAGAAAAGATATCAATGTAAGAAACATTGGTGTCGTTTGCAAAGTGAGCTGAGATACAAGAAGTCTCGATGAGTTGAAACATAGAGTATCCAGCAACTCTCTCGTCTTCACCGAAGTGAACAACATGAGTATCACCAAATCTTTTCATGTCAATCAACTCACATAGTTCCACAACATATCTACGGATCGCATCTGCGTCGCGAATCGTTTCTGGATTGCAACCTTCTAGATCGATACTTGTCAGAAGTCCCCAAGCACCTTCTTGGAAAGCTGGGAAAATTCTGAGATTTGGATCCTTTTGAATCTCATCTTGGATGAAACTGCTGAAGTGACCATTGTATCTCTTTCTCAGTGCTTCAAAGAATGAATCATTTTCTTGCAATACTTCAGGATTGAGCATGTAAGAATCATAAGAGATTTCTTCACCTGCTAAAATATCCTTCAAAGCTACAAGAGTGATCTCACCTTTGAATCCACAATTCGGGTTACCGCTTGTGCGAATCAAATTGATTGTGTCAGGTCCATCATCATGGATTGGCGTAACCAAATAAAGATCTTTAGCGATTGGGTGAGCGTAAGCGTGAGTGCCTAAATTGAATAATTCATTTTTATGCACTACTTTTCCACCCCAAACTGCAACAGTCTCTCCTTTAGATATAGGAGCATTCGTTACAACGATCGATTGTCCCGCTTCGTTCTCTACAGTCTCGAGAGATCTGTGAAGGTAGGAAAATCTAGACACCAGCTTGTCTTTGTTAAAAAGTTTCATTTTGTGAAACCTCCTCTAGCAAAATATTTTTTAGTTTTTGTCCAGCCCAAGGCGAGATCGTGGAAGGGATCTCTGAGACGAGAAGCTGGTTTTGCTCGCAAGAAATTTGCGCAAAAGACCCAGAGAGACCCGTATGATCGGTCCCCACGAAGGTGTCCCGTAACGAAGTTACAGAGAGATTCTGGATGTTTGGTTGGTGGAAGGTAAGGTAGATAGCTTCAGAGCCTAGGGGGTCTTCACCCGGAGGTTCCTCTACTACCTCGAAATTCACTTGGTTCGTCATTAAGCGTTAACCGGCTTATGGTGCAATTCAACACCAACACCAAGGTTTAAAACACCTCGATTCATCTCGACGACAGAAACATTCTTAGCACCAAATTTCTCTCTCATATAATTGAGAGCAGCTTGGTTGTCTATAACATCTCCACAAGTAAATACATCTACAGCTGCGTAACCATATTCTGGCCAAGTGTGGATGGTGAAATGTGACTCACTGATCACAACACAACCGCTCACGCCGTGAGGATTGAACTTGTGAAATGAAGGTTTGATCACAGTAGCACCAGAAACTTCACATGCTTCTAACATGATGGTTTCCACTAGCTCGTGGTTATTGATCGACTCATGGTCGCAGTCGTAAAATTCGGCAATCACGTGTTTTCCCAATGCTTTCATTCTTTTTTCGTCTACAGCCTCCTTAACAGCTTAAGCTAAAACAGAAATTTGACCATAAATACCAAAGCCCTCTCTGAACAAGCTAAAAATAAAATATGTCCCTCTGAAAAGCCCGATTTTTATTGTCAATACACCTATTCGACAGAAAAAGATTCAAGATTACGTAAAATAATTAAAAAAATTGAGATCCTCTATTCTGATTGAAGCATTTATTAGTTTCGTGAAACCTTTTCTGTAATGATGGTCTTTTCTGCTAATTCACAGAAAAGTAAAATGTTGAAAGAGATTGCTGGGTTATATGATGGTGTTATGGTTGGTTCTAATTCACCAAAGCCGGGGGCTTAAGCCCCCGCATGGAGATGATATAGAGTTGACATTGTGCGAATGAACTTTTGACAAGTTATATGTAGATTGATCGTGAGAAAAGCGAGGGGCTTAAGCCCCGTCCCGTCCATGCGAAGAACCACCAAATTTATTTATCGCATCAATAGAAGATTTATCGCATCAATAGAAGATTCATCGCATTAATAGAAGATTCATCCATTTAGAGTAAAACCATTTATGACAAATAATAAGAAAATCATCTGGATCATAATTTCCGTTTTGATTATATCAATCATCGCAAGTCTTGGGTTCTTATTGTATAAGCAATATGGATCTGATGACAAGCCTGAGTGGTCTCAAAATAAATCATCAAGCTATGCAAGTGCCGAACTAAACCAAAAACCAATTTTGATTGCCATGGTCGAGTACCCTTGCGGAGAAGAGCCAAAAGGAAATCCCTGCCCGCTCGCAGAAACAATTCCTGACTTGAAAGATTTTGTTTTGTTAGAAGTGATAAAGAACTCACAAGAATTTCATGAATTTACTTATGACGATAGATTCCAAGCTGAGCTTGAACAATTGCCAAAATTTTTCTTGCTGAATCCTTCTGGTGAGTTACGAGATGTTCAAGAAATTTTCCCTAAGGGTGAATTGCTAGCAAGATGGAAACGCATTCGATAGGGTCAATTCATCTGACGCGCATTAGTTGATATATCTTGTATTAGAAAAAGATTCGATAAAAACCTTACATTCCAAATTCAATATTTTGAACGAAAATTTATTGACTCAAAGGAATCATTGAAGTATTTATATGATTAATGAAATTTTTAAACCTTTGGAAATTTGTTTTAATCATTTGGATTTATTTGTCGTATTTTAATCTTTCTGCTCAATCGGGTAAGTTATTGGTAGTGACAAGCAATTCTGATCAAAAGATGGATGTTCTTGCAATCACAAGTGACTCCCAGACAATTCTTCCATTCCCTGAGAAATTCAAATCGCAAGGGCTCGCATTTCCCAACCGAATTGAGATCTCCAAGAAAAGAATCCTAGCTGTGGTGAATCCACTCTTAGATTTAAAGCGGAAATTACTAATTTATGAATGGGAATCGGGGCTTCTATCCGAGTTGAACTATCCACAAGATACAGGAATTAAAGTTTTTAGAGGAATGCTTGCCTTCTTAGATGAATTCAATCTTCCTATTTTTGGTGAATTACACCAATCAGGTGACCAAAGACTGTTTCGACTCAATGAGGATAAACAAGTTTTTTATCCTCATATTGATACTTATCGCAAAGCTGCTGCTCAAATCGATGATTTTCTATCAACCGGTGAACATATTTTTAGAATTTTCATCAAAGATAAATCTGTTAAAGGATTGGAAGATATTATGGCAAGTGCACAAGAAGGATTTTCTCAGAAATTATTCTATTGCAGTAGTTTAAATTGTAAACCAGAAGAAATTGCTAGTGATAAAGTTATAACCAGCGCGCGAATCGTCAATCAAGGAAAGCATATCATTTTCTTAACTTATGTTTCTCGAACTAAAGATAAAAAACGTTATAATTTAGAATCGTATGATAGAACTCATAAAAAACGAAGTGTACTTTTTAGCTTTGAAACCGGCATAAAATCACCTGATGGATATTTCAATCGAGGGAATCCAACATTTCGAGTTTTAAATAACTCAAGCTTAGTATTTTTCACAAAAGAATTATCAAATGATGAGGACAGTATACAAAATTGGAAACTTGTGAACGTAGAATCTGGATTAGTTGAAGATTTTAAATTGCCTGAAGGCTACAAATGGGCACCGATGTTGCCAGTCAGTTATCACAAAAGCACCAATGCTTCAGATGTAACAACCTTAGATCCGTTTCTCGTTTTCATAAAAAGCAATTATGATAGAAAGAATGGTTGGCAAAGCCAGCTTAAAGTTATCCAATTTCCAGAAAAGAAAACGGTGCTTGATATCGATATGAAATCTGTAAATGTTTTAAATGCAGCCTATGTTGAAGGGATTTCATTTCCTTAGTCCATAATTGAAGAATTGGCTCACTTAAGTTCCACAGAAAGTTTTATAATTTTGATCTCCTCCCTCCTGAGGTAGATGATAGGATGTCGAAATATTTTCTCTCTCGTATGGTTTTTGCAAAATTTCTAGAAATCTCTTCAAAGGAGTCAGATCATTATCTCTACTTGCTGCAATCAGAGCTTCCTCGACTTTGTGATTTCTTGGAATAACGGACGGATTGTTCGCTTTCAAAATTTTGAGAACATCCTCCCAGCTTATATTCAATTCATTAAGTCGACTTTTCCATTCTTTCTTCCAATTTAGAAATTCTATGTCAAGATACAGACTGTTCTCTGGATAATCTTTGCTCTCTAAAGCCAAAAAAGTATTGGTATAATCTGCTTGGTTTTTTTCCATCCATAAGCGTAGGTTCTCGACCAAGCTTCGATCCTTCTCCGAAAGATTTGGAATTCCTATCTTGAGTCCCATCATCTGCCAATACTTCTGATCAAAACTATCTGCATACGAATCAAGAACCGATCGAGCAAGTTCAATAGCCTCATCATTGTTAGTATGAAGCAAAGGCAAAATAGCATTGGCAAAACAAGCTAGGTTCCACTGAGCAATTGCTGGCTGACTTCCAAAAGCATACCTCCCTTGCCTATCAATCGAACTAAAGACCGTCTTCGGATCATAGGAATTCATAAAAGCACAAGGACCGTAGTCAATAGTCTCACCCGCAATACTCATATTATCTGTATTCATAACTCCATGTATAAATCCTACTCGCATCCAATGTAGAATGAGATCCAATTGTCTCTCCATGACAGTTTGAAAAAAAGTCAACATAGGATTCGAAGAATGATTAGCTTCTGGATAGTGTCGATTGATCGTGTAACTAGCAAGCTCTTTGGATTCTTCGGGTGTTAGAAAATGGTAAGCAAATTCAAAAGTCCCCACTCGGATATGACTTGCTGCAACCCGTGTGAGAACTGCACCTTCTTGAATTTCTTCGCGGTATACTTTTTCACCAGTTGCAACAACTGCGAGACTTCGAGTCGTTGGAATGTTAAGATAGAACATTGCTTCACTAATTAAATATTCACGTAACATCGAATATAGTGTCGCTCTCCCATCTCCTCCTCTGGAAAAGGGAGTTAATCCTGCACCTTTGAGTTGAATGTCAAATCGAGATTCGTTACTTGTAACCTGCTCTCCAAGTAAAATCGCCCTCCCATCACCTAACATCGTAAAGTGACCGAATTGGTGCCCTGCATAAGATTGCGCGATAGGTCTTGCACCCTCGGGGATTTTGTTTCCAGAGAAAATACTGGCGAGTTCTTGGGATTGTTCTGAGGAGATCTTTTGATGGATGACAGTATCAAATTGCTGCGAATTTGAAGATGAATGTGAATTGTTTAGATCTACCAAATCCAATCCATTTGCCAATGGTCGATTCCATAAAACCAGCCGGGGGTCTGCAACTGGTGTAGGCTCTATTTTTCGAAAGAATTTTTCGGGCAAAGATGTATATGTATTTTGGAGGTTCCAGTCAAGTTTTTGCTGAGGCATGATATTCAAAGATTAGACTTTGAAATCTCATCCGATTTACCTTTTTTGATAAAGATGGTTTACATGCAAATGTTCAAGCCAAGTAATAGACAAAGAAAACCTCAACGAAATGCTTAGAATTTGAAAGTTACATGGAGGGAATGATTACCATTTAATCCGTGATCCCCATTTTCTTCTATTCCTAGACTCCATGGTGGCCGCTCCTCCATTTTCCGCGACATGCCATCATAAATAAATGCAGCAGATCCAAAAATCCAATCCCCATAATTACCATAGGAACAAACCTGGTTTGAAAGAATTTGCCTCATTTTGCGTCACCACAATCAGCCTTCCGTTGATCGGATCAATGACTGCCGATGGATATTCGCCCGAATTCGTTCCCTGTCCTGCCGATATATCAGAATGGGTGCAATTAGTTCCATCTAGGTCACAGCGAAAAAGACCCGGTCTGGCACCGTTGGCTATATTCAATGTAACCACCAGGAGTTTCTGATTGATGGAATCAATAACTGCCGATGGATGATAGCCCGATGGATTATAGCCCGAGTTATCTCCCTGTCCTGCCGATATATCAGAATGGGTGCAGTTAGTTCCATACAAATCACAGCGAAAAAGACTCGGTCTACCACTGCCAAAATTCATTGTTGCCACTAGGAGTTTCTGGTGGACGGGATCGATCACCGCTGATGGATTCGCGCCCGAGCTATCTCCTTGTCCTGCCGATATATCAGAATGGGTGCAGTTAGTTCCATCCAAATCACAGCGAAAAAGACTCGGTCTACCACTATTGCCAAAATTTTGTGTAGCCACCAGGAGTTTCTGGTTGATAGCATCAATGACTGCCGATGGATAATAGCCTGAGTTAGTTCCTTGCCCTGCCGAAATATTGGTATGGGTGCAGTTAGATCCATCCAAATCACAGCGAAAAAGACCTGGTCTGCTCCCGTTGGCACCGTTCCTTGTTACCACCAGGAGTTTCTGGTGGACGGGATCGATCACCGCTGATGGAGACTCGCCCGAGTTAGTTCCTTGCCCTGCCGAAATATCGGTATGGGTGCAGTTAGTTCCGTCCAAATCACAACGAAAAAGACCCGGCCTGCTCCCGTTCGCACCGTTTGTTGTTGCGACCAAGAGTTTCTGGTTGATAGTACCAATCACAACCGATGGAAATTGACCCGAATTCGTCCCTTGTCCTCCCGATATATCAGTATGAGTGCCGGCTACAGCAGTTCCATACGGAACAGTTGTAGTAAAAGCAGATACCTCGGGAGAGAGAGCCGAGCTTCCGCCAGAAGAAGTTGCAACTACTCGAAAATAATACAACTGTCCAGCAGACAGACCTGTGAGTTGGGCATAGAGGTTCGAGACTGGGCCGAAACTACTCGAGGATGTCGTGACTCCCGGTGACGCTGCATAGTAGACAATGTAGGAGGTAGCTCCAGCAGAAGGGAACCAGTCAATAAAGGCACTAGTTCCACCAGCTAATGCCTTTATTGTATACGGCGGATCGGGAGGTCCGATATAAAAATTGTCTGAGGCTAGTGTACTCGTGTTCCCTGCTTGGTCTCTTGAGATGGCTCGAATGCTTCGATTTCCATCCGAAAGAGTGACGGGTGTTGTATACAGCAAACCATTTGTGATGGTACCAGAAGCATTAAAGGTTGGCGTGGTTCCATCGAGGGTATAGGCAATCTTTTCACAGCCCGATCCGCTATCACTGCAAATGAGAACCATCTGGGTTCCGCTAGCAAAAGGTCCACCACCCGAAGGGGATGTGATAGCTAAGGTAGGTGCCGTCGTGTCTTTTGCCACAGTTCTTGTAGTGGATCCGAAATTTCCAACTAGGTTTGTTACACAAATGCGGATTGTATGAGTGCCCTCCGTGGTAAGGGTGGAATTGGCAAGAGTAGTAATTGTATTTGGTCCACCGGCTATGACAGAGCCTATCGCATTGGTATTGCCACCGCCATTTGTCAGAGCTGTTCCATTGGTACAGTCTGTTCCCCCCAATCGGAACTGGTAGTTGCCCGCCCGAGAACTCTGCCACTGGAATTCCATGATATCAGTTGCATTGATCGCTGTTGTATTCGAATTCACCGTGATACTCGCAACTTGCGTGTCCACCGTATAACTTTGACTCACGACAGAAGATACATTACCAGCAAGGTCTCTTGCTCGAAATTTGATCTGAGTTACCGATCCATCTGTCATAGATATGGGAACATTATTGTATTGCACACCTCCTGCGATATTTCCTGTTAGTCCATTGATTGCGGGATCGGCAGGAGTCGAACCCACTGCCGTTGTATAGGCAATTTTGTCACAACCGCTTCCTCCTGGATCGGAACAAGATAAAGAAACAGATGTTGCCACACCATAACTTCCGCTACCAGGATTTGGAGTGATCACAGGTGCCGTATCGTCCCGTCTAATGGAAAATGTGACTGAACCGGTTAAGCCAGAGCTGTTATCGGCAACACAAATTCGATAGGTTTTTGTTTCTTCAGTAGTAAAATGCGTGTTTGCTGTTCTTGTAAACTGCGGAGTTGCTCCGGCTCCTACGGCTGTCGGGCCAGCGACTATACTTCCGCTATTGCAATCTCCCGCATTTTCTCGGATGGTATAGTTCCCAGCACGGTCTGTTGTCCAATCAATGGTAGCTGAATTGATAGCTCCACCATTCACACTGATTGCTTGTGTAGATTGGTTAGTAATTGTTACACTGGGGATATTGGAATCAATGATAAAGGTTTCCAAAATGGGTGGATCAGAAATATTTCCCGCAAGATCCCTACATCTTGCTCTGAGTTCATAAGTTCCATCTGGGCTTAGTAATATGTTTCCTGATTTTCCAGAGAGAACTGTACCATTCGAGGGAAAACTTGGGATTGCCCCATTGATTGTATAGATAATATTTCCAGGAGCAATATTGTCCGCACAAGTCAAGGTTATAGTCTGTCCAGTGGTAAAGGCTCCTCCCGTTGGTGAGATTTGTAAAACTGGGGATGATGTATCATTCAAGATAGTTACAATGGTAGTATCGTTAGCTGTGCCATCCCCATCAGTGTCAAAACCTAGAATGTTTCCTTGTTCACCAACAATCAAAACCACTGGTTGACCCGTTCCTCCAATACCTGTTGTCAAGGCTGCAGGTGGATTCGGGTTTATAAAAAAATCTGGTTGTCCATCCCCGTTGATATCAACGGCATCTGGAATTCCATCTCCTGTGGTATCGATCAATAGGATATTGGGAACTCCATCTCCTGTTAAATCAATTCCATCTGAGACTCCATCTCCATTTGAATCAACAAGTGTTCCTTGATTTTCGCCTGTTCCCGTTAAGTCGATCGAACTTCCTGGAGATAAATCGGCCTCTCCTCCTGCATTTCCTCCACCAAGGTTGACTCCGCCTAAAAGAAGTAGGAGGGAAAAGTCTGCCTCTTTGCTACTGCTTGGAAGTAAGAAGCAATTGCTGAACAGAATGATTCCTGTTAGGAGAATGGATCGGGATATAAGCTTTTTCATTTTCAATTCCTAAAAAATAAGTTCTAAATGTAATACGATTCTACAAGGAAAATGTAAAATCAGTTTTCGTTTTTTTTGCGGAAAATTGGAAATTTTGTACAATAATATAGATAAGACAGATCGAAATTAGAAATACCGAGTTACTTTCCAGTGAATAGAATGCTCTTTCGAAGTCCTGAGACTGCTTTCTTCGGAATCTAAAGGCCGAGGGTCTATAAATAAACCATCGTCGATTTCTATTCTAACAGAACCGGGTTCAGGAATTTTGGGTGTAACCAAGAAGCTTGCATCCGCAATATTCAGAACATAGAGTAGCCCTGTGACAAAAAAGAAAAAACCCGCTCGCTCATAGGCGTGGTCGTATCTTGCCCTCTTGGCTTCGATTCCCGCAAGATCCCAACTATGTGTATTATCTAGAGAACGCTTTGCCTGGTAGACGTTCGAATACTCTAAAACATTCACAGCAAGCATACCAAAAATTCCTATCGACCAAAGAAGCCCCTTCTCCCATTCCCCATTTTCGTATCGTTGTACTCCAGGGTAATAGAAACTCTTTCGAATCCAATCTTGCTTTTTTTCTAGTTGAAGCTTATCTCTTCTCTCTTCTCGTAATCGATCCAAGAACAGAGTAGACTTCTCTTGGATTACGGATTCCGATTGATCGGACGCCGATTTCTCCAATTCCAACAGATTTCGATCGAATTTCATATCTCTCAATTCTTCTGTCAATAACCGATTCTTCTCTTCAGTCTCCAGATTTTTTTGTTCCAGTCTCTGGTATTCCTCTTTCCAATTTCTATCATTTGGTTCAAGGCTCTCGGCTTGAATGTCCTCTAAAATTGTGGTGCCTAGAACTATAACTATGATTAGATGAACTACATAAAAATGGAAAAGCTCAATTCTTTTAAAAATTTTCAATGCCCTTGATCTTCCCCCAATCTATCTCTTGGATCCCTTCTATACTATGAATCATCCATTTACCGGACCTCATAAATACATAACCTTCTTTTTTTTCTCCGTTTCGGAATTCTACCATCTGGAGTTGTTTGTATTTTTTTTTCAGATCTTCCGAACTCAGACGGGATGACTTCCCATCTATTGAATCCAATTGAAAAGCATCGAATTTTTTTTCTAATACTTTTCGATCTCTCTCAGATAGCCGAACCATTTTCCATGGGAAAACCGGAATGCCAGTGTTACCGATCTTATTCTCTGATTCAAGATTTCTGGGCAGTCGAAATTCCTGGTCTTTGGAGAGAGAAATTTCCTTGGAATCGGCATCCGTCATTCTTACCAAAATCGCTCCATCTAGAACCGTTACCTTATCCCCAGTGGAATCGGTTTTAAAATAAGCGACTGTACCTTTTTTGGTATAACGGGCATTATCTGTTTTTAGCTCCCAGAATTGAGTTAAAATTTTTGTAGGATTTGGTTCATTATTTTTATTTTGGAAAGAATTCTCAAATTTTTCCTTATTGGCAGATTCAACTTCATCCGATAGAAGCATACTTCCATAGCTCATCTCCCAAGTCTCCTTTTGCAAATCGCTCCATTGCAAGCTGTATATCCCCGCTCCAATGAGCTGGATTTTTCTCGAGCCATCTATACGGTCGTTCGTATATGATTTACTCTTTAGTTCTAGATAGGAATTTTTCGAAAGTCGAAAAAATATTCGGGAATTATAATCTAACACTTGCTCCTCTAACGAGGTTGGATCGACGGGTTTCGAATCTAGGAAAATTTTCACTCCTGGTGAAAACCCCGAAATATAATAAGGACTTTGAAAATTTGCATAGAGTTCTTGTTTTAGAAAATAATTCTGAGTAAAAAACAATAAAAATCCCAAAAGAAATATAGCGGCTATTCCCATATATTTTGTTTGGAATAAAAATTTAAGGTTAGACTTTACTCTGGGAATGGATTTCGTTCTTACCAGACGATTTCTAGCTTCTTGGAAAATTACCTTTTCACGCTCAATACACGCTACTTCATTCAGACTAGATGGTTGAATAGGATAGTAAATGTCTTCCCATTTTTTTAAATTTTGGAATGATAGAGGAATGTCGCCCTCTTCTTCCCATAAGGTTTCGAAAATTTGTTCCCAGGATTTATCCTTCTCTGATTTCAAAATAAATCCTCTGGCTTGAGGTTTAATTCCTCAAAATCAAATCGAAGCAGTTCCATTCCTTTTCTATAATCGCTGTGGATGGTCTGCCTTGTTAGAGATAAAAAGTTGGATATATCCTCGATTTTCCATCTATCTATTAGACGAAGTTTTAAAACTTCTCTTACTCTTAGATCTACATCTTCCCTAGTTAATATATTATTAACTGTTTTAAAAATCAGTTCGCTATAGTCCGTTTGATCAATTTTACCCTGTTCCCAGTCATTCTCCAATGCTTCCGTGGAGACTTCCAACTTCTTATATGACTTACGGGTATCATCAATAAATTTATTGTAAGCAACTTTATAGAGAAAGCTCTTGAAGGTTGCTCCAAAAATGGAATCAGACTTTTGGTATATTTCAATAATTTCCATAATCGTATCCTGGAGGATATCTTCTGCCCATTCATGGCTTCGGGTTTTGGACAAAAGGAATCTATATAGGTCCGGTCTTAACCGAAAGTATTCTTTTTCTATATCTCCTAGTTCCAAATTTTCAACTCGGTAAAAACATATCCCTATTGTTTATACGATTGAAAGTGGATTATGTAAAATGAAATCGAGAATTTTTCTAGTGCGATATTCATGAATAAATTTAAAGTTCCAAAAACACAGAATCTTCTATCTCTTCCCAAGAATAACTCATGATTTGCTCTCTTAGAATAAATCGGATCCTACTCATGTCGGCATCAAGAAATTGCAATACCAATGTTTTTCCAGTTTTCAATTTAACCTGCATAGTGTATTTTTCAGTATTTTCGATCTTTTTGATATGTTCTCTGGGAATTCGATAGTCTCCCAATGGCGATGTCACAAGTGCATAGTCTCTATTCAAGCGGATGATACGGACAGTTAATACATCTCCATTTTTGAAATATATTCTCTCTGAAAATAATGGAAATATTAAGCAAAAAAATATCAAAATCGTAGAATATAGGATATGCAACCTCATCAACAACAAACTTGATTTTATTGATAAATATTACCACCAATTAAATAAATAATTTATTCGTTCCGGCCAAAGATCCAATCGGTATTCTATGATCTCTTATCTTTTCCTTCGAAAGAATGTGATGGGCAGGTAAAGATAAGAAATAGATTATGTGCTAGATTCAAAAAATCAATTTGAGTATTCTGTTAATATGGAAAAGGTAACCTTTCTCTGGATAATCAATATTGTATTATTTCAAATTCATAGCTTCGTCATAGTCATCAATTTATTTGCCTGGATGTCATGGAAATTTAGAAAATTACATTATGCAGTGATTAGTTTGACTATTTTTTCTTGGATTGTCTTGGGTTTTTTCTATGGTTTTGGATATTGCTTTCTAACAGATTGGCATTATGATATTCTGAGGGATCTTGGATATTCGAATTTACCATATTCTTATATCAAATTTTGCTTAGATAGTATTTTCGGATCAGACTTGAATCCATTTTATGTGGATATCGGAACAGTAATTGGTTTTGTAATCGCAGTTGCAGGCGCTGTTAATAATTTATTGTGGAGGAGGAATTGAATTTTGAAGACTTACATTTCTATATTGGTACTTTTTGTCATTCTAATATCGAGAATTTACGCCGAATCCATTGATCATCCTGATACTATTGTTGCTAATGTGAATAGTAAAGAATGGGAAAAAGCAAAAAACGGCCTGAACATCTATAGGACAAATAATCCTGAAGCAAAATGGACATATGCAACTGGTATATGGGTTTTAGAAAATTTACATGAATATGAAGAAGGAATCGACCTTGGAAAGATTGGATCTGCGAAGTGGCCTGAGGATATTGCCATAAAAAAGGCCAACTCGCAAATTCTCTATAAGAAAGCAAAGTCTTTGATTGAGGCAAAAACAGATCTCGCTAAGATCTATGATCTTTTCGAACATTCTTATGATTTGCACCAAAGAGATTTTGTTCTAGCTGAAATCATTCTGAACTTACGAGAGAGAAAGATGTATGAACAAGCTTTGGATCGAATTCAAGAAGGGAAAAATAAATTTCCAAATTCAGAATATTTTTCGAATCTCTTACCCTATACAAGTTATCTTCATTTTAAAGAAATTTTTGAAACTAAAAATTCAAAAAAAATTAAAGAATATATCGAAAAAGCTGAATCTAATTTGGATAGAACGAAAAATCTTTCCAATCAATTTTATTACTTGAGAATCATTAACTTAGGGCTAAGGGAATTGAATGATCAGGCGTATTTCGAAAGAATCTATTCTACTTTAAAATCCGAATTCACGAAAGATCCATTCGTGTATGATGAATACGGGTTCCAACTATATGGAACATTTCGCACGCATAACAAACCAGATAAAGAATTAAAAAATCTTGCTATTGCTTCTCGAAGAAAAGCATATGATATGTATTGGAAGAACAATCAACTTCCAAATCCGATTCAGAATCTTAATTTTCCCTTAAAAGGAAACTATGCAATCTGGGCTGAATTTGGAGGCACAGCGATGACTCATAATGGCTTTGCAAATTATTGCTATGATTTTGCGGCAGTCGATGAGAATAAAAATATTTTTAAACCAGGAAGTCAAGGCGATTCCAATAGTGATTACTATATGTTCGGACAGCCTATCTACTCTGTTGCGGATGGAGTGGTAACAAATACAATAGATAAGTATGAAGATAATATTCCTGGGGGTTATTCAGCTGAAGCGAATACGATTACTATTGATCACGGCAAATTCTTATCATTTTATGCTCATAATAAATTTGAATCAACTTTTGTAAAAGCTGGTGATAAAGTCCAAGCTGGACAAAAGATTGCCCTCGCCGGAAATTCCGGTATGTCTAGCCAATCCCATCTTCACTTTTGCATCTATAGCAAACCACAAGCCAATTCAGAATCGATTACAATCCCTTTTAAATTTAAAAGTACTGATATTATTCGAAACTCAGAGATTCTAAAAAATTCAGATAGCATGTATAAGGAAAATGACATAGTAATTATGAAATAAATATTTTCTTGATTATAAATTTTTTGGAATATAGAGTTGAACAGTAATAGGAAATGAGAAATAAATTAGTTACGATTTCTTGAATATTCTGATTGATCTCTACTTGCTTGTAGTCTGCAAAAGATTGAGAATTTCTATTTCGCCTAATCTTTTTGCAATGGAAATTGGTGTATCTCCATCTCGATCTATTGCTTTTGGATTGGCTCCGTAGCTCAATAAGTATTTTACTATTTCATGATTGGCTCTTTCCACTGCTCGATGAAGAGGCGTATCATTTGCACGGTTTCGAATAGATACGCTTGATCCCTTTTCGAGCAGATACTTAACAATTTCTTCTTCTTCAGCTTCAATAGCTACAAAAAGAGCTGTCTCCCCATAAGCATTCTTTTCGGTGATTGTCGCTCCATCATCGAGTGCCTTCTTTAATTGTGCAAGATCGCCCATTTCTGCTGCTTGAAAAAGCCTTACATGTGTAGATAATTCAGGTCGTATCGGTTCTTCACCAAAACAGAAAAATGAATTCGCTACAATTAGTGTAAAAAGAGTCAAATATTTAGTCAAACGGAGAAATTTAGTTATGGTAAAATGGATTGGCATTTGTCTTTTGTTCCTTTTGTTTTCAACATCAAATTGTGTTACAACTATTAGACCTGGTGAAGTTGGCCTAGATTGGCGACCTTACTCGACAGGACTGAGCGAGAAACCCCTCAAGCCAGAAACCTATATCTATGCACCTTGGAATAGCATATTTGTGTATTCTACTCAATGGCAAACTTATAAAGAAAAAGTAGACGTTCTGACTAGAGACGATCTTACCATTCACGTAATAGCAGATATTACAGTTCGTCCAGCAGAAAATAAAATCTACTTTTTAGAAAAAGAAATTGGTCAAGACTACTACACAAAAATTATCAGTCCTCAGTTTCGAACTGCAGTAAGGAATATAATCTCTAATTATCCAATGGTAAGAATCTCTAAAGAAACCAAAGCAATTTCACTTGGAGTCAAAAAACTATTAGTAGAAAAATTGGAAGGTAAGTATATTATTATTGATGATGTCATTATAGATGATGTTGATTATTCACACCCGATTCTGAAAGCAATCGAAAATAAACTCACAAAAGAGCAAGAAATGGAAACCATGAAGTTCGAGATCGATATAGCGAACAAAGATGCTGAAATTACAAAAATTAAAGCAAATGCATCTGCCGAAGCTCTCTTGATACAATCCGCAGCACAAGCTAAGGCGCAAAAAATGATTTCTGAAAAGCTGGACTCAAAATATATTCAGCTCAAAGCCGTCGAAAATCCGAATAACAAACTCATCATTATGCCAGCCGGATCAGGTGGAGTTCCTGTAATATTGAATACTGAAAAATGATTAATTGCCTTTTAGAAATGCAATCTAATCTCCGTTATTCTAAATCTGAATAAATTAGGTTATGAATAAATTAGTTATTGATTCAATGCCCTATGGATAGTCCAAATGCTGATTGCGTAATTGCTTGTATTTTTTTGTTGGCATTAGAATCTGATCCACTTGTCACTGAAGACCCAGAATTTTTAAAAAAGTGAACAGCTCCCGGATTCGGAGTGCCTGGAGCTGATACTAAAATATCTATATTAGAATCAGAGTCATAGTCAAGCGCAGCAACGAATCGACCAAATTCACCATTTGCTACAGTTCCCGTAAATGTATAGTTAGCTGACATTTCATTGGAAGCTGATACACCACTTGATGATCCATTAAAAATATATGCTTCTCCTAATGATGTTGAAACTCCATATGATCCAACAACTACATCATAAAACCCATCTCCATTGAGATCATAGGATCGAATTGAATTTCCAAAATTTGCATTTGTTCCTTTGGTAGAAGTAATGATATTTGTCGCCGTTGTATCATTTCCAGAGGATATACCACTATTCGAACCATTAAAAATATAAACTGTTCCTCCAGTATTTGCACCACAGGCTCCGATCAGTAAATCATCGATGCGATCTCCATTGATGTCTCCTGAGTCCATAGAACATCCGAATCGACTACTGGTTGAAGTATTGGTTCCCGTGATCTTTGTATTAGCTGATGTATCAGATCCAGATGACAATCCAGTACTCGTTCCATAATATAAGTAGACACTTCCTTGACTCGCCGTTCCATTATTAGCACTTGGAGCACCGACAACCAAGTCAATATTCCCATCTCCATTGATATCCGCTGTTAATAGACTGTCACCAAATCTCTCTGTTCCTGTTCCAGAGATTGTTGAACTTGCAACTGTTGAATCAACTCCACTTGAAATTGTGGTCGGCTGTCCGTTAATAATATAAACGCGGCCTTGAGAACCTCCAACCTGTAAGCCAGTTCCGAGTATAGCCTCATCATAGCCATCAGAGTTTAAATCTCCAGATGCAACAGCTATTGCAAGGCGTCCGGAAGCTACATTTCCTGTTATGATCACATCTGCCGAATTATCGGCAATGCTTGCGATACCATTTTCCCCACCGTAAAGAATATAAACTCTTCCCGTGTTAGGTGCAGGTGCATATAAATTCGCCGAAGTCAATATATCGGCAAAACCATCGCCATTAAAATCACCAGTCGCTGTAGGTTCTCCGAGACGACCATTGGCAGTTCCAGTGAACACACTGTCCGCATCGGTTGACACGGTTGCAGTGATTCCTTCTTCTGATCCAAGAAAAATTCTCAGTTCTCCAAAAATTGAATTAATTGTAACCGCACCCACTATAAGATCAGGAAATCCATCTCCATTTACATCTCGATTCTTTCCTTTGCGAACAGAAATGGAAGTCACTTGTGAAAATAGGGATTGCTTGACGGAGCGCACTGAGATTTTATGAAGGCTTCCTAATTTCCAAGAATTTGATCCAGTTGGCAGTTTGAACTTCCAGTTCTCGGACCCGCTAGCACTGACAAAATCTCCATCATCTAAACTGACCTCGACTGTAACGTCAGCCGCAGCCTTCCCAATTGTAAATCCTGATTCAAGGACTGAGTTGTTCTTTATGAGAAGAAATGTTGGTGAGTCAGGAGTATTAATTGCACTATTGATTATGAACGCCGATCTTAATACCGACAAAAATGCATTGGGATCTAGCTGGTTTTCCTGGAAATACAAACAGGAAGTGCTAAAAAATAATGTAGATAATGAAATAAATATTTGACTGAGTAATCGCATTCAAAGATTCCATAGTCATAAAAATCTAATATTCATAAAAAGTATAGTTTAATATTAAGCTTTCACTAAATTGATTTGGAAAAAAATAAAGAATTATAGATAAATCAAAGCTGAATATTCCACCAACTATCAATGAACGAGCGACGAGCCAAATCCTGTACCCCCTTGAATTTTTTGATTGGAATTGAAATCGGATCCGGTAGCAATTCCAGTTCCAGAATTTCTGAAAAAATGCAAAACGCCGCTACCACCTGTAGCTGCGATTACCAAATCTGTATTCGAATCAGAATCATAGTCAAAAGGAGTTAAAGCAAAACCCAACATACCATTTGCATTAGTTCCAGTAAATGCTGCATTAGCTGAAGTTTCATTTGCAGCTGTAATGCCATTCGTTGAGCCATAAAAAATATACGCTTCCCCTAAGTTCGTTGAAACAGCAGAAGAGCCGACAAGCAAATCTTGAATTCCGTCATCATTTATATCTGCAGATCTTACTGAACTTCCGAATAGAGCAGAAGTTTTTGTAGAAGAGACGATAGTGTTTGCTGCTGTATCGTTAGCTGATGATATTCCGCTGGTAGATCCATTGAAAATATACACTTTGCCATTTGTGTCTGCACCACATGCTGAAAGAATTAAATCATGGACATTGTCCCCATTTAGATCTCCATATCCTATTGAGCATCCCAGTTTACTACCGAATATATTTGTTCCGGTAATCGTTGCATTCGCTGATGACTCATTGCCTGAAGGAATGCCAGAAGTCGATCCATTGAAGATAAAAACTCTGCCCTGTTGTGCCAATGTATTTTGAGCAAAAGGTGCACCCCCGATTAAATCAGTAATCCCATCACCATTGAGGTCAGCGGTTTGCACGGACTCGCCTAATCTGGAAGCAGATCCTGTTAAAGTCGTATTTGCAAGAGCAGTATCAATTCCGCTTGGAATCGAACCCGATCTTCCATTAACAATGTATATATTACCATTTGAGCCAGACTGCAAATATGCTCCAATTATCACTTCATCATAACCATCTGAATTCAAATCACCTGCCGCCAAAGATCGACCCAAATATCCACCAACACTACTTCCATCTATAATAACATTACCAGGATTGTCTAACGTACTTGGTACACCGCTCTCGCTTCCGTAAAGAATGTATGCCCGACCTGCATTTGCATTACCAGCAACCGTAAAAATAAAAGCAGATGTTAAAATATCTGAATATCCATCACCGTTGAAATCACCTGATACTGTAGCTATTCCTAGACGACCTAATGCAGAGGCAAATAATGCAGTATTAGCTTGCGAAGAAAGAGTCGCACTGATTCCATTTTCACTTCCATGAAAAATACTCACTAGTCCAAAGTTCGAATTAGCGTTAGGAGAACCGACTATTAAATCCGTGAATCCATCTCCATTCACATCACGATTTGTTCCCTTGCGGACACTAATTGTTGTCACTGGTGACATTAATGCATCTCTTGTTGCTCGAATCGATATTTTGTGCAGGCTTCCGAGTCTCCAAGAATTGGAACCTGTTGGTAATTTAAATTTCCAATTAAGGGTTCCAATCGCGCTGGTAAATTCTCCATCATCTAAACTTACTTCAACAGAAGAATCAGCTGATGCTCGTCCGATGATAAATCCTGATTCAAGTATTGAGTTATTCTTAATGGCAAGAAAGGTCGGAGTCTCCGGAGCAGAACTTGTTCTACTCGAGAGCAATATTGTTGTTCTGAGAGCAGACAATAAAGAATTGGGATCAAAAAGACTCTCCTGAAATCCAACGCAACCAGAAATAAACAAAAATATGCCAGACAGAATTAAATTATTAAATTTTTTTTGCATTTTTTATCCCAGGCTTAGGAAATATTTAATAATTTAACAGTAAAGAAATATTTATAAATTTTCAATATTTTGCCATACTAAAAAAAGTAAAATTAGAAATAAATTTAGGATTTGTATACATATTGAGCATAATCAAAAATCAGAGACGCAGCGGACATTTTCATTACTTCCTTTTGTAATGATTCCTTGATAACCGCTATTGCCAAAATTTACAGACTGAGCAAAATTCCAATCCAATGAATTCGTTGTCGAACTCAAATAAGACCAAGAGTCCGTATTCGGAAATATAGATGTATTGATTGTTGGATTATTGATCGGATGATTTACGATCAATGAATACAATTCACTCGTATTGGGTAATCTCCAATTTCTCCCACCTAATGATAAATTATTGCAATTGGTAACTGCTCCTAACCAATTGCTTTTGATAAGCGCACCTGTGCAATCGGGAGGCGTCTGCCCTTGGCTACATTTTTGCCAGAATAAGCCCAACCTATTGTCGCGAATAGTTCCATCACCCTGATCCACCCAATTGGAAGATTCCACACGTGAATTCCCTGAAACACAGCGAACGTTTCGTACAGCAGTCTTAGCAAGCTGTTGAATCTGACCTGTAGTCATTAATACTGGCATAGCTTGAGTTACGTCAAGTGAAGTTATGCTCAAATCTTCAAATCCTCCTAACACATTAGGGAAATGAATAGGATCGATCAGCGGAGCAGAGGCTCTTCCGTAATCCATTAATGTCTTAAGTTCATCCAAAGTTGGCAATCGCCAATCCGTTTTTCCAGCGTAGCCACTTCCAGAATTGAGCGAGTTTAAACTACTGCAACCAATAGGTCCTGTCTGAGCGTCAGTCCAATTCATAGCAACAGCAGCATTCAATTCACAAAAAGCACCATTGGCACCTTGCCTACAACTACGCCATGTTAGGTCAGTTACTTCATCATAGGTTGTGAAGTCAGCAACGAAACTACTTTGGGTCGGTCCGACAAAATTTCGAGCAACACCTTTTTGTGTGAGTCCATCTTCTCCAGCCGTAAGTGTGTAGCCGCCGATGGTTCCAGCTCCAGTCTTAATCAAAGGGTAACTATAGAAAGAGTCCGACGTAACAACAGCACTGCGACTCGAACCTTGGATTATCGCTATCGCTTTTAAAGTTTTTCCAGCGAGAAGCCAAATATGAATTGGAGCCGTATAAATGGTTGACTCTTCGGTCGGGTCTGAGCCATCTATTGTATAATATATACTTGCACCTTCTGTAGCTGATGTGATTGTAATTCTCTGAGGTGTGGTGTATAGCCCTGGACTCGGACTAAAACTTGGACTGGCAATAGTCGCTGATGTTGTTAATAAAGGAGCATACCGCAAGACATTCAGTACAGAATTAGGATCTAATTCATGTTCCTTAAAAACCAAACATGAATGGAAAAATAAAACGCCAAAAAAGTACAAAACTAATCGTGAGATGAGAACTGAGATATTCACAAAGCAAGCGAATATTTATTTACTAAAAAAGTAAAGATTTATTGACAGTTTCCTGAAAACTCAATTGATTATTTTTCATAAATACAGATTAAATTTTTAAATATAACTATTGTTTTTTTAAATTCCAAGGCCTAACCCAATCAGCTGATTTAGGTTTCGAAGATTCAAATCGAACTAATATCCAACCTAAGTCTTTATTTATCTGCTCGATAGCACCTGTGTATTCCTTTCCTTTTACATTTGCGAAAACCCGATCTCCTACATTCCAGATTTTTAAGGGATCTATTTTTCTATCTTCGATATTTATAAATCGGACGGAAGACGCTTCTGCCCATAATTTGTCCTTCGGTTTACTATCCGGAAATTCAATTAAGACTTGATCGATCTTGGGTGCAATCTGTCCAACAAAACCTCGCGTCCATTCACCGGCTAGATTGACTTCAACTTCATGACCAAGTTTAAAATCCTCAGCTCCATAGGAAGACGAAAGCTGTGATATCTCTTTCTTCGATCCAATGTCATATACCGCAAAACTGATGTTGTCTGGAAGATCGAAAAAGAAAAATGAAGCAACGGCAAGGGAAGAACCATCACTGCTCAGATCGAATCTAAAGATTTGCATATGACCAACAAACTTGGTTATAGAATTTGTTTTTACGTTGAGAATTTGTATAAATTCTGTGGAATCTCGGCGACCGACAATCACATATTCACCGTTAGGATGAAATACTATCTCACTGAAACCCAACAATTCCATTGGAAGGCTTTTGATAAGTTTTCCAGTTTCTAGATTGAAAAGATTTATTTTATTCTTCTCGGCTTCAGCAGAAACAAGCAGATTCGATTTTTCATGAATTGCAAATCTTCCATAATCTTTCTGACTTGCAAAATACTTCTCAGCACCCGTCTCAACATTCCATGCAACCACACCATGTCTTGAGTTCTCGACCATTCCATAGATTACGGAATCGTCATGAGAAAAAAGGATTTGGGATATTACTATTTTCTTTGAAGAAAGTTTTAGAATCGTCTTGATAACTTTTCCAGTTTCTCGATTGTAAATAAGCAGATTCGTAACAGATTTTTTCTCATCACCAACAGAATTTGCAACAGCAACTAGTTGGTTGTTGGAACTCAAATCTACACTTAATACTTCCCTCTCGACATTTATTTCTGAAACCAACTTCCAATTATCCGTTGACCAGAATAAGATTTTGTTTCCACAAACAGCGTAAAAAAATTTCCCATCTTTGGAAAATTTTAAATTGCTGAGGGCTACAAGAGATGTTCCCAAGCCATCAATTGACTGCATAAGTTTTCCCGTATATAAATTGCGGATCTGAATCAAGACGGGAGAGGATTCTTGGAATCCGTTCTTTCCACCAATTGCAACAATTTCTTGATTAGGAGATATAGCAGTGTGGAATACTTTGGTTATCTCTGATTGAGGAATTGACCATCTTGGGTTTCGGCTAACTTCTATTGAGTATATAGGAATTATACAAATAAGAAAGCTCAATAAAATTTGTTGAGGTTTTGGCAAAATCATAAATCGATCCTTAAATAGAACTCAACTAATTCTTAACAAAACTTTGCATATGATCAAGATAAAAAAGAAATTTTTTCCTTTTCCAATTCAGAAATGAATCTTAATCTGGAATGGATGAATCAAGAAAAATTTGATGTGATCGTAATTGGAAGTGGCCCGGCCGGTGAAGGTGCCGCTATGAAATGTTCAAAATCAGGTAAATCGGTTGCGATCATAGAAATGAATAAATTGGTCGGAGGCAACTGCACGCATATGGGCACAATACCAAGTAAAGCAATGCGGCAACCGATTCAAACAATGATCGAGCTCAAAGCCAACTCTTTGCTAAGACAAGAAATGCAAGGCATCAATTTACATCTTCCCCATTTACTAAAAAATGCTGAATCTGTAATTTCCAGTCAAGTGCAGATGCGAGATCAAAATTATCATAGAAATGGAATCCGTGTTATTCAAGGCCGAGCTAAAATTTTGGATTCACACCAGGTCTCCGTTGAAATTGATTCAACTGGATCTAAACGAATATTTGAAGCAGATCATATTATCATAGCAACTGGATCAAGACCATACAATCCTCCCGATGTAGATTTCAAACATCCAAGAATTTTGGATAGTGATTCTGTTCTCAGTCTTCCTGTAACTCCGCAGTCATTAACGATCTATGGCGCTGGAGTTATAGGATGCGAATATGCTTCCATCTTTCGCGGGTTAGGTTGCAAAATAAATCTCATCAATAATAGAGATAAATTATTGTCTTTTCTTGATGATGAGATTATAGATGCCCTTGCCTATCACCTTAGGGAACAAGGTGTAATCATTCGACATAACGAAGAGATGGAATCACTCGAACCACAAGACGATTACGTTATTCTTCATCTCAAGAGTGGCAAAAAGCTCAAGACTCAATACTTGTTATGGGCGAACGGCAGAACAAGTAACTCCAATGGACTAGGTTTGGAAGAGCTTGGTATTGAAGTAAACAATCGTGGAAATATTCCAGTCAATGAAAATTACCAGACATCCGTTCCATCTATTTTTGCCGTTGGTGACGTGATTGGCGCACCAGGTCTTGCGAGTGCATCCTATGACCAAGGAAGATTTGCAGCAGCTTTTATCTGCGATGGATACTGTAACTCGAAACTTGCAAAGAATATTCCAACAGGGATTTATACGAGTCCAGAAATCAGCTCACTTGGTCTGACTGAGCGAGAGCTAACCGAACAAAAAGTACCCTATGAAGTTGGACATGCGTTTTTTAAAAGCCTAGCAAGAGCACAGATTACAGGTAATAATACTGGAATGTTAAAATTACTGTTCCATAGAGAAACTTTTGCTCTGCTAGGAATACATTGTTTTGGATATCAAGCAGCAGAAATTATTCATATTGGGCAAGCGATCATGTCTCAAGAAGGAAAAGCGAACACAATAAAATATTTCTTAGAAGCAACATTTAATTACCCCACTATGGCGGAAGCATACAGGGTTGCTGCCCTAAATGGAGTGAATCGAGTCTACTAAATCCTTATATTGAGTTTACAAATTTATTGACTAAGTAGAATTCAAAAGTTTTTGATTCAAGTTGATAATTACGCTTGTCAATTTTGAATGAATTAGTAATGTTCTAGATTCCGAGGAGATTTTAGTCATCGATGAAAACCATTCGTAATTTTGTTCTTTTGATTATTCTGATTCTTTTAAGTAATGGTTGTGCAAGTAGCGTTGTTGTAGAGAACTTAGATGAGAAAAACGCAACTGAGAAAACTGAACCTGAAGAACTGAAAAAGGAACGCAATATGCTCCCTTCTAATGGATGCTGTAATGTAAATCAAATATTCAAAGGCATAGTTGTACTAGATAAAATTTGTTTCACACCGACCGAAACTAAACTTACACTTCACCTAACCGAGAAGAAAAAAGTATGCGTTCTCAAAGAAGATATGATCTTCCAAGACAATGCTGGCAATCGTTACGATTTGATTAGCACTGTAGGTGTAGATCTATGTCCAAAGCGACGTGATATGGTTAAGACGCCTTTCTCCTTGGTTTTCCCGAGAATGAAGGAGGGACTTGAAAGTTTTGACCTAATCGAAAGTGCAACAGCAAAGCATGCTTACAATCCTTGGTCATTTAACGCTGTCGATGTTCTTTCCTGCGAATGGAAATAATTTTTTAACCATTGAAAAATCAATTATCGTGGCAATTTTTGAATAAATTATTACACATATACTAAATTAATATCAATCTAAATTAAATATTTTAAAAAAGAAGGTAAGCTATGCCAATTCGTATGACTGATGACGATGAAGATGAAAATAAAGAAGAAGGAAAATCTGATGACTCTGGTTCTGGAGGATTCTGGTTACTCGCAATATTTGGAGTGATAGGCACGTTATTATTCAAATATCCTAAAGTGATGATACCGACATTGATCGTTGTCAGCTTACTCGCAATATCACTATTATGCGAGCCTGGTGATGACTATGAGTACGAAGAAGATGACGAGACTTCCCAAAACGAAAGTACGGTAATTCATCCAAAAGGCGCAATATTTGATCCAGAAAAATATGCAGCGACAAAGGCATACGAACCACTTGCTAAAGGTTTTGGAAATAAAATTCCAAGTTCAGCTTCACTCATTCAATATGCGCCACGTCCTCAGAACCAAGGTTCACAAGGATCTTGCGTCGGTTGGGCTGTGTCATATGCTGCTCGAACAATTTTAGAAGCAAAAGCAACAGGACAGAATCCCAATTCGATTGCCTTTAGTCCAGCTCACCCATTCAATCAGAACACAAGTCCCAAATGTGACGGTTCTTATCCAGCCGACGTTTTAGAAGATTTGAAAGAAGAAGGCGCTCTTCCTCTATCAGAATTTCCTTATAATGAGAATAGTTGCAGAACCAAACCAAATTCAAGTCAAAAGGATCGAGCAAAGGCTTTCCGTGTAGATGGCTATCAACGCCTAACAGTTGATGGTGATGACTACAATACTGATATAGATTCCGTTAGACAATACATTGCATCTGGATCACCGGTGATCATAACTATGGATGTGGGTGGAACATTCAATGAGTTAGAATCAAGTGATTGGCATCCAACTAAGAAAGATTATAAGAAAGTAAAGCAATACCAAGAGTCAGATGAAGAAGATGATGATTGGGGTCCTCATGCCATGGCTGTCGTTGGCTATGACGACAATCGTAATGGTGGTTCTGTTCAAGTGATGAATTCTTGGGGAACAGATTGGGGGAACAAAGGAACCTTTTGGCTTCGCTATTCTGACTTTGATAAATTTATCTTAGAGGCTTTTTCCATCTATCCTTCTCTCTCGGCAGTTGCTCGAGATAAAAGAAATTTGGAATTTGGACTCATTGAAAATTCTTCGAAAGACTATATACCACTTAAAAAGATTAATGATTTTACTTATCGAACAAAAGATCCAATAGAGAAAGGAACTCGATTTAAAGTTTCCGTGAAGAATGATTCTCCAGTATACATCTATATTTTCGGTAAGGAAGAAGATGGAAGTTCTTATGTTTTATTTCCTTATAATGATCAACATTCTGCTTACTGCGGGCCGGATGGAGTTCGAGTTTTCCCAAGAAAGCAAAGTCTTGAGGCGGATGATATAGGCAAAAGAGATTCTATTGCAGTGGTTTTCGCCTATCAAAGTCTAGACTATCAAAAACTAAACAAACTCATCAATGATACGAGCGGAAGTGACTATGGAAATAAATTTCGAACTGCACTCTCATCAAGACTAAGTAGCGTCGGTAAACATGCAACGAATGGTGAAGTTATCGAACTTAGCACAATGGAGAAGGAGACGCGCAAATTCAATGTATTGATCATAGAATTTGATAAGAAATGAAAATATTGAATTTTTTTTTGGATTATTTCCCCCAAGAAATACAAAAATCTTGGAAGCAATTAATATGATAGAGGTGGAAAGGAATTATTGAACGCAAGCGGAAAACGACTGGAACTGGGGTAATCACACTCTTGAATCAGGACATTTTGCACAGGCTTGCTTCATTGCACAACAAGTTGCCGAGAAAGCTTTAAAATCCCTTTGCCTGAAGGAGCTCCGTTTGAATCTTTTACTAGACAGCAAGCAAAAGTTGGATTAGAAAAAGCTTTGCATATTTTAAATTTTGTTAGAGTTAAGATTGAAGATACAAGAGAATCGAAAGAATAAACTCTCAGAGTTAAATATGAAACTCATTTTCCAATCTAAACCTAAAGTAAAATTTAAAGAGAAATTTTCGTTCATCTAAATTGAATCTTTTGAATCTCTGATTTTAAAATTTCTTTATCAATATTATCAGATTCCAAAAGAAAAACTCTTTCTGCGTCTTGGCTTTTGATTATTCCTCGAATCAATGTTCCATCTTTAAGAAATACTTTTATCATCCCCGGTTCCATTTTTTCTTTTAATTGAGATGGAGATTGTGATCCTTCATCATTATTTTTACTAACAATCATTTCGGATAATTTTATTTGAATTTTCTCATCCAAAATGGCTTCTGCGAGCTTCTCTTGAAATAGCGCATTGTTCTCTGGAATTTTAGAGGCAAGTCCAGTTAAAAACATTTCGGATGATTTACATTCGTCTATGATGATTGTATCCCGACTGATAGTTGTTGTAAGTCCGAGTATTATTGATAGGGTTACATCTTGCCAATCAGTAGTTTCGCGGATTCGATATGATCTCGAGGAATCTGGAAACATATCTTCCGGTTTAGGAGTAGAAATCGAATAAGTGGCAAATAGAATTTTCCATCTCTTGAATTTTTTCGAGTTTTCACATTTTTCAGTTGCTGAAGCGATTAATAGGTAATCGAGCTTATCTGCATATTCTATATTATTTCCTTGCGGGATTTCGATTCGTTGCATTTGGCTACAACTAAAAAACAAACAAAATCCTACGCCTACAACCAAGATAAGCTTACCTACCATTCACAAATACCTCTGTGTGGAAATTTTTCCGAAGTTTCATTCTACAAATATTTCCATTTTATTTCTTCCTAGCCTTCACGCATGGGAGTAAATCTTTAGATTTCGTATATTCTAATTAATAAGATGAAAATATTTACCAAGTCTAGTAAAAACTTTATTGTATCAGCGATATGCTTGCTGCTTACCAATTGCCTGACTGGAGTATACTTATCGGAGCAGGTATTTGGAAGAGAAAATTCTCGTATGGGCGAATCACTTCTGCTTGGATTACTTGGCAATTTTTCCAACCCTCAGAGTTCAGATCAAGTATCCAATGAAGGGATAGAAAACGGCTTAGGGGATAATTCTAATCCAGCAGATAGTGAAAGTGGATCAGTATTGAGAACAGCCATGCCAGAATTCAACGTTGCGCCGGGTGTATTCTCAGAACCAACTAGTATCAGCTTAAGTACAGAAACGATTGATGCAAATATTTATTATACACTAAATGACACCGAACCCGAACCAGGTTCACCTGATACATATATTTATGAGAATCCTCTACCTATTCAAAATATTGCAGGTCTGACTCTTCGTGCAAAAAGCTTCAAGTCTGGTTATGAAGAAGGAGACGAAATCTCTGGAATATTCTCTATGCGAACACTTCGTACAGGACAAACTACTTCCTATCAACCAGGGGATGATGGCGATTTACAACCTGGTGGGGATTTTAATTTTACCGTTCCAACACAGCATTCAATATATGATAACGATTATACAACTACAGACAATTATACGGGACTGGTGTGGAAGACTTGTCGGGAAGGAAGAAATGGATCAACTTGCAATTCAGGAGCAACAAACTTTACACTTGACTGGCACCAAGCAATAAGTAGTTGTGAGGCGCTAAATCATGAAAATGATGGGAATGGATATGCAGGGCGAACTGATTGGAGGCTTCCTGAATTTCGAGAATTGGAATCCTTATATAGATACAATATGGGAGGTAATCCAACTTTTTCACCTGTCGGCTTCCCCAATGCAAACCAAGGCTCTAGTTTTGTATTGCAATATTGGACCAACACATTGTCAAATCGTTTCGGAAATGATTACGCAATGGTATTGGAATTTCGTGGAAATAATGGTGGAACCGTAATGTTTACAAGTACTCAATTTAGTTACGGACAATTAGTTCGTTGTGTTGCAGGAAGTTCTCGTGTTACAAATACTCCTAGCTTTATAGACAATGGAGATAGCACAATATATGATAGAGTATCCGGTTTGACTTGGACAAAATGCGCCGCTTCCCAAGATATAAATAATAATTGCGCCGGAGGATCTGGAGGATTCGTATGGAACGATGGTCTCGCCCATTGCAACCAACTGACTCAGGAAAATTTTGCGGGCAGAAGTTGGAGACTTCCCACGATCCGAGAGTTAATCACAGTTTTCAGGCCTGAGAACTCATCTTCTCCCAGAACATATACAGAATTCTTTCCTAATACAATGCAAGCCTATTGGTCTTCCACAACCAGAGCTAACAATAGTGGAGAAGCTTGGATTGTCCAATTTAGTGACTCTCGGGTCAATACAATGTCCAAAACAACTGCTGGAATCGCGAGGACACGCTGTGTTGCCGTTGATTGAAATGATCATGAGCCTTCGTAACCTTGTCATGCATATATTTATTTTCTTATATACTATATATAATAAATCAATCAAACTATTCTGCGATTATAAAAGACTGGTTCTATTCTATTGCATGCCTATCATTTCTGGCCATTATGCGTTAGTTGGTCTTAGAATTTGGACTGCGTCTTCCAGCGGGTCTGAAAATCTTGATGCATCATGCGATGTTCGACGTGTATCCTATCTATAGAATCTTTATGAATTTGAGCAGGATATCTGTCCTTATTTTGTAAAAAATTGCATTGAAAAGTAAAGATATAAGAAAAATCTATGCTGTTAGTGATTTTTGCAAATGAAATAACAACTTGGTTGGTCGGACTCGCGATTATTCCTCATTGTATATTTATTATTATATACTTAATTCAAAAGGAAAAGTTTGGAATCCATGATAGAATTGCGGCTATCATTGTTTTGGCAATGATGATGATTCCGATTCGACAAATTGTTTTCCACTATGACAATCACGATAATTTGAATCTATTCACTCGAATTTATGGATACCAACTAATCGTTTCACCTTTATTGTATCTGTATTGTAAATCCTTAGTGATCTCAAGTTTTCAATGGAATAATAAGGATTGGTTCCATACCCTTCCCTTTTTTGCATTTAGCTTATTTTTTGTTTTGTTTCAACCCAATGCAAACGATTCAGGATATTATACATTCATAATGAATCCAACCATAAAACCAACGAATGAGGGTAAATTGATTGGACTTTTTAACTTTATTATATTATTCTTCTATTCAATTAAAATCATTCAATTGGTTCGATTCCACAAATCTAATATCACAGACTATCTCTCGCAGATAAGTGAAACACAAACTCTAACATGGCTTTATTGGATTATTGCTAGTTTCTATGGAACCTTAATATTAACAGTCGGTATTGGAATTACAACCAGACTCACAAATATGGGATTCCTAAATCTGACCATTACATTAGATATTTTTAATATTATGTTCTGGTCTATCTATTCCGCATTGATCTATATTCTGAGTTTTTTCTTTATTCGTCAAACTAGAATTCTACATTCTGTTGATGAATCAGAGAATATCAAATCTTCAAATGATGAAATTCAAGGCGAGATTACCGAAAATATTGAATCTGCCAAATATAGAAAATCTGGTCTCACAGATGAATCCAAATCAAACATTCACGAACAATTAAAAAAAGTAATGGAAAAGGATAAGCCTTACTTAGATGAAGAACTCAATCTTAAAAAACTATGCATACGATTGAACGTTTCACAGAATCATCTGAGTCAAGTTATCAACGAATTGGAAAATCTCAGCTTTTTCCATTACGTAAATGAATGGCGAGCAAAGGAAGCGATGGAATTGATTCGCAAAGATTCAGGTAATAATAAAAAGCTAATCGAGATTGCTTATGACGCAGGATTCAATTCTTTGTCCTCCTTCAACCTGCATTTCAAAAGAGTCACTGGAATGACACCAAGGGAATTTAGAAACCCGGTCAAATAAATAAAATTCAATTAAAATTTGAAAATTCTAATTCTAGAATTTATATTCTGAATTTTCTACCACTGTCCGCTAGATCCACCGCCGCCAAATGTCCCTCCTCTACCAGTGACTGGAGTAGAAGATGATCCTCCTGAAGATGATTCATTTCTCGTAGTAGTTGACGAGCTCCGACTACTACCTTTCAAACCACCAGCAGCTAACAGTAACAATGGTGCCAATATAAATCCCAATAGTATTAACCAGAGTTTAAAGGATCTATCACCTACCAATAAATAATTGGTCAGTCCCCAAAATGGAATAAAGCAGAGGATATTATAGGCTCCAGATAATAAACTAAGGGTCAGAAAATAGTTTTGAACTCCAGGAGGTTCCGGTTCATTCTGTCCAAATACAAAAGTCGAGAGAAGAAAAATAAATATTCCCGAACCAACACAACCAAGAATCGATAATGACTTATTATAAATTACTAATTTAGAATTTTTGTACAGAAAATATAAGAAAACAAACAATAATAGTAAAATCATAAAACTGAAACCTAGCACAGTTCCAATATACAAAAGAAAATCTGGAATTTTCTCGAATTTAGTAACGTCTGGAATTTGGTGATAGTGTTTATGTAGCCAAAAAATAGAACCGTTCCCCTTCCATGTCTCAGCAATCAATTTCTTCTCGCAATCGATTACTTTCTCAATTCTAGATTGATAAGTTCCTGGCAATCTTCCCTCTTTCTCAAGTATGAATTCTGTGCTTACAGGAATTCTGCAATGGATTCTAAGAAATTCTGGATAAGCATGAATATCTTCCTCCTCAATTTCCTCGGAAAAATCTATCGAACCATAAGTAATTGTTTTCTTGCGATTTGTCTCCACAACAGAGCTGTATGATTTGTATACAAAAATGGCCGTAGGCTGTGTATTAGGTGCTTGATCCAAATATGCATCAATGATCTTTGTCAACTCTCCACTGCTCAGATATCCTTCAGGTTCATGATAGATCACTTTCCATTCTTGGTCATTTGGTTTCGATGATTGGATCATGATTTCTTGAGCAGATAGATTGCAGTGTACACCAATTGCTATGAACAAAAGCAATATATAAACAGAACGATTCATAAATTTCATCCAAACCAATATTTATGGAACAATTGAAAATATACAACTAGAATAATAAGATTAAAGACTTCATAAGAATACTCGAAAATTCGAAAAGTTGTTTATTCTTAAAGTTCGGGATTAGTTAGATATAGGGAAAATTGAGTTCCCAGTTCATGAACTGGGACGACAAAGCAAAGTTTCTAGATTATGATAAGTTCAAATTCAATTTGGAGAGATTCATGATTCGATGGGTTCTTTTATTATTAATGATGATGGCAGCAGTTGGTAACTGCAATTCGGAAAACTCACTTGCTGGTGTTCCCTGCTTAGGTGCTTTGAATGAGCAAGATAGGAATTGGTGGGAAGAAAAAATTCTTCAGAAGAAAAACAAAACAGGTGCAGCTCCACTTGAGTGCGCAGCACTAGCGCTCGCTCTTCGAGGATCTGGAAGTTTACCCGCTTGGACTCGGTTCCAAGAATCAACAAATTATGCCGGCTTCCCTTATGCTACTTTTCGAAACAATGCGATTTATTTTGTCGGATCTGGAAGAGGAAGTTTTGAAAATTCCAGTGAATCATCAAATAATATCTCTCTGATTTTTGGGAAGTATGACTTGTCAGGAAATCTTGAATGGCGAAAAGAAATTCTATCTGGTGCTTCAAATGGAGTACTTTTCCGCAGTCAGGTCGTAGATTCGCAAGCAAATTTAATAGCTGTAATACAGTTATCAAACAATTTGGCTTTCGATGGAACAACAGCTACGAACGACTCTGACAATATTGTGATTGTTAAATTCGATCCCAATGGCAATAAATTATGGACCAAACGATATGGGTCAACAACAAACTCGCAATCCACCCAAGCATTTTCAGTTCATGTTGATAACAATGACGACATTTTGGTAGCTGGGAATGCCCAGCATGCATTGAATGGAGCGACTTATGTTGCTGGAAGGTCAGCTGGATACATCATGCGTTTAGACAAAGCAACAGGAGATCCAAAGAACACAAGAATGATTTATACAGATACAACCTCCGCTGGTATCCAGGCATATTCTATAGCCGTTGATTCAGCGAACAATGTCTTTGTTTCAGGAAGGTTTAGTACAGTTGCAGACCCAAGCATTTTTGACGTTGTAGAAACAGGATCTGGAATTTCTACAACCAATAAAACATCCTATTTCGTAATGAAATTAGATCCTACGTTAGCATCTAGACAATGGGCTGTGGAAATTCAATCTGATAAAGATTCTACTAACAAATTAATTCTAGATGGATCGGATCTTTTTATGGCATTCCCCAACGGTACGACTACTGGAAGCTATGCCAAAATCGGTAATACAGATATCGGGATCTCTAAGTTAGCTATAAATAATGGAAGTATTGCTTTTACAAAAACCATTGGTTTTTCTGGTGTAAATTTTAATTCTGTTCCTGAAGTAAGTTTAAATCCGCGCTCTCAAAACTTTCGCTTTGTTGGTAACACCGCATTACCTTTCGGAGATACGGCTCTTATTGGAACCAGAGACGCCTTCATTTTGGAAGTGAATAAGGAAGGAACATTAGCGAACAAAGAATTTATTGGTACTGCAAACACGGTGACTTCCTTTACAAATGTAACATATAGTGATTCGGGCTCTGTGATTTTTGCTGGTGGATCTGATAAAGCCTTCCAAGATGAACCAAAAACAACTGAACAGACTGCTGGATTTATAACCACCGCTGTACAGAAATAAAAAATACTTTCTATCTATAAGAAATGTTTAAAAAATTGTAAGTGACCTGACCTCAGCTTTTGATATTTTGTCATCAAAAAGATGAGGTTCCTCCTTATAAGCTTTATTCTTTACTCAATATTGGGATTGGCTACAATTCATGCAAATCCCAATGAGTCTCATGAATGCAATTATAATAAATCAATATTTAAATATTCCATAATTTTAAAATCTGGTAATAATATTATTATTACTGAATGCTTGCAATATTTTATTGATCAGAATGAAGAGTATTCTATCTCAAACATACAAAATGAATCTATTCCTTGGATCTCGTCCAACCGTCCAGTTTTCGATTTAGGATTTCAATCTCATCCAATCTGGATAAGAACAAATATCCAAAACTTAAGCCCTGTCAATAAATTCTATTTCCTATTACCTTTCAATCGATTGAATTACGTGGACTTCTATATAATTAAAAATAATAAAACCGAAAAAATATCTATGGGATCAGAGAGAATTTTTCCTGAAGATAGATTGGTTTCATTTCCCTATCTCGAACTAGATCTAGTTCATAGTGAAAAAGTTGATCTATTTATTCAAATTAATACTGATACTCATATCGGACTGCCAATACAAATAATGGGTGAGTTAGAATTTGGGAAATTTGTTTCAAGCAGAGAGTCTGCAAATTTATTTTTTTTATGCATAACAATTGTTTACATTTTGTATCAATTAATATTCAATATTTATCTTAGTTGGAAATTACGAGTCTTTTTAGTTCTATCTTTATTTTTTGGATTCTTTTATCCATTTGCACTTATTAACGAAGGATTCAGAATACTTCTACCGGAAACGCCAGCTTTCCGAAGAGAGTTGGTGTATTTAAGTGTCAATTTATTCGGAATTTTTTTCTCACTGTATATAAAGGATTTTCTAAAATTTTATGTGCTAGAAGAAAAATACGCTGCTGTTGGCAATTTGATAACAATCGTTCTTATCTTATGTATCCCAATTTCTTTTACAGAAATATCCAATCTTTATATTACAAATATTTATATAATCGTTCTACTAACGATGTACAGTTACATGATATTCGGAATTGCTATGAATATTCGATACAAAAGATATTGGGTCGTAATTTTCGGTTCCGGATGGGTGGTCGTTTACATATTTCTAATACTCCAATATTTAATGTACAATCGAGTTATTCCTTTTAATACTATATTATACAGTGGTTTCCATATTGGTTTTATGATTGAATTTATACTGATAGGATTTGCGTCCTATTATCGACATTTGAGTTCACAAAAGGAAAGATCAAACCTGCTTTCAAAATTGAAGGAATTGGAAGTTGAGAACAATATAATAAATAATAACGGAGTTCAAGAAATTCCGTCTACTATTGAAAGTGCAATACCGAATCAACAAGAATTAATTGATGGAAAAAATGTTAATTATAGTCTTTCTTATAACAAAAGAACAAGCAAAATCGATATCCACCAGATAATGAAAGATATTATCTATCTACTGGAAAATGAAAAGCCGTATTTGGATGAGAAATTTTCAATTTATAATCTCGCGAATTCGCTTGGACTACGAACAGACCAATTATCAGCTGTTATAAATAAGGAACTCCAAACAAATTTTTGGAACTTGATCACAGAATATCGCATAGCTGAAGCAAAGAAGCTGATTCAAAAAAATCCTAACACAAATCTTCTACGCGTAGCATATGATTCTGGTTTTGGATCAAGATCAGCCTTCAATAGAGCTTTTCAATCACTAGAAGAAATGTCTCCTAGTGAATATGCTAAAACTTTACTATTAAAGGTCTGAAATCATATTAACTTTTTATTGACAAATTACGCTCTAATCAATTTATTTCTTTTTACTATGAAAAAAAATTTGGCAATAACGATAATATTTCTTTTCGCATCAATAACCACTACTACAAGTTTATCTGCGAAATGTTTTAGTTTCAACAAAGCAAAAGACGTTAAAGTATGTGTTCCTGGAAACGACAACAAAGCACGTGGTCAAGCAATGGCGGCATGCAAAAAGGCACAAAAATCAGATTGTGGAAATATCACTGGTTATTCTGGTTCATGTCAATCTGGTAAAGATAAATGCTTAGATGGGAACGGAAATTCTCAGAAAAAAATCAGTGTAGATTGAGATCAATTCGCTCAATGAGACAATAATTGTAGAATTTTCGTCTCATTTGTAAATTTTAGAGAAAAAACTTGCCCCTCAACTTTGCTGGTAAGATTCTGGTAAGGAGTCAATGAGGGACAAGCTAGAATTTTTTCCATTTCGTAAACTTAGAATATTCAGTTATTTAATAATATTCCTGCAGTATTTCAGTTGCCAGTTGTCCAGCACAGCACAAGATCCGATTGTTTTACCTGCGACAGACATTCGTTTAGAATTTCGTGGTTCAATCCAGAAGATCCCTTCCCTCCTCACTCCACCCTTTCGCATTCGCGCACGTGCATATTCTTGCAAGGATTGGGATGAGAATTATTCTCCTCGTGTAGCACTACGCGAATATCCCGAATGCATGAGTAGCTTTGTTGAAAAGATTCTCGAGTTCAAAGCAGCCGAATACAAAATCGATCTAGATGTTCCTTCGGATTGGACTCATGCCTATGTTGAGCTTCTTGACCTAAGCACAGTTAGTGGGATGTTTTCTCCCGGATACAATCCTAATTGGTTTAGTTTTGCAAAAGGGGAAATAATTACTTTCAGGCATGATTTTGTTTTTAGATCGCAAGAAAATATGATCCCCGACAAAAAACAAATGGAACTTGCTCAGAAATTTGCTCCGATCATTATTCTCAGTCGTGACAAAAAAGAAATTCCAACAAATATAGAAAAATACTACAATAAGTTTAGCCTGTCCGATACAACTCCATTGCTTGCTGCTGACGGTAAACCAATCACACGATATGAGCATAATGTTTTACCGTATATGATCCTCCCGGAAAGAGAAGATCTCGAAAATTACAAAATCGAATCGGATCCTACACATATTTATGTCCATGCAAGATATGCGAATACCACTGTGTCAGGTACTCAAGCAGAGGCTTTACCAGGTTATCGTGATGATAGCAATTATTGGTATGAACAGGGAGATGGAAGAATCGTTGTCTCTTATTGGTTCTGGTATGACTACAATCATGGGCCAAGTCCTATGGGCAATGTGCATCAGGGTGATTTAGAATCCTATTCTGTGTTATGCGATCCTAAAGGAAATCCATTAAGGCTAATGGTAACTGGACATGATCATATTATGCTCGATACTGAATGGAAAAATATCAATTCTGTGAATCACCATCCTATCTTATATATAGGCTCAGGTCGTAAATCCGATGGCGGGAATCCTACCTCAGCTTACGGAGACTATGAAGTCAAATTAGAGGCCGGTAATGCATTTTTCAATGCACTTGCAGATCCTCGAGATATATTCCCGAATGCTAGTGCTGATATCAAAGTCATTATCCCATCTAATCTATCCAAATCGAATCTAAGCCGTGTATTGATTGGAGCAAGCCCGGAATTGGGTGAATATGTGAATTTGTCTGATAAAGTTATCCGTAACATCGATAAGTTGGTATTATGGGAAGAGCCTGGTTGGATCAACAAAACTTCGTTTGAAGACCCAGATGGTCATCATAAAGTTGATGAAAAGGTCGCTTTTTTCTTAGGATTCAATGGTCGCATTGGCAAACATCCTCAGAAGAAAACCGATTATCTTCGACTTAAGCAATTTGGTATAAGCCCAAGAAATGCACCGTTTAAACTCAATATCGAACAGCATTTTACCTACGAAAGACCTCGCATAGATAGAAGTCATAATGGTCGTGAAGGCAATTATGGACCTAAATTTATTGGGAACTCTCTAACTCCACAATTCGTTGAAATTAAGAAGTAGATTTGATTGATCGAATATTCTAAATAGATCAAATAATTATTTATATTTAAGATTTAATTACTAAAATCTTTGTATAATTTTTTATACATAATCGATTCAAGTAATCTTGGAGAAAACAATCGTAGCAGCTTCATTGCAAATCCCGATTTATCAAAGGTTACCAATCTAGAATTTGGATTTTCTACAGAATTAATAATTGCTAAAGCAACTTCATCTGCAGTTTTGATTTTACCTTCTGCCTGCTCTTCAGACAATCGTTTGCCACTTGAATCCAAGCCCGATGTTCGGAGATTGGTTCGTGTGTAGGGAGGACATACAATTATAGATCGAACTCCAGTCTTCATCATTTCTATTCTCATAGCTTCCATTGCAGAATGCAATGCGGCTTTAGATGACGAATAAGCCGCACGTCCAGGAACTCCATACAATCCGGACACAGTAGACGTAGACACGACTGCACCTTTTTTATATAAAATCAATGGCATTAAACCTTGAGCTAAACGAAGTGGACCAAAAAAATTCGTCTCAAATGTCTTACGAAAAACAGACATTTCTGTTGAATCAAATCTTCCGTGAGCAGTGATTCCTGCGTTATTGAATAGAACATCTATTCCTGAGTTTTTTTCTAATTTGGAAACTTTTGATATAACTTTTTCGACATCATCTTGCTTGGAGAGATCGCAAACTATCGGAATGATCGTTGATGTAGAAGAATTAGAAAGTAGCTTACCTGGCTTTCTTGATACTAAATAAATTTTTGAAACAACTCCATCCAATCTATGATAGATTGCTTCCCCGATCCCACTCGATGCACCGGTGATGATGACAGTCTTACCTTTCCAATAATCAATTCTCATTGTCTAAAAATAGAAGAAACCTATTTAAAATCAATATTAAAACAGCAAACTCATTTTCGAGACCAGAAAATTACTTGATATCTGATGGATAACTTTTTAACTTCAATCCCATGCTACAAAAAATTTTTGTCATCGGTTTAATTCTTTCATGGATTCATTGCGCAGCTGCAGAGCGAACAATCACAATTCCAACCAATTGTGATTCTTTCAAATCTTGTGTACAAAAATCTACAAATACTGATATTTATAGAAATAAAATTCGTTACCTAGATGGGGCACTGCATTTTTGGAAACCATCGGACGGAGAGCAAGCAAAAGTTTTCGCAATCATTGATAGATCCGAATATATCATCTTAGAAGCTGGTGGAGAGACTGGATATAAAGGTGACGAAATAAATCTTAAGGTGAGTCATAAGAAAGATTACAAACAAACTTCCTATAAATCTGCAATTAGTGATCTCACGGAAATTCTAAAAACTCCAAAATTAATTGGGAAGCATCGTGATCGAGTTGATCAATTGATGCAATTGGCATCAAGCCAACTGGGCAAATTATAAATGTGCTCCTACTACAACGATTTAATTTAAAATCTATGGATATATTCTTAAATTGGAATCATTTGCAATATCTTATTTGTCTTTTATCAATTTTTTGCTTTTCAACTGCAATTGCAACTCCTGCAAGAAAATTTCCTTTGGATATTCTAAAAAATAATGAGAATAAATGGAGAACTCTCCATATCGAGTTAGAAGAAACATCGGGTCCCGTTTCTCCAGAGTTTCATTATTCATTTAAAATTTATATTCAAGCGATTAGAGAAGGTTTTTTTATTTATCGATCTGAATCAAAAGGTGATCATATCTCAGAGCCCCAGCGGAAGAGAATCACAGAAAAAGAATATTTACAAATAGTGACAAAATTATTAAAGAATAATATTCATTTGATGGAAAATGAAAAATTACCTGAGGTAAGAATCCTAGGTGTCAGTTATAATTCCATATCCTACAAAATTGGGAATCAGAAGAAACAATTCTATTATTTACTGCAAGATATAGACAAAAAAGAAAATAAAAATAAGAAAGAGATTATAAGAATTTTAAAGGAAATAAAACCATGAAAAAAGATTTCGTAAAAAAACCAATCGTTAGATCATTTATTGTAACATTCTTATCCTTAGTTGCTATCATTATTCCAACATACTCAACACTTATAGCTCAAGAATTTGATCCAAGCTCAGTTAGATCTCCAGAATGTAAGCCTGGAACCTATTTATGTGGTTATATTCCTAGCAATAAAGAAATCCAAGATGCAATCCCATTATCAAGAAGTTTCCGTAGCTTGGATTCTTTGCCCTCATCGAAAGATCTATCTTCGCAGATGCCTCCTGTCGGTAACCAAGGAAGACAGAATAGCTGCATCGCATGGGCGACTGGATATTCAATGAAGTCCTATCTTGCAAAGAATACCGGTAAAATTCCAGACTACGACCCTCCATTCTCTGGTGGTTCCGGAAAGAATGTTTTTTCTCCAGCGTTTATCTATAACCAACAAAACGGTGGAAAAGATGCTGGGCTTTATTATTATAAAACTTTAGATTTTTTACAAAAGAGTGGTGTAGCATCTTGGAGTAGCACACCATATACGGAAACAGATTATAGAAAGCAACCATCAGCTGCAGCCAAAGAAGAAGCACTTGCGCACAGAATCAAATCCTATACAAGACTCAATCACAAAAAACCAGATGACATCAAATATGTATTAGCTGACAATAATGTTGTTTTATTCGGGATCATAATCGATGATGAATTCTACAAATTGAAAGGTTCTGAAGTCTACGATAGCAATGGCGGACAAAGTTATGGAGGCCACGGTATGGTGATCGTTGGCTATGATGATAATAAAACTTCGAAGTCAGGCAAGAAGGGAGCTTTCAAATTTCAGAATTCTTGGGGAACGAATTGGGGCGATAAAGGATTTGGTTGGATATCCTATTCTATGCTTGCAAAAGTCGGACAAGAAGCATATTCCATGATCGAACAAGAACCATTTATATCCAATTCTAACACAACTGTAGTTCCCACAGTTGAGAAACCTTTACTTCCGCCTAACGATCTATCTGCGTCCAGAGGCGAATTTTCAGATAAAATCATTCTTACATGGACTGCGAGCGAAGGCGCGATTACCTATCAAATCCAAAGAAAGGATCCGAAAACCGATTTTATTGACCTTGCTTATTCTGATTCACCTACTTTCACAGACAATACTGTATCGAGCAAAAGTACCTTTCTCTATAGAATCGTTGCCATATCCAAAATTGCCCGATCATCTTGGTCCAATCAAATTGAAGGATTTACAAATGCACCTAGTCAAGCTTCAGGGAAATTAGAAAAAGTAGTTGGTATAAAAGGAACTGCATTTACAGAAAAAAAATCTTCTAGAATTCATTTAACTTGGTCAGAAGTAAGTGGCGCGACTGGTTACATTGTGTCCAAAGCTACAGCATCCAACAAATGGAAAAATATTGCTCAGGTCAATACTGCTGAATATATAGATCGATCCCCAAGTCAGAGCTCTACAAATGTTTATAGAATCAGTGCTGCTAAAGGAAGAAAAAAAAATGGAGACTGGAGTGATAGCTTTGGAATTGATATTGGGTCTGATCAGAAAATTCCAGATGCAATTTATTCTATAACTGCTACAGATGGTAAGCATTCTGACAAAATTGTAGTTAGTTGGGATGAATCACCGGGTGCTTCTGGATATCTTCTTTTTCGCTTCAATGAAGACAATGTCGTAGATGGAGAATTCCAAACAAAAAAACCATTCTATGAAGATAAAGACCCAAAAGTATTGGACGGAAAGTATTTTTACTACACGGCTTACGCATACAACAATTTGGGGTATTCAGATCAAAGTGAATTCGCAATCGGCAGAATCGAATCGGATCTAAAAAATAAATCCGCAGGTGTTGCACTTGCCCCTCCAACAAAATTAACCTCAAACTTTCAGTCCACATCTCAACTCGTTAATTTAAGTTGGGAACCTGTCAAAGACGCACACGAATACTATATTTTTAGAAAACTAGCAAACTCAGATTCCAAAAACTCGGAATACAAATTTGTTGCAAATGTTCCAGCTTCAAAAACAAATTTTACAGAAAAATTCCCAGGAAAATCTGGAGATCTTTTCTTCTACTCCGTACGCTCCAAGTCAGAATTCGGATCAGAATCCAAAGACTCCAATATAACAACTGCTTTTTGGAATGAGCCCCCTACCCTTGTTAAGAAAAGAGCTGTAAATCTTGAACCAATTCCAAACGACCTGTTGGGCAGATGGGCAGGCTATTACTGGCATCCAACTTCTGGTCCGTTAAATTTAAGCTTAGAAGTAACAGGACAGAATCAAGAATTTAGTGCAATTTTAAAAATCAATGATAAGACAGCTAAACAATTCAAGGGAACATGGAGCCAAGGTAGCAGTGGTATCAGAACCAAAGGACTGCAATTGGATCTATCAACAATTGCTGGAAATGCAAACGTACGTTTTGACACAACCAGCGAGTTGGGTGAAGAAACAGAATTTAGCTTTGCTAAAGAATAGAACTAACTATACAAAATTTTTCGGCCAATTAAAAAATTCTACATTGGTCGAAGTCGATACGTTTTTCATTTCTTTTTCTAGCGCTTAGAATTTTTCTGCGACTCACCTGGAATAATTTCTAGGATGATTGCGACTTGACGCTTATGCAATCGGAACTATCTAGAAAAGCTGATTCATGATATGCTAATTCTAACTTTCATTCAAAACTTAATTTCTTTGTTTTGTCTTGAATTAACAAATTATGAAATTCTCTCTTTTTTATAATTTTAATTTTAAATTCTTTATTGTATCTACGAACTCTAAAAAATCCGCCTGGAATATAATCAAGAAAGAAATCTAAAATAGCCGAAGATTTGTATTTGACATTTAGAACCTCAACAAGATACATTTCATCCTGTTGTAATGTATAGTCAATTTTGCTATTTATATCTTGTACACTGGTAGCCAAGTCTCCATTCGTATATGAGCCCAACAATCGCCCTAAATAAATTGAAAGAAAAAAATATTCATATATTGGCTCTTTAAAAGTACCCATCTCCTTTCCAATTTCTATCTGATTAGCAGCAAAAAAAACGGAAACATCATCTCTTTTATTTAATTCTGCACGATTTTGATAAATAGTTGTTCCTCTAAGTATTTTTGGATGAAAATCCATATGATAACATGAACTCAATAAAACCGAAAGAATTGTTGTATAAATGAATCGCTCTTTTCTAATCATCGTAGAAGAACTCCCCAGTAATATACATACTTTTATTAGAAATTCCGACAATGTTTCCAATGAGGACAAAAGTTGATGTAAATATTCCAAGTGGATTCGGCAGTAAGGAATAGGAAAGCCATGATTTATTGTAAATAGTTACTTGCAAATTCTTTATACCCACTGCACGATTATTTTTTGAAAATTCAGATTCAATCAATTCCTCAATTGTTTTATTTGATTCAAATCCCATAGAATAAAAATAAAAATTGGTGTGATCAACCTCAAACGGTATAGAGTGTTTGCTGCTTATATTCGAATAGAATATTGGCTTTTTGATTTTTTTTAAATCCAGTTCAATACTAACACAATTTATACAATGCAATACTAGAATACAGGTCAAAATAAACTTAATCATATTATCATGTTAACTCTCAAAAACAGAATAGAAAACATATAATACAAAAGCAAGAACTAAAAACATGGAGGAAACATAGCCTTCTGATATTAATGGTATAGAGCTGAAATAGCTTCATATCCGGGAATAACCATCGGAAAATTCCACCTTCTCAAGAATATACGAGAATCCATTAGGCTGTCTTTTCTTTTTGCTAGCAATAAAAAGAAAATAAGTATAGAAATCAAAAAATATATTATCAACTTTCCTCTTCTTATTCAAAAGAAATTGTCATGTGTAGGTTCATCAGAACCATAAAGAATTAGCTCAATATTTTTTTGAGAGCCTTGTTTTCGTATTATAGCATGTTTTGCACAGATAACATAATTTGTTCGCTAGTTTTAATCTATTCAATATTTAGAGGCCAGTTCTAACTTGAATTTGGGTTTCTTATTGAAAGCCATGGGCTTAAGCCCACGGCTGGGATTCTACCCTTCCAACATTTTGATATTATAATATTCCCGAATAGAATCGATGATATCATCTGTTATAGGTGGATCCAATACAAGGAAGATGTTGAGAATCTCTCGGAAATCAATCTCACTTTCATATCCAGTTAACAACCATTCTGCGAGCTCGAACGCTATGTCGATGCCTTTGGAATCTTGATTATCGTATACTCCAAGCGAAATAGATCGAAGCATATCCCCGATTGCCTTCCAATCTTTTCTGGAAATAAATTCTCGTATTTCTTGCGGAGCTTGAGATAAGATGATTTCTTTTTTTATATTCGAGGTGAATACAAAATTGGTTTCTGGAGGATTGAGAAAGGAAAAAACAGCACGGGTAAGGGAATAATCATCCCGTCCGTGCTTCTTCCAAGCGTTGTTTAGGCATTCACCAAACAACGAGTCTTCGAATGGAAGATAGGGGAAACCCATCTAATTCGATTATTTCTTAGGAGGAACTATTGCATCCTTGCATGTTTTAGATAACATGAATTTAACTACAGTTTTAGCAGGAATGTTAATGGATTCGCCCGTTGCTGGGTTTCTTCCTTTTCTTTTTGGTCTCTTTCTAAGAACTAGCTTACCTAATCCTGGTAAGATGAAAGCTCCATTCTTTTTAGTTTCCTTATAACTGAGGTCGACGAGAGTATCTAAAAATTCTGCCACTTGTTTTTTAGTGAGTCCAGTACTTTCTGCCATTACTCCAAGCATTTCCGATTTCTTCAGAGGAGTTGGTGTTGCGTTTGCCATTGTATACCTTTAGGTTCTTTTATTCTTAAGCTATGTTTAGATAAAAACACAATAAATCAACTAAAATTCCACTATTTGCTCAAGTTTCTGCTTCTGTTTCTACTTTTTTTCTTATCTTTTGGAAAAGTTTGTCAAGATTTTCTATGTTTTTATCATTCTCGGGTACAAAGGATAAGAACAAACATCTATAGTACGTATCTTTGTGTACAAGTTCAAAACCTGCATCAGTCAGAATTTTTTTGACAATTTCTTCTCGAGTCTTTGGAATTGCAACAGTCAAGTTCCTCAATTTACTTTTCTTATGATCAAGATGGAAATAACATACAACATCTTCATTATCTAATCTGCCAATTTCTTCACGTATCTCATCGAAACTTGTCTCAGCACGCGCACCATCAGAATGTTTATAATTGATCAAAATCCTTTGAAAATAGTGTATTTTTCTTCCATCGGGTAGAACTTCAACACCATTGAGGATCCTTCTCTCATCGGATAGTTCCTTCATGATGAATTCTCCCCTACCCCTAGCACTTTCAAAATCAAAAGTCTCTGATGTGATGTCTCCTTTCAAAGCGTTCTTGTTCATATCAGTGAGAGTATATTTCTTGCCTGGTGCTACTTCATGTTTGAAGGACATTTTCAAATACGGATTCGAAAAACTATTATTTATCTCTAACATAAATTCAGCGAATGGACCATCACCATGTTCGATAATGTTTTGTAAAGCCTCAGTCGCTGATATACGTGCTGAATCTGGATCAACTCCGACAACTGGAGCATATCTGCGGATCAATTCTTTGATTTCAAATAATGATCCTTGGAATTCTTGGATACTTTTGCCGAATTCTAATTTTACTATTTCTTCTCGTCGTAATGAAATTTTTAGAACTAGTTTATCTAAGCTATGACGTAAGTAGGGTGAGTCTACAACCGAATTGATTCTTTCTTTTAGCTTTCGATTCTCTTCTTCAAGAGCGGAGATTTTTTTTTGTGCATCATTTTGCATAGTAGAGTTTCGGCTTGCTGTTTTTCCTATTGTTAATAAAGTTAAATTCTTCTGATTCTATGAGTAAAGCAGATTTTTTTCTATCCAAGGATTCTAAGGTTTTGGTTGTACAAAAGAAATCCAAATTCGAATTGGATTTAGAATCTTATGGTTCACTCGACGAATACAAAAGAATATGTGAGCTACAGAACAATGTATTTGAGAGAATCTATGATTCACATATACGACAAGAAGAAAGTCGAGTCTTTCTTAGAACGCAGGTTTTTCCAAACGCATTGTATATTTTCCGCGAAGAACTCAACTCATTGCGCTTAAGTGATTTTGACCTAATTGTATCACTGGGCGGAGATAACTATTTCACTTATGTCGCTCATCAATCTATCTCGACTCCCATATTGGGATGCAATAGTGATCCAGATACATCTGTTGGAGCTCTGCTCAGTTTTTCTGTGAATCAACTCAAGCAGGCAGTTCAAGAAGATTGGAAAAATGTTGTCGTTGAAGAATGGGATCTCATCTACACAACTTTACATTATCCTTCAGGAGATGTGGTCGAGACGTTTCCGACTATATCCGAGATTTCAATTCGAAACAATAGTCCTGACTTGATCAGTCGCTATATTGTTGAATTCCAAAACTACAGTGAAGAACAGAAAAGTTCAGGGCTTTTGGTCTATACAGGAGCGGGATCAACGGGTTGGATTGCATCCTGTTTTCCTCGTAAGTCGGGTCCATTTCGCAAGGACTCAGGATATTTTCAGGTTTACGCCAGAGAGCCAAGAAGAAAAGATAAGACGAGAGAGCATTTTCAGCTGATTGACTTTAGGGTTAAGGATCAATTTGAAGTTGTTTCGGAAATGAATGGCGGGATTTCCATTGACTCGCTAACAGAAAGAAATTACAATTTTCCTCCAGGTGCGAGAGCAGTTTTTCGACTTGGAGACAAAAAGCTAAAGGTTGTTGTGCAGAAAAAATGAAAGTAGATAAAAGAATTATCAAGAATATATTTATTTATGATTTCGAGGGCAGAATTGATTTCCATCCTTATGATTTGTTAGATCAGTCAGTTTTAAAAGACGCAATCCAGAACAAAGCGTCCGGTGTTCTATTGAATTTTTCCAATTTGAAATATATTTCCAGCTTAGGTATTCGTTATATTTATGATATCAAGAATGAATTATCCAAAGATGGAATTCAGTTCGCTATCATTGGGGCAAGTGAAGCCATTCGACAAGTCTTCAGACTATTAGGTCTTTATGAAACCTTTGCAATCTATGACCAAGAAGAAGAGGGATTAAAGAAATTAGGAGTGAATAACTGAAATCTAGATTTCAGAATATTGCCTTTCCTTTTTTTCTTACTTCAATTTTCGGATTATTATTATTTACTTCACTGTATTTTTGGATAGGAAGGGAAATTACTCAATTGAGATTCAATTACGAAAGTCTTGAATCTCCGCAGAATTTTAACTTCGCTGTCTTACAAGAATTCCTTCCTAAGTCCCGCAAATTTTCCTATACAGTCATTGACGAGAAAGGAAAAATTCATGAATTTACCGAATCAGTAGATGCAGCGCTCAGCCGGCGAATGAGGGTGGGAGACACAGTTCCTGTTTATCGCAAAACATTCGTTAGTTTCGGAAGAAAAGAAATCATGTCGAAGCTTAAGAATAATTCCCGACCATTCAATCCTTTAAATGCATTGTCCAATCTAGTAATGTCGGGAATTTTGTTTTCTACATTCGCTTGCTTTGTAAGTCTTTGCGGAATGCTTTTTATAAAGTCCAAAAAATAAAAAATAGTTTTCGTTAATCAATATGGAGGGATGACGATGTCATATTTCCCTGCCCCATCATATACCAACTCTCGATAGTGTGGCTCGAATAAGTAATTTTCAGGATTCACTTCAAAAGTTATAAAACAAGTATAGACACCATGTTTGACCACATACATATAGTCTTTCTCTAAGATATGAGGAAGTGCTTTCTTGATACCTCGAACCCATTTGCTATTTCTGGTCACCCGTTCATATTGTATGTTAGAAGGATTGATATTCTTGATTAGCTCCAGATTTGCTTTTGAATAATCTCGTCCAATGATTTCTCTTTTTATATTTCTGATAAGATTGTATTCTAATTTGGCTTTAGACTTCGCCATATTTTCTGGTAAATATTTATAATATTTTTCATAGTAATCTCGATCCAAACCCGCGGCTGAATCATGCTCTTCTTCATCATTTAGAATGGGCTGTCCTGCAGTAGTGTTTGTTTCATTTGGTACGTCTTGAGCGATAAAACCTGCACCAGAGAACAGAAAAAGGGCTATTAGAATAATTGATTTCATCCTATTGCAAATATCGGTTCATTCTTTTTATCAGAAAAGGAAAAAAACTCTTGTTTTTAGGATTCCTTCCATCAATTTTATAATTTCATACATGGTTCAGTTAAACTTTGGAAAGGAAAAAGAGAATTTCATAAAAGGAATTCCAGTTACAACTGAATACAGCCATTTTTCAGAGCTTGATTGCCCCCAACTTGAAGCCTATTTGGCATCCTTACTTAGATCAATTTCTCTAGAATTCCTTTTGGAAATCATTTTCACGATACTAAATGAACTTTTGGTCAACGCTTTTAAGGCCAATGCCAAGCGTGTATTCTTTGAAAACAAAGGAATTGATATCAATGACGAGAGCTCTTATGCAGATGCCCTTCGAGAATTCCGAGATGCATTTGGAGAATTTCGAGAAAGCTTAATCGACTCACTCGATAATTCGAACTATCGAATAATATTAAAAATTGCTAATGAGAAAGATAAGATTAAATTTTGGGTAACCAATAACGCTCAGATTCTCACGGAAGAAAAAAGTAGAATTGATTTTAGAATTCAATCCTCTTCAAAAGTTAAGAATCTATCAGAAGCATATCAAGAAACCTTGGACACTGAAGAAAGTTCTGGATTAGGAATCGTTCTTGTTCAATTGCTTCTTAGGAATTCCGGAATATTAGAAAATGAATTTCGAGTTGAGTCGGAAGGATTTCTAACCACAGCATATTTCGAAATACCAAAGGACATTCTACCGGCTGAGGCTAAAGAGAAAATCCGAGAAGTTCTTCGTAATGGAGTAGAAGGTCTTCCGCCCTTTCCAGATAAAGTAAACCGACTTCTAAATATCATTAAGGATTCTGCGACTACCATTCAAAAAATTTCATTAGAAATAGAAAAAGATCCAGGAATTACAGTAGAAGTTTTAAAATTAGCCAATTCACCACTCTTTCAAGGACAATCTCAAGTATCCACAGCTATTGAAGCTATAAGACGAATTGGACTAATGAATCTAGAAAAAATTCTATATATAACGGGCGCTAAACGAGTCTTCCCGATGAGCTATCAGAAAGTCAGAGATATCTGGAATCATGCTCTTCGAACAGCATTTTATAGCATAGAAATAGCCAAACTACGCCAACCTACTCAAGCCAAGAAAGATCTAGTTTCGGTATCAGGACTGTTGCATGATCTAGGAAGAATGGCGCTTGTGACTCTTGATAAACATGTGATTGATATTATTAATAAGCTAAGACGAGATCGACTGATGAATAGTTCCGAATTCGTTGAAGAGATTTCATTGGGGACAAGTCATACAGAAATCGGTCAGATCCTTGTTGAAAAATGGAATTTCCCGAAAGATCTTGCTCAAGTCATCATCTATCATCATAGACCTTGGCTCGCTGATACAAAATATATACCAGAATGTGAAGCGGTCTATGTCGCTGACTTCCTTGCAAATCTAAATCGTAAGAAAACCAATTTTGCGATTATAGATCCGGATGTTCTCAAAAAATTTGGTCTTACTGATATGGAAGAAATAATAAACTTGGAAGCAAGCCTTGACAAAAAATTTTCGGAGCTTCCCGAAGAGGAAGAATGAGAATGATTGGTCGATCCTTGCAGTCATAGCATAATTTTCATCGGAAAGAAATGTAAAAATTTGATTCCTTTCCGCTTGAATTCTGAGTGCTGCCTATCTACTTCCTTGAGCTGAATACTCCAATTCTACAGCCGATTTACCTGACATCGTTTCAGTCAGAAGGTCGTTGGTTTTTGCAAGTCTATCAGCCATAATTGAAACCATCTTTGCAGAAAATTTCGGATTTTTAAGTAGAAAATTTTGAAGTTGTTGTTTGCTCTCGATTATAGCAAGTTCAGTATCGGCAAGACATCTTGCTGAAGCACTTCTTGGTCTAGAACTAAACAAAGCCATTTCTCCGAAAAAATCTCCTTCTTCCATTATGGCTAAACGAGTGACTGATTTACCAACTGTAAGAAAGATTTCTACTTTGCCTTTTAGGATGATATACATGGCGTTATTGAGTTCGTTCTCTTTGAATATGAACTTTCCTGTTGGGAAGACTGCTTTACTCATTTGTTCTCCTATAGTTATTTTTGGCATCTTGTCTGTAAACTGTAATCTTTTTCGGTTGAAATCAGACTTGATTCAAATAAAATCTCATTAATGTCAACAACCAATCGAGACGAAAAACTGGATTTGATCAGAGGATTAGCAATGGTTGGCATTGTTCTTATCCATGTTCACTCCTATTTTTTATTTTTCCATTCAATAGAGGATATTCCGGTCATTATTACAATGATTCTAGCAAATATCAGTCGATTCTCTGTTCCTGTGTTTATACTTGCTGCCGGTTTATTTTCTAGAGATCGTACTTTTCTGAGTTATTGGCAATCTAGAATTCTACTAGTCATTATTCCCTATTGTATCGCATCCACTATAGGTTACTTCGTTAAATTCAATGACTGGGATGCTTTTGATTTCTTATATAAGTTACTTATGGGAAAAGTTTTCACACCTTATTATTTTATTCCCCTACTCTTCCAATTCTATATAATTCACTATTTTCTGCTTCGCAAAGCAAATGAGATGTCCCGACTAATCCTTCTTATAATTGCCCTGATCATAAATATTATTTCCAATGCTGGATATTTTGCCTTTATGACAAATGATTATAAACCCATTTGGATTGGAGACTTTGCATTTTTCTACTTTCTAGGATTCTATCTAAGCGAGAAAAAAGGTATCAACTTCCTATCAGATCTACCTTTTCTAAAATGGATATCCGCATTCGGATTCATCTGCCTATTAATTTATATTAGTTGGTATACTGCTGCCGATAAAATCATTCTAACCAACCATCACTTAGTCTATCCAACTCTCGCGATTATTGCGATCTATTCTTTTATTAAACTACGATTGCCTTTGTTGGAAAGTATTGGACAGAACAGTCTGGGGATTTTTCTCATTCACCCTTTCATAATTCATATGATGCATTCGATCGATCCATACTCTTTGGGAGGAGGATATATTTCCATAATTCTGACAACCATTGTCAATGTCGTAGTTCCTTGGACGATATGGCTTGGAGTCCAACGGATTATTCAATTATATTCGAAATAAATTCTCTACATCATTTCTAAATGAATTACTCAATTCTAATCGAATATTAGTTTGAATGCCTTTCAATCATTGGCATCAGATTTATTATTGGATTGAATTTCTTAAATGCCTAGTGCTTTTCACCTTTGAATTTTTTCTTCTTATGATGGAATTTTTTATTTTTGTAGTATTTTTTATTCTTAGGATTTGCTGCGCTTGGTTGTTGAAATTTCTCTCTACCCTCAATTTCGATCTGTCCTAGCAGATAATCAGCTACCTTCAAATGCACAATTTCCCAACTTGGTTTATCAAGCTGTCCGAAATCTGGATGATTTGCAAAAGGTCCTGAGTGCAATTTGAAAGCAGTAATTGATGTCTTAAGCCTGACCAAAGAATCTTTCCAATCACCTTCAGAGAATTCAGTTGGAACTCCATGGATTTTCCATTTTGGATCCCAAGACGCCTGGCTTGAGAATTTTTTGAGTTTAAAATTCTTAATAATTTTAGATATAAAGGAATCGGTTTTATCTGAGCTCCCGGTTATTGAAGATTCGATTCCTTCTGCAACCGAATTCAAAAGTTGCGATACTGATATCTTAGATTTGGTTTTGTGGTTACATTTTTCTAGCAATCCGCATTCGAATTCTAGATCATTGATGGTATTTATTTTTCTCATGATTTTCCTGTGTTACTTTAGACTTGTATACCGTATTTCTTCTTAAGAGTATTTAAATCCTTTATAAAATTCTCTCTTGTTTTCGATGGTAGGACTGATAAATCAAGTGTAACTTTTACGTTATTTGTTTTCTTCTGGGGTGAAATCGTTTCACCCCTACCCTCTTTTCTTTTTAGCACTGCTTCAAGAGACTTGACTGTCACTTGTGTTCCAGTTCTAATCATATCAAAAACTGCTTTCTGATCTAATCTAGCGATAGAGCTAAGCTGTTTTACATATCTCTCTGTGTATCCCAATAAGGCAGCAACTTCTTCTGCTGTTTTCTTCTTTTCTTTTCGTAAATAAGCAATCGAACGACCGACTTCCCAAGGGTTTAGATTCTTTCTCTTTTCGTTTTCTGCAAGTGCCATCTCGTAGCATATTTCTTCATTTGCATCAGTAACAATCGCTGGTATATCTTTCCATCCAAGTTTGCTTGCAGCTCGGAATCTTCTTTCTCCTGCGACAACGATATATTTATTCTTATCTTTTCTTAGAAGAATAGGCTCTATAAGTCCCAATCTGTCCATGGAATCAACTAAATCTTGCACCTCTTCTCGATTGAACACTCGAGGTTGATTAGGATTCACAAAAATATTAGATAAATCTATTCGAGAAGGATTCTTCTTCTTTTCTGTATAAGCAGATATAAGATCGAGTGATGAGAAATCATTTTTCTTAGACATTGATTTTTCCTTTTACCTCATCAGCTAATTCTAGAAAATAATTCATTGCTTGTGGATCATATGCAGATAGGAGACTCATCTTAGCTTGTGATTGAGGTATACTTTCTCTTCTATAAATATGCGTCTTGAAAACTGGAAAATATTTTCGTATCGAATCCGCAAGTCCAGAAAGAGCCTTCTGACCTTCGTATTGATTTAGAACTGCTCCTAGTAACTTTAGTCTTGGATTTGCTTTTTTTCGAATTTTCTCTATCGTCTCATACAAATCTTTCAGACCTTGGACACTAAATGCCCTAGTCTGAATCGGAACCAAGACATGATCAGCTGCAATAAGTGCATTCTCTAAGATAAGACCGAGCGATGGGGGACAATCGATAATAATATATTTATATGATGAGCGTATTGGCAAAATTGCTTCTTTCAGTAATTCAAAATCATCTCTCTCATACGGAGTAGTAAGATTGGCGAGATCTAAAGACGAGGGAATAAGGTCATAGTTCTTGGAAAGTGGAACAATAATTCTATCTATAGGTATTGTCTTCTTCCCTCTGTAACCAAGAACATCCATTACTGATTTATCGAGATCTTTGTGAAATAGATTGGTCGCATTGGCTTGAGGATCCCAATCTATTAGCAGAGTACGATCCGTCTGTGACAGTGCCTCTCCCAGACATATTGATAGTGTAGTCTTACCTTCTCCTCCCTTCTGATTAGATATTGCAATTATCTGTGAATCAAAAACTTCATCCGATTTTATAGTAAAATATTTCTCTAGAGTTGTTCTTTTAATTTTATTGGTTTTAAATCCTGGAAGCTTATAACTGCTTGCTTTCTTTGTAAATTCATTCAAGCTTAAGCCAACTAAATTGGCTGATTCTTCTATCGTATATTCTGACTGAGCTGCCATAGTTCTCCAATCTAAATTCAATAAAATGGCTGTCAAGGATTATGTCTCATTGGGGTGAAATCATTTCACCCCAATGAGTATCGAACCACTTGATTCAAAAAATGGACTTTACAGCATTCAAAATAGATCAAAATTAGCTGCAGATGTATCAATATTTCAATTTCTATAAACTTATTCCTCTAGTTTTATTTCTGATAACAACAAACTTATCTGCAGACTATACAATCCAAGCAATTGGCGCAAGGAATGGTGGAGAATTTAATTTCGAGACTGGCAATCGCTTTCCTAATTTATCTGGGGTTCGAGGAGGTTCTAGAATTAGCTTTGAGCGTAATTACAATTTATTCGGATTGGGTGGTCGGTATTCCAATAATCGTTTTGAAATCTACGGCAAATTCACAACAACGGGCTGGTATGTCCCAACTGGTCGAGCTCGCGATGAGGACTTCTTTCTATTCGCAACCTCTCAGGAGAAAGCTCATCATCTAATGATAAATGAGACTACTTATTATGATTCTGTAAATGTTTACTCTGGTACAAGAAATTTTGCAGATGGAATTGGTAAATCATCTATGTCTGAATACAATATTGATTTATTGGCTAGATACTATTTTGGTGATGCTCGCTCTGACCTGAATAAATCTGGCGACGGTTTCTACTTATCCGGAGGACTAAGATATACTTATAACAAATTTATTTTCTATGACGTCGTGCAATGGGTCGCGAGTAATCCAATTTTCTATGGCCCCATAGGCTACGGACTTAGCTTTACCAATTCAATTCTACAGATTCCTTTTGGTTTCGGATATCGATTAAATGGGGAGAAATTCTATTTGGATAGTACTTTTCACTTCATGATAGTCTACGATAAAACTCGCGATTTCCATGCTCAGAGAAATATAAATTTTAATTCTCTTACGGCAGGTCCAGGGATTCTTGCTCAGTTGGAATTAGGCTATAAATTCAATCCCAAAATGAGCTTCTTTACAAGAATGAATCAAATGAGATATTTTACTAAAGGAAGCTTCGAAGCTGTTGGTGGTCTTACACAAGAAGATATAGCAGCGAATTTTCTCGGAAGATACAAAGCCCATATTAATGCAAAAGAATATAGAATAGAATTTGGAGTTGACTATAGACCTGATTGGGGGAACCCTTCCTTAGAGACTCCAAAGGTTATAGAGAGACGCAATGCCGAAGAATTCAACACCAACACAGGAGAAGAAGAGCGTAACGGGGGACAAGAAGAAGATCCTAGCTTTTCGCCCAGGTGAAATCGTTCCTCTTTTCGGAATGCAAGTTCCACTGGTGGTTAATGAGAAATTAAGAAGCAGAGAAAGAGCCTTATTAACAAAAAGCTGTATACAAATTCATTTAGAGCCTTCGAAAAATGCCAACGACGCCAAAAGGAAAATTCAGAATCATACTGAAAAACTTTTAAAGAAGCTTTTGAACGAAGTTCTTCCACATCGTTTGAAAAAGTATTCCGAGATTTCTGGATTTCAATTCAAAACATATAGAATCAAAAAAATGAAATCTCGTTGGGGGAGCTGTTCTTCACTAGGTAATCTAAATTTTAATATAGGATTAGCTCTTGTTCCAATTCAAATTTTAGATTATATTGTTGTTCATGAACTCTGCCATATAAAAGAAGCAAATCATTCTTCCAGATTCTGGAAAGAAGTAGAACTTCTGATGCCGAATTATAGGCAAGCTAAGCATTGGCTAAGAGAGAATGAATTGGATATTCTCTCTTATTTTTATGGATGGCAGGGTAAAGCTCTTACAAAACTATGAGAGATTAAGGAATACGGCAATTATGAAATTTCTACATTCAATGATCAGAGTACAAAATCTAGAAAATACTTTAAGATTTTTTTGCGAATATTTGGGATTAGAGGAAGTCAGAAGAAAAGAACATGAAGCTGGACGCTTCACTCTCGTATTTTTATCGACTCGAGATCTAGAGGACTCAGCAGAAATTGAACTCACTTATAATTGGGATCAAACAAATGCATATAGTACTGGAAGAAATTTTGGTCACTTGGCATTTGAAGTTGATAATGTCTACGAATCATGCAAGAGACTTATGGACAATGGAGTTATCATCAATAGACCACCAAGAGATGGTAGAATGGCTTTTGTAAGATCCCCTGATCAGATCAGCATTGAATTATTGCAGAAGGGTGAAGCATTGGAGCCATCTGAACCTTGGCTATCTATGCCAAATACTGGTGAGTGGTAATAGGGGAGGGGGGATATATTGGTTAAGGTTTTATTCGTCTGCTTGGGCAATATTTGCCGATCTCCTGCCGCTGAAGGCGCATTTTCTAAGTTAGTTGAAGAAAAAGGATTGCAGCAGACTTTCACGATTGACTCTTGCGGAACAGCAGGTTATCATATTGGCAGTCTACCACACAAAACCACTCGAGAAGTTGCTCGCTTGAATGGAATCGAACTTACGCATAGAGCTAGGCAATTTTCGCGTGATGATTTTTCAAAATTTGATTACATACTGGCAATGGATGATTCAAACTATAAAGATATTTTGAATCTTGCAAAGTCGGATGAAGATAAAGGGAAAGTTTTTTTATTTAGAACTTTCCAAGAAAATAATGGCGGAGAAATGTCCGTTCCCGATCCATATTATGGTGGGTTAGATGGATTCAAAGCAGTACAAAAAATTGTAATTGAGTCATCAAATGGTTTTTTAGAATATTTAATCAAGAAAGGAATTTTATAAATGATCAACAAAAAGAGAGTAGTGGTAATTGGGGCAGGTTTTGCCGGATTACAAATTGTTAAGAAACTTGCAAATTATGATGAGTTGGAAGTCGTGCTAATTGATCGAACCAATCACCATCTTTTCCAACCTTTGCTTTACCAAGTAGCTTCCGCAGTTCTCAGTCCAGCAGATATCGCAATCCCATCAAGATCCCTCACAACTGACTTTAAGAACGTGAAAGTAATTATGAGTGAAGTGACCAAAGTAAATTTCAAATCGAATATTGTCCATTTTCAAGATAGAGAAATCGATTATGATTATCTAGTATTGGCAATGGGAGCAAGGACGAGTTTTTTCGGTAATGATTCTTGGGAAAAGTACACATTCGGACTTAAGAATTTAAAGGATGCACTTGCCCTTAGGCGACGGCTTTTAGTTACGTTTGAACAAGCTGAACTCGCAGGTGATGTAGTAACTGCTCGTCGGCTTCTCAATTATACTATTGTTGGTGGTGGCCCCACTGGAGTGGAAATTGCAGGCGCTATTGCTGAATTGAGTTACCAAATTCTTAGAAAGGATTTTCGTAATATCGATCCAGGTCTTGCCAAAATTACTTTGATTGAAGCAGGCCCAAGAATTCTCGGAACTTTCCATGAGTCTCTTTCTGCATTTGCACAAGCGAAACTAGAAAAAAGAGGAATCCTGGTTCTTACCAATTCACCAGTCAAGAAAATTGATGCAAAAGGTGTGCACCTCCCCAAAGGGTTGATAGAATCTAAAACTGTTATCTGGGCTGCGGGTGTTCAAGGAACTGCACTTGCGGAAAGTTTAGGATTAGGTTTAGATCGCGGGAAAAGAATTTTTGTTGATAAACAATGTAGGGCAAAAGGGAAAGAGAATGTTTTCGTTGTTGGTGATGCTGCGAATTTTTCTGAGGGACTAGAAAGACCGCTTCCTGGCGTATCACCCGTTGCAATGCAACAAGGAAGATATGTCGCTGATTGGATTCTCAATGACATCAAAGGCAAAACATCCAAAGATTTCGTATACAATGACAAGGGAAGCATGGCAACTATTGGCCGTAAAGATGCTGTTGCTGAAGTAGGCAATTGGCGAATGAAAGGATTGCTCGGCTGGTTTGCTTGGTTGTTTGTCCATCTATTCTACCAAGTAGGATTCAAGAATAAAATTTCGATTCTGATCACTTGGGTTTGGAGCTATGTATCCGTTCGCGCTGGTGCAAGATTGATTCAAGAAGAAATTCCGAAGGATAAATAAAGAACCTTTGCATTGAAATTACCAGATTGCAATTGAGTGGCTGTGAGTGTAAATTATTGAGTTTTATACTCACAGCTATATGATTGAAGGAATTCTGTTTTGCTCTATTATTTTCTTTACAATTTTTTTACCAAGTTAGAATTGATGGCAAATGAAATCTTTGAATCCATATTTGTTTATTCTCTTTCTAACCTTGTCAATTTCTTGCTCAACAATTTCTACCAGTAAGACCAAGGCTCAAGTTCCACCAGTTCGAAAAGTAGCAGTTCTCAATTTTGATATGAATAATGCAAATTGGGGAGCTGAGTTTTCTGATTCTTTTGTTCATCGCTTATTGAAGTATTCTCGTTGGGAGATTATTGAGCGTGAACAGATTTTCAAAATTCTAAATGAACAAAAACTCTCAAGATCTGGAGTCATTGACACAGAGACTTCTACAAAGATCGGAAGGATTCTTGGCGTCGATGCGATTATAGTTGGACGAGGCACCGCTCTAAATTATGTGTCGGTGGATAAACAACCGATAAACTATCTTGTAGATACTTTTTCAATGAAAGTAGTACTCGTTGAGTCAGGATCGATATTGCTTCAATCAAGAAAGAGCCCTGGTACCGATTGGACACCTTTTAGGATCGCCAAATATCTATTAGGTTTGAGTCTTATCTGGAGCAAGGAAGATATTTTTATTGAGTCATGTGCATACGACAGCGTGGCTGACCGCATGTCTCAATTGATAGCAGAGAATGTAAAGTAAACCGATTCGGATCTTTATTAAGATCGGCTTTTCACAATAGCCATATCAATCTCATTTTTAATATCGTCAATATGCTCGAGACCAACAGACACTCGAATGAGTCCGGGTTCAATTCCTACTGCAAGTCTTTCGGCTTCGCTCAGTTTGGAATGAGTTGTTGATGCTGGATGCGTAGCAATCGTTCGGGAATCACCCAAATTCGCTGAGTGTGAGAACATCTCCAAGGAATTTAAAAATTTCCTTCCACGACTGATGCCACCTTTAACTTGAAAACTTACCACTCCACCACCCAATCTCATTTGCTTCTTAGCCAATTTATATTGAGGATGCGATGGAAGAAATGGGTATTTAACAACTTCGATATCATCTAATGTTTCTAGATATTTAGCGAGTTCCAATGCATTCTGGCAATGTCTCTCCATTCTAACTGCGAGAGTTTCAAGACTTTTGGATAGAATCCATGCATTGAATGGTGACAGACTTGGTCCTGAATGTCTTGCATAGAAACGGATTTCCTTCAGTAGGTCACGCCTTCCAGCAATTAAGCCACCGATTGTGCGACCTTGGCCATCTAAGAACTTGGTTGCTGAATGTATGGATAGATCAGCACCATATTCAAGCGGTGTCTGAAGATAAGGCGTACAAAAGCAATTATCAACATTTAAGATTACGTTCTTAGATTTACACAATTTCCCTAGCCACTCAAGATCAATTAAATCCAAGGCTGGATTGGATGGAGTCTCAATAAACACCATACGAGTGTTAGGTTTGAAAAGCTTTTCCCAAGAATCAGGATTTGCAATGTCTGCATAGTCAAAGCTGATTCCGTAGCGAGGTAGAATCTGAGTAAGTATTTGATGTGTAGATCCAAAAACAGATCGAGATGCAATGACATGATCACCCTGACGGAGTAGAGCCATAAAGCTCGTGAATATTGCACTCATGCCAGAAGCCGTTGCGATCCCATCCTCAGCTTTCTCCATTTGACAAATTTTATCTACCAGTTCGTTTGTATTGGGGTTCGAGAACCTTGTATAAATATTGCCAGGTACTTCGTCTGCAAACAAGGCTCTCGCCTGTTCTGCATCATCGAAGACAAAACTAGATGTCATAAATAGTGGAGTAGAATGCTCTCTATGATGAGAACGGCTCATTTGGGTGCGAACAGCTAGTGTCTCAAATTTGGGATCTGGAGGCGTCTCAGAATTCATATTTCGATGCTCTGAGAGTAGGGTAGGGGATCAAGCTCCTTTCTTAAGCGTTGTAAGGAAAATTTGATCCTACTTAAAATAAATCAATGCTTCTCGCCATTGATTTCAAAGGTATAGCTGATCTTGGCGGTTTTCTCAAGAGTCTTAGAAACAGAACAATACTTTTCTAGAGATAAATCAATTGCTCTCTTCACTTTATCTGCTTCAAGATCACCTGTGAATTTATAATGGATAGAAATTTTCGTAAATAATTTTACAGTTCCTACCTCTTCTTTGTCACCAACCACATCCACATGGAAGCTATCTACAACAGCCTTCATCTTAGCGAGAATGGACAAAATATCGATTCCGCTACAACCAGCGACACCCATGAGCAAAAGTTCTGTTGGACGAGCTCCTTTACCTTGACCACCAATTTCTGGGCTTGCATCAATGGATACTGTATTGCCATCTGGGTTCTTTGCAACCATCGCGAAGGGGGCATTGACTAAATCTAATTCGATTTTCATAACTTAACCTTTATAATCTATTTCTTCTTTTTCTTGGCTTGCTTACTATTCTTCGAATTGGAAGACTTTTTGGAAGATAGTTTTTTACCAGAATCCTTTGAAGACTTGATCGGATTATGATTGCTCTTCGCATTTTTGGAATTTGGTTTATTGGCATTCGCTTTTGGTTTCGACTTGGAATTCGATGATGATTTAGAATCTGTAATACCAGTAGGTTTTTCAGCAGATTTGGCTGAAGCAAGTTTCACATCATTGGTAAGTATTGTAGTATCTTTTGGCATTTTTGGAATTGGTGGACGAATGGAAAATAGAAATTCCACGAGTGTTCTTAGGTTTTCCGATCGCCTAACTAGATTGTAGTTGCCTGGTATATCGAACCATTGATCTCTTCCTTGTCCATATGCTGTATCGGTTGATTTGAAAATAAATTCTTGAATAGGTGACAGAGGCTGGAATCTATTAAAAAATAAATACGCTGGATGTCTTGCAGACAACCTGCTTGATTGTGGTTCACGGCCTTGTTCTTGTAAGAAACCTAGAACTTTGTATCCGTGAAATGGTGTGCCCAATGTGATCAAAGTGTCCACATTTCTTCTTGAAGAATCGGGTAAGGCGCTCATTAGAAGTCCAGCAGTATTGTGGGCAATAACAATTGTGTATGGAGCCGAACGGTTCAAATAATTCGCAAGTATAGGTAGGATTTCTTTTTCGGATTTCCAAGCAGGCAGTGGAATTGTAATTGGTCTGTAACCTGCTTTGGAAAGATATTTCTCCAATTTAGAATAGAAACCTGACGACATTCCCATCCCTGGTAAAATCATTACGTCGCGTGAACTGAGATCACTCGGAAGGCTCTTCTTCTGATTGAATAAACCGAATAGAAGACCCGTTACAAATTCCCAAAATTCTAAGAGCATCGACATTTTGTAATCTCCAACTTGAAATGGTTTGCTTGCCAAGAGCAAGGATTCTTCTATTCTGGACGACAGACATGAATCGATTCGGATCTTCTGCTCTTGTACTTTTTATACTTTTCTTCTTAGCACTTCCTGTCTATTCAAATTATACAAGCTATGGCAAAATCGATCCTATTCTAAAAAAAACTTGGGACGAACAGATTCCGCTACCTTACGATTCGATAAAAAAGAAAAACATCAATAACAAAGGGATACTTCAATACAGATTATCAAATAAAAGAATCGTATATATTTATACTTTCCTAGTTTACATGTCCAACTACGAACCTTTAGAGAAACAAATTGTTAAAGCTAAAGGTGGACGAGAGATGCTTGTTAAATTGTATTTTGATCCACTCAATAAAGAGAAACCATATTGGATTCAATTCGGAGAGTTGGATGAAGAATTAGACCGTAATAATTTTATAAAATACGTCAATTAGGAGATACAATGGAAAGTCATGAAATAAAGATTAAGGAAAAGATGGAAGAGGCAAATCTCAGTCCTGAGTTTATTGAAGATTTTCTATCTAAAGTGAGCCAAGTAAAAAATGGTGAGACTGGAATCGCAGTTTGGAAAGAAGTTGGTGATCTAATTCCAGAAGAAGACGAAATAACTTATGAACAAATCCGTACGGACTATTCGGCATCCAAAGAAGACCTATCAAAACTTGTTATAATAAAATTGAACGGTGGTCTTGGAACTTCTATGGGTTTGTCGAAAGCGAAATCTCTGATTCCTATCAAGAATGGACTCTCCTTTCTAAAAATCATCGCAAACCAAGTTTTATATCTAAGACAAGAATACGGAGTTGAGATTCCGCTGCTATTAATGGACAGCTTTAATACACAGGCCGATTCGCAAGAAGAACTCAAGTCATCCGGAATATCTCAATCCATTCCAACTAGCTTTCTTCAACACAAAGTTCCGAGACTCTTAAAAAATGGATTAACCCCGATTAGCTGCAAAGATCCAAAAGAAGATTGGTGTCCTCCCGGACATGGTGACATCTATTTTACATTGGTGGAAACGGGAATCTTAGATGAATTGTTATCTAATGGATATGAAATTGCATTTCTTTCCAATGGAGACAACTTGGGTGCGACAGTTGATACATCTGTTGTGAATTTTATGCTTAAGAATAAATTGGATTTTGCAATGGAGATGACACCCAAGACTCTCGCAGACAAGAAGGGTGGGGCAATCTATCGTAAGATCCGCGACGGAAAATTCCTTCATTACGAATTGCTTGAGACTGCTCAAGTTCCTCCAGAATTTGAATCAGAATTCACTGGCATGGGTAAATTCCGAACCTTTTCAACCAATAATTTATGGATAAATCTTCATTCCCTCAAAGAGCGATGGAATCAAGGAAAGTTCCGTTTATCTCTAATTGTAAATCCGAAAAAAGTGGAAGCACAAGACGTAATACAAATTGAAACCGCCATGGGATCTGCTGTCGGAAGTTTTCCAAACTTTAAAGGAATTATCATACCTCGTGACCGTTTTGCGCCTGTTAAGAAAACAGAAGATTATCTAGTACGCAGATCTGATGCTTATGATTTGAACGAAGACTATTCTCTAACCATGCCCCTTGCTCGAAAGAAACTAGGACTGGGAGAGCCAATTGTTGAACTAGATGATGCCTTTTATAAAAAGATCAATGACTATGACTCGCGTTTTGTTTTTGTTCCATCATTATTTGCATGTGAATCCTTGCTAGTCAAAGGAGATTGGTTATTCGATATAGAAATTCAACTCAAAGGCAAGGTAACATTTGAGAATTCATCGAATGTTCAGATAAAAATTTCAAGCTTAGGTAAATTGAATTTTGAAAATGAAACTATTTCTAGATAATTTAGATTTCTTTTGTAATACTTTGATTCAAAAAATGAAAATAAAAATAGTAGTTCAGAATTGGTGCAACTTCCGATTCCAAATTTTTTACTCATTTAAGCAATTAGCTTTCTTAATGAGTTTTGGAATAGCGTTGGCATTGCAAATTCAATGCGGCACCCCTCTTTCATTTCGGGAGGAATGCTACGAGAGAAATAAATGTTCAGAAATTGAATCCAACTGCTATTTGCAGAATTCACTATTCTTTCGTTTCACTCAAGGAGATCGTTCCCCGGCGGGAGAAGACGTAGCAATTCTTCTAGGAACATGCGATGGTCTCGAGAAGACCTGTCGCAAAAATTGTGAGTCATCGACTATTTTTTGAATTCAGAAACCAGTTTGTGTCCGTTTGAAATAAAATCAAACGGACTGTAGCATTTGTACTGAGGAAGAATTTAACATTCAGTGAATGTTAGATTAGATATTATTCTCGCAAGAATGAGAGAACAGTCTTTTCTTTGAAGACTTTTTTGTCTTTAATCTCCATCATTAAAGCTTCCCCTGAATTAGAAATTTCTATTTGGAAGCTACCATTCGGATCTACGATTTTGGCTTCCTGGATATAGTCACCCTCGTAAATAACTTTTTGATTGAATTGGATCTCACAAGTCTCATTCGTTTCGTCTTTGGAATCTATCTTCAGCGTAACATTGATTACATTTGCTTTTCCATCCCAATACAAAGATGTCCAAGGTCCTTTGAATTTCTCCAGATTGGATTCTGCACCGAATGCTCTTGTTGTTACTTCATCAACGATCGGTTCCATTTTTGCAAAAGTTATTCTCTTGGATTTTCTTCCTTCAATACCATATTCATTTACAGAGCTTACTGCATATTGTGTGAATTTGTCGTTTAGTTTTAGAGGGAATTGATAGTAGCTAGATTTCGATTCGCCCAATTTGACCCATGAAGTTGCAACACTACGCTTGTAGATATAGTAAGATTTCGCATCCTTTATCACCTTCCAACTGAGTCGCAATAATAGTTCATTAGAATTTAGAGTTTTTAATTCCCGAATTTCTACTGCGCTAGGAGGTTTTAGTCCGGTATTTCTCTCCGTTGATTGTGCAAGTGTTCCTAGAACTGGGGTAGAGCCTCGATTCCAAGTTCCTAATTTATTTTGAGAGGCTACCGAGTAATAATTGCTAGGCGAAGAAGGGGAGATATCATCGTAGATATTATTCACAGTGCTTGCAATTTCTTCCCAAGTTTTACCCGATTTGCTACTCATTCGGAACACCTTGTACTCTGCTGCACCGTTTACAGGCGCCCAATTCACCGTAATACGATCGATATGATCACCCTTACTTGCCTCAACTTCGTGCGGTGGAGGAAGAGACATGCTACGAGATGAAGTATAGCCGAATTTAGCTGGGCTCAATTGAGATTTAGCATAAGGCCCTTCAACGGACACACGATAGAATTCTAAATTTCCATTTCGTTCTGCGCGTCGGTCAATATGTTCTGGCTTATTGGTTTTGGATAGAAGCCTAAATTCTTGTGAATATCGATTGAATTTATAGAGATGGTAGCTTTTGACTCCCGGGATTGGATCCCATTGAATTAGAATTCTATCATTGAAATTCCCATGAGTTGCTGTAAGTCCTGTAATTTCTTGGGTATGACTCGGAAGAATTTTCTCCGATGCATATCCCTCAACCCATTCTTGAGATAAAGCAGAAGATTCATCTGCAAATACAGAGGACACAGAATAGTTATAGGCAAGATTTTTCTGAACACCAAAGTCCTCAAAATTCTGATTCACGGATAACCCAACTAATTGAAATTTAGATTCCGATGTTCGCTTACGGTAGATCTCATAACCAATTGCATTATTTACTGAAGTCCAAGAAATTCGAACTCTATCTTTGTAATTGCCTCTTGTTGCAACTATCTCCATTGGATAGGATTTCGCAATTTCTATCGGTGAACGAAGATTAGGGGAGTCATCTACCCAGAAAACTGCTTTAGCCGTTTTCTGGAAATGAGAGTAGCTAATCCAACCATATCCATCATCTCCCCAATCTGGCCCCCAAGAATTCCAAAATTTAAATGCTTTTTTAGAATCATCGTATCCACAAATCAGAACAACCTGTCCGCCAATGAATTTGCCATCCAACTTATTTAATATATCGCGATCTCGTGCTTTGGTATAGCCTTCATAAAATAGCAAAGACGCTGGCAGTGGATGACCATTGTTTATATATGCTTTCATCATAGCCAAGTCTGAGACTTGGAATCTTCGAAAATCATGAATCTTGTATTGTAGGTTGGTAGTCAGTGATGGATTCGGTTGACTTCGATAATCATTCAACTTATAAGGCATCTCCGACCAAGTAGCGATTCCTTTTGTTGCAAGAAGAATAAGACCGTCAAGGAGAGATCCACCAAGATCCTTGCCTTGATTGGTCGAGTTGTATATAAACGAAGGAGAAAAGAAAATATTTTGATTATCTGGATTCGAAACTGATAGCTTGGAAAGATTTTTCGGTTTTGGAAGTTTACGATTTTCTGTGTAAGATTTGAGAGCATAGCCTAACGCAAAACCAACGGAACTAGCTTGATTGCCTTGAGGGTAGGGAAGGGGTAGCTGAGAAGACAGATCAGATTTACTTGGTAAATTATTTATTTCTAAAGCAGGGGCTGTAGGAATCGAAATTTCTAGCTCACCTGAATCTGAAATAATTCCTGCTCTGTAACCTTCAAATTCAGGATCTTCAGAACCAACCAAGGATGAGTGGTGACGCAACGAGGAGACAAAAATCAGGAGCACTCCGAACAGAGTGAACCTCCGAAGACTGGGTATTCCCATATTAATCCTCCAGAGTGAAATTTATAGGCAATCTATGAGCCATGCGAGTTGGTTTGCCATCCAGATATCCTGGAGCAAATCTGGCACGTCTCACGATTTTAATGGCGGCTTCGTCAAATCCGTAACCTGCCTTACCAGATACAACTTTTGTACCTAGCAATTGTCCACGTTCATCGATCTGAACCATTACGACAATTGTTTTGTTGGTAATGCTTGCGGCTTTTGCCTGATCAGGAAAATAATCTCGCAGATCAAAATCAATGATTGGAGTAGGTGGTCTGTCACCATTATAGGAATACAAGAACCCGTCTTTATCGGTTCCATCTCCGGACAAAGCGTTCGGATTGATGTCCGAATCATCAGGCGCTTCTTTGTCTTGATCCTTACTAGAACCTTCAACCCATTCTTGTTTTTCTACTGGTGCTGGACTAGAAGTTCCTCCCAATAATTCAGGTGGAATCTCTTCGAAATCCACTTCCATATCAGAGGTGTCAACTTCTTCCGATTCTTGTGTAGAAACGTAGGTTGCAATGTAATAAGTCCCGTAAGTTCCTACATGCAAAAATATAGATGCCAATAGACAGAATCGAAAAACTCCGAAAATTTTGATTTCTTTCTTGATTTTCAACCAATCTATATTCATAAAAATTTATTTTTTTACCGAGAGTGCAATCCGTGTCACACCAGCTTTTCGAATCAATCCCATAACTTCTGTTATCTTACCATAAGGGAGTTTCTCATCTGCAGAAAGTGTTAGACGCATATTTGGTTGTAGCTTTGCGTCTCTCTCTAAGTTTCGTATCATCAGTTCCAAACTGCTTTCTTTACCTTCGAACAGAATCTTGCCATCCCTAGTGAGTGCTACTTGTTTGGACTCAGCTATGTTGGGATCAGCTGCTGCAACTTTTGGTAAATTTATATTGATAGATTCTTTCTTAAGGAAATTGGCTGTTACCATAAAAATCACAAGTAGAACCAAAATCACATCCACCATCGGTGTGATATTTATATTCCCTATTTCTTCTTCATCGCCACCTGACGTTGCACCCATAACTTCCTCCTTATCTTAGTGAGAAGATTTGCCCGAGCGTCCGCCCGGAAGAAAATTACCTACGAATTCTCTAGATAAAATTTCTAAATTGGCAAGAATCACTTTCATCTTTCTTGAAAAAAAGTTATTCGCCATTACAACTGGAATTGCGATTGCAAGTCCTGCAGCAGTCGCGAGAAGAGCCGTGGAAATAGATCTCATCACAACTTCTGAACCAGTATTGCCAAGAGTTCCCAAGCTATAAAAAGCTTTGATCACACCTAACACCGTTCCGAGCAATCCAATAAAGGGAGCATTATTGCCTAAAGTATTGAGAATGGGAAGACGTTCTTCAAGATCAATTTTCTCTTTTAAGATTTTGCCTTCCATAAGAACTGGAATGCCTTCAGGATTTTCTTCTAGTCTTTCTAAAGTGAAATCCGTGAATCGATTGTAGACGGAATCAGGAGATGATGTAACAAGTTCTTTTGCCGATTTGATATCTTTTTTTCTAAGAAATCCTACTAGATCAGTAAGATAGGCTTCGGTTTCTTTCGAAATGCTTTTTCTATAGACAATCAATCTTTCTACAAACACAGCAACAGCAAGGACGCTTGCTAAACCCATGATAACAAAAATCAGTGTCTCACCTAAATCAACGTAAGTTTGCATAGGTACCCCTTTTTGACCATGATTCTCAATATTATTAAGTCTTCCAACCTTTTTAAAGAGATGGAGTGTTGGTTATCGCCTGACAGGATTGAATGCAGTCAAGGTTTCGATTGTTTTCTAATTCGAGATTATAGAGTGATGTAAATGGAACAGAACATCTGCTATTGGTGTTCAAATTTGCCCAAATATTTTGCTTACAAGAAAAAAAACAGTCAGCGGCAGCCGGAGTGAATCTTGAAAAAAATCTGCCCGAAAGAAGGCTGGAACAAGTTGAGCTAAGCTCTGTTGTGTTAGGACTGACCTGGTTGAATAGGACATAATAAACGGTTGCTAACGATAATGAATCAGTGGGTGCAGTTTGACTGCTAGTCTGACTCAAGCAAGCTGATTTCGCAACAAAGGAATTCTCGCATTGGGATTGAGGATTAGGAGTCGGCTGCAGAAACAATTGAAGAAGAATTCTCTCATTATATTCTTCTTGGTAGTCTCTCTTTTCTGCACAATTCAAAAAGAATGATAGAATCCCGATGGAAATAATTAATTGAAAAGTTTGAATGAACTTCTTTGAATGCAGTAAACTCAGAACAAATTTGCTGAAACGTTTTTCTTGGAATCGAATATTGAATACATTCATTTTAGAATCTCGTCTCCAAACCAATATTGATCAATGGGATAATCTGACCCCCAGGCAATTCCAAAGTACTAAAATCAAAACTTGGTGATGGATTAGTAAGCGAGTAAGGGAAGCCATTGTTGAAGCTCTGTCCCACTTCATTTCTCCTTGCATAGAAGTTGATTAATTCAAGGAAAAGATTCATATATCCCCATTCATAGTTGATGAATTTATCTATACGAACATCCATTCGGTGATAGTCAGCAAGCCTTGTGGAATTCTCAGCAGGTGATGTAACCGGATTGAAGAAAACTTGATTGGTCGCTGGGTTTCTAAATCTTCCGCCATCGTCTCCTATAATTGGGGTGATAGGAAAAGAGGACCGGTATTGCCAACGCACACCCAATTGATAGCTATCGTTGATTCTCCAACCATAGACGATATTGACAATATGAGTCTGATCAAAATTATAATATGTCTCAGGCGAAGTTCTTACGCTATCATAAAGAACTCGTCTTTCATTTGCTGATAGAACAGGAGTATTGAAAAATTGTTCTCCGAACACTGTGTTCGCATTTCGAAAAGTCTGTGACCAAGTATAAGCAATCCAACCAAACCAATCTCTAGTTCCAGGACGATTGGATTTCTTGATGAAGACTTCATATCCATGAGACCACCCTTCACCACGATTCGAAAAGTTCAGTCTCTTGTTGAAAAGTATGGGATTGCGAACAAAGTCAACAGGATCGGGATTGATTGCAACTGGTGTAGATATATATGGATCATTAGTTATACTATCTCTGAATTCTTGTTTGAAAACTTCTACCTTTAGCGACCATTCTTTAGTAACTTGTTGATCAAATCCGCCACCATACTTGGTCGCTCTTTCAAATCGTAAATCAGGGTTGCCTCCGGAACGAGAAGCTTGTGTATTAGCTGGGAAATGTGAGTATTCTCCAGCTCCACCAAAAAGAGTGAGACCCTCCATAACCTCAGGAAAAGTATAGGAAACTGTCCCCCTTGGCCCCCATACGCCTTGACGATTGACCCCCAGGTAATCATAACGAGTTCCTGGTTCAAATTTAAAATTGCCGAATTTGAATTGCAGTGTTGAATAACCATAGCTATAATTCGTTCGCAATTTGTCTGTTACACGATAGGATTCAAAAGCTGGATTCGCAGTGTCATAGGGATTGGGATTGCGATTCGAAGGATCGGTTGCGCGCACACTTGTTCCATCTAGAGTATAATTCAATTCGCGATGTTCACCGCCGAATTCGACTTTTAACCAATCAGCGAACTGATAGATTGCATCATCACGAATACTGATATATCCTGACCTTGTCATATTCGATGCGTCGATTGTGCCCAACGCTCCATTGAACCTGGTAAACGGAGAGAAGTTAATTAGAGTTACACGGTTGTTGAACTTCTCCGAAGGTGTCCAAGTATAACGAAGTCCTTGAGTAGCAAAACCGCGACCCAGTGCAACTCTCGCGCCAGAAAGCAAAGGAGAGGGCTCGCGAGTTGGATCGTTTGTGGGTCTTGGTCTGAGATCTGCTGCAAAACCATCTTGCGAACTCAAATGTGTAAACGAAATCTGATGTTCAGTATCAAAATTGTGTACAAACTTAATTTGTGCATCATGGTATTGAGGTAGTCGAATTCCTTCAGGAACGAGCCCAGTGAGTCCAATGGTATTCTCAAGATAACTCACTCGCCCGGCAACAATGAGATATCCCTTCCCATTGAAGGTTGGCGTTTGAAACATTGCATTGGTTGAAAATGCAGAAACAGAAAATGCACCTTCTTGCTTCACGACTGAATCGGTGAGTTCTATCTCGATCACACCTCCAGTAGCATTAAAAAAGCGTGCAGGATATGCTCCCGTATATATATCAATGGATTTGATCAAGTCATTGTGGATGACTGAGTTGAGTCCTAGAAGGTGAAAAGGATAGAGAATCGGGAGATCGTCCACAACATAGGTGTTACGCGAAGGATCAGCTCCACGAACTTTGTATCGAGAAAGAACTGTTTTTTCTTTCTCGCCTGTTACGGTTATTCCACCTTTTGGTGCTTCGACCTTATCGGTATAGACTGTAACGAGTTCACCTTGTTCGGATACACTTCTTTTGATCTCTTGCATTCCAGTAGCTCTTAGAATACGAAAAGTATATGTTCCAGCTTCCGGAACACTTGCCTCAAAATAACCGTCGGCATCAGTTTGAGCGAATTTCTTGGTCTCAAAAATCATTACCGTAACTTCGGGCTCGCCCTTTTCCTTAACTCGTGAATATATCCTTCCGCGAAAATCAATCGCTTGGAGACTCTCAGCTAAGAAAAAAAAACTGAAGACTAGGGTGGTGAAAATTTTAATATTATAATTTCGCATCTATAAAATCCAAGAAATTGATTCCAGGGGGTATCTCTCTAACTTCTTCTAAGTAAATCATCACACATGCGATCGGGAATGAATTCAACGGACATTCGGTTCGCAATATTGCAATCGTGCACAAGTCGATATTTCTTTGTGGAACCTTCTCGGATACAACAAACAAATATTGACTGGGTATAGGATTGCCACATTCTCTCGCTTTATAGCTAATTGCCGAGTAGATTTGACTATTGGCTTCATCAGAATCTAGAGTTGTATCCGCTACACAGCCGAGGCTAGATAATAACACCAACCCTATAACAAAACTTAATAAAAATCTTCTATAAGGATTAAAATATTTTTGTATAGATATTGGTGTGATTTTTTTCATTATCTTTGCTTAGTTTTTGTATCTGCTTTTGTATTTGTTTTTTTATTTCGGTTGTCCGTCTCAATGACTTCTGTTTCTCTCTTGAGAGAAACTACCATTCCTTGAACTTTTAGTACGGAAACCGTTCCAACTGGATAATAATAATGAGTTTCATGCCAGTATTGTATGTCAATCAAGGATTGGCCATCAGGAACTTTTTGTACGGCCTGGCTCATTGCGTATTCAATATCCAAATTATTCGTCACAGGAAACAACCCGAACAAGAATAGAGTTGAGGATTCTCCTTCTGAATGAGTGAGTTTCGTGTATTCAGAAGACCGAATAATCGTTGCTGATGGAGTCAGGCGTATTACTCGACTATGCCCACCTTTATCAACAAATCCTCCCATACAATCTATGAGAAAAAATATTACAAGGAATGAAAAAGAAAGTTGTAAATATTTTGCGAAGCGATTATTTTTTCTTAGGATCGTTTTCAAATTTGACTGCCTCAGCATTGATACCGAATCGATTGATCGTAACAAAGAGAATGATGATCTTATCATTCCAATGGCGGATATTGATAAGTGCATCGGCTTCTTTCTCATTGATAGCTTCTTGGATGATTGTATCAACCGGGGGTTTCGATAAAGGAATCCCGATGAAGGCAAAATCTATCGTGAACCAATGTTTGGATTTTTCAACTGGTCCTATCACTGAATACTTCTGGTCAACGATGGGAATGTTGCTTGTTGCAATCCCAGCACTTGCTGTTGCACAGTTGCTTAGGAAAGAGAATAAAATGATAAGGCTGATTACTAAAAGTTGTTTCAAAATTCAATGCCCCCGTTCCAATAAACTAAGCAAAAAGAGTGGGTCAATGATAAATCCTATAAAAAAATTCTATTTTCCTATTTATCAAATGAAAATATGACTAGAGACGTAATGAGCAAAAATAGCAACATTCAACTATCTATTGTAATTCCAATTTACAACGAGCAGGGTATCATTCCAGAATTAGTGGATCGGTTGGAATCCGTAAAAGTTCAGATACGCAAAGATTTGCAGATATCACCAGATAAGGTAGAGGTCATATTAGTTAACGATGGCTCAAAAGACAATAGCTTCTCCGTTATGCGAAGTATTTCCGAGACTACAGCGGGTTACAGGCTAGTAAATCTTTCTCGAAATTATGGCCATCAACTTGCGACAACTGCAGGGATCGATGTCTCTCGAGGTCAAGCTGTTGTAGTTATGGATGGAGATCTTCAAGATCCACCTGAATTTATAATCGAACTCTATCGCAAGATGTTAGAAGGATATGATGTTGTATATGCAAGAAGAAAAAAGCGTCCAGGCGAATCCATATTCAAATTAGCTACTGCAAAAATATTTTATAGAATTCTCAAAAAAATAACCAGCTTCGACATTCCTCTAGATACAGGTGATTTTCGCATCATGTCTCGTCGTGTAGTCGATGTTTTATGCTCCATGCGTGAATCACATCGCTATATTCGAGGTTTGATTAGCTGGATTGGATTCCAACAAACTGGAATTGAATACGAACGTGCAGAGAGATTCGAAGGAAGCACCAAATTTTCTATAGGAAAAATGATAAAATTTGCCGTAGATGGAATCACCTCGTTCTCTGCTATCCCTTTGCGACTTGCGTCTTATCTTGGTATGGCGACAGCCTTTCTTGGATTTCTATACGCAGCCCATGCAATCTACCTGAAAATGTTTACCCAGGAAACGATTCAAGGGTGGACATCCATGGTCATCATAATTCTTTTGTTAGGTGGGATACAGTTACTTTCCATTGGCTTGATTGGAGAGTATTTGAGTCGAGTTCATGAAGAAAGCAAGAAGCGACCACTCTATGTCATTGAAGACATCTATGAAAACGTTTCAAGGAAGAAGAAATGAATCCTCAGGTACGAAATCATTCGATTATTGATAAACTTTTAGGATTTATATTACTTACGATTGCAGCTGTAAGCATTTATCATTTTTCTACAAATGCTTGGAACTATTTTCTTGAAGTTTGCCCGAATACAGATGTTCTAACTTGGGACGAAAATATTCGCCTTAACAATGTTTTAGATCAATACTCGGATTTTCGAGATGGAAATATTTTCCGAGCGATCCATCCCTTTTTGGAATCACCAACATGGCCTCCGTTAAGATCCATAATCACATTGGGATTGTTGTACATTCCAACAAAATTGCTTGGTTTACCAGAAAACCTTTTGATAACAGAGTTTGATTCGCTAGTAGGACTCCTTTTCCTTATTGCTTCTTTTGTATCTATAGCATTAATTTCTTATCTAATTTTGAAGTCTTGGCTGTATTCAGGAGTGATCACTCTATCAAGTGTTGGGTTCATCCTTCAAACTTATGAAGTGCCGGCGTACAGTATGTCCTCTATGCTTGAGACTCAATCTATGTTTTTTCTCATCTGGAGTATATACTTCTTGTACAAATTGTACGAAGATACGCAAAGATCAGATCGATCTCCTTCTACAAAAATTCGGTGGGGACTTGGACTCTCTCTGGTTGGATTCTTCTTTACTAAATATCCTTATGGGCTTATGCTATTTATCGCGATCCTGTTTGTAGAAATTTTAAGATCACCAGGATCAATTGGGAATTTCATTCGTTATGCGATGGAGAATCACTACAAGGGCATTCGGAGAATTTTTTTCCTGATCGTTGTACTTACTGTGCTTTCTCTTCCTTTCTTGAGACTATTCGGTGAACTGAATCTAAATCAAAGGCCTTTCAAATTGTTTTTATACTATTTTTCTCTTCCTGTATTCTTGGATTTTAATTATTTTCTATGGTCACATCGCAAGAAGATTCAAGAAAAGGTAAGTGTATCCATACAGTGGATCTATCTACTTGGAATTTTGCCATGTTTATTCTGGATCTATACCAATCCGGACAGAGTGTCCAGTCTTATCGATGCTCAGATGATTGTGAACCATTATACTAAGAGTTTTTTCTTGAGTTTGGTGTCTTCTCATTCCGGGGATATGATGATGCCTATGGCAGTCTTTGATGAGCCTTGGGCAATACGAATATTACTTGTATTCGCCTTTTTATCTATATCAATTTATATTATAAAAAACCTAAAGAAATCAAAGATTTTAGGAATCGTTTCGAATCCGCTTCTCTCGGTTAGTTTGATTCTCTTTATGCAACTGCTCATACTCGAGACTACGACAGGAAATAAGCAACTACGCCATATTCTTCAATTTCTTCCAAGTTTAGTGCTATTGCTTTGGGTTTGGGTATTTCAATTATTGAATATTCGAAAATTGAATTCGATGAATTCTTATATCATTCAGGCCTTGGTTGCGATTGTTTTCTTGGTTTCTCTACTTTCTCTTGTTGGCATTAATGGACTTTGGGCGAATCGATTTTTTGGAAACAAACATATCTGCCTTCGTGGCGAAGATGCAAATATTTTTGAACCAGCGCGCTGGATTGCCGCACAACTTCCAGAAAATAAGAATCTAATTCTATTCAATGGATTTCATGATGGATTCAATTACGACAAGTCAGGGCGTCTGATCGCATCTGAGATTGATTTAAAGATTCGATTGGATCGCTACAAGACTCAGAAGATACGAAATGATAACAAACACAAATGGAAGACTTGGAGCGACTTCGATGAACTCGTGTTCATCAGTTATTCATGCAAAGATGAAAATCTCCATGCGAAACTAGCCAAACGGGCAGAAGATACGAAATCTCAATTGCAGTCCATCCAAAAGATTTCGCATCCTTCTGGCGAATATTGTCTAGAGCGATACAAAATCAGTAATTTATTAGAATGATCTAAAAATCGAATATGCATCCAGATGGAACAGAAACTGTAACACTTAGAAAAGAATAAGAATCTGACTTAATTAGTTCTAAACTGATCAAAACCTCAATCATATATGCGAATCAGCTAAAATGAATGAGGTTTTTGTATGTCTACCGGATGGAATCCCGTTTCCTTTTGGTAAAAAGAATTTTGTTACCCATTATCAAGGATTTCGCAGAAATACAGCTCTTGAGATGCAGAAACCAATTGGAAATTATAGAATTTTATCTATCGCGGAAAGTTTGGAACATTAAGATATTAAATTTGAACCTGTCTTAATCATACTTTGCCTTTTTGAAAACGACATACGTGATTTAAAGCAAATAAAAATATACCATACATCGATTTAATCCAGCCACTTAGGGCAGGTACTGCGGTGTCTTTGTGTGAACTGTATTTTTCCCGAAGGAAATTGTGCCTAATTAAGATAAGTAGTCTACCAATTTCACTTTGCTCTTATGTAAATTAAATTTGCATCAATTAATTGGGATTTCTTCAGCCCGTGCGGAGCACTTACATCCCCCAGCACCACTCAGCCGCTAACGCTCTTTTGTTGTTGTGGTGCTGGACTTAACGGTAAACTATCTATCGTGACCTGTCCAGCATAACTTTCCGAAGGAAATTGTGCTGGGGGAATGTAAGTGCGTAGCCATTAAACCAACTCATCGCTTGCTTTAACTTTGAGTAACTCCAAAAAGCGGTTCTCCATCTCTTCGTAGTTTTTACTATTAGCAAAAATGGAATCCCGATCAGAGCGGACAATTCGCACGCCAAATCTTCCGTATTCGTTTCGAATCCACTTTTCTAGTTGATTCCAAGCTTCTACTTTTTGATCTTTGGGTGATGGTCGCTGTGCAATATGCGAATATACTTCTTCGATTCCAGTTTTTTTGACCACCGATGTCTTAAATACCGGCGGTAATTGGCGACCAGGGAGAACATCTTTTAGAAACTCTAAAGTAGTTAGAAGCAAATGATAGCTGGAATTGGCAAGACTCTCCTCATCACATTTATTGATGATGAAGGCATCGGGAGTCTCCATAATCCCACTTTTCATAAATTGCACTTGATCTCCACCTAATGGCTGCAAAACAAGAAAGGATAGATCACATAGTAGAGACACTTCTATCTCATTTTGTCCAATTCCAACAGTTTCCACGATCACATAATCGAATAGATAGCGCAAGAATCGAATAACATGATAAGTATATGGATTGACGCCACCGAGCTCTAATTGAGAAGCTTGCGAACGAAAATACACTCTTTTCTCTCGCCTTGGCAGTATAACGCGCGTTCTATCACCAAGAATTGATCCACCCGAACTCTGGCTGGAAGGATCAATCGCAACAATTGCAATCGATTTGTCTTTTTCGATAGCAAGAAAATGTCGAATCATCTCGCCGATCAGGGAAGATTTGCCAGCCCCAGGAGTACCTGTAATTCCTACAGTGAATCCTTTATTTTCAGGGACTCCCATTTTATGCAGTTTTTGGAAAATTTGACGACGACGCATCCTCCCATCTGAACGCTCTAGATGGGATATAACACGTGCTATAGCATATTTCTCAAGATTGCAAGCGTCACGGAGTAGGGCAGTCAGCTCCGTTTCATCAAGCAATCCATCATTTCCTTGATGGTCCAATTCGATCTTTTAGGCAGCAGCCTGTGTAGACGATACCAAATCGATGATTTTCTCCATAATAGTCATCAGATCATAGTCTTTCGGAGTAAAAACCTCACGAATTCCTTGTTTCTTGAGACTCGCAAAATCTGACTCTGGAATAATACCACCCATAATGACAGGAATTCCCGCCTTATAGTGTGTTAGTTCATTGAAGATCTGTGCGGCAATCTCATTATGCGAACCAGAAAGAATCGAAATTCCAATAACGTCCGCATTTTCTTCTACAGCTGATTGAACGATATCTTCTGGAGACAAACGAATTCCGGAGTAAATCACATCAAAGCCTGCATGTTTTGCTGATACAGCGATCATTTCAGCACCATTTGAATGGCCATCTAACCCAGGCTTTCCGACAACAATCTTGGGACGATGTCCCGTTCTTTCTAGGAATGCATTTACCTTTGCTCGAACTCGGTTTGTTTTCTCATCTTCGATTTTGAGAGACTGTCCTTCAACTCCAGTAGGTGGTTGGTATTCACCAAAAACTTCTCTCAAAGTATCTGACCACTCACCAGTAGTCACTCCAGCTTTCGCGCACTCGATCGATGCTTCCATCAAATTCACGTTAGACTTAGCTTCTGACTTCAATCTTGTGAGTGCAGCTTGTACTCGCGAAACATCACGTTTCGATTTTACTTGGTTCAATACCGATAGAGTTTGTTCTGCCGATTTAGGATCGACTTTGAAAACTCCGCCGTCTTCTCCTTCGAGAAGAGGGGACTTAGTTCCATCTGTCCACTTATTCTTACCAACGATGATTAACTCACCCGAGTTGATCTTGGACAATCTGTCCGTTTGCGATTTGACCAATTGTGATTTCATGTATCCTGTTTCAATCGCTTTGATCGCACCACCCATATCCAAAATTTTATGTATTTCGGAATAGGCTTCTGCTTTGAGTGCGGCTACTTTTCCTTCTACAACTTTTGAACCGTCAAAAAGGTCAGGATATTCCAAAAGGTCAGTCTCATAGGAAAGAACTTGTTGAAGACGAAGAGACCACTGTTGATCCCAAGGTCGCGGAAGTGAGAGCGCTTCATTCCATGCAGGAAGCTGGAGAGCACGGCATCTTGCATTCCGGCTCAATGTAACCCCTAAGGTTTCAATGAGTATTCTCCAAGCATTGTTTTCTGGCTGTTCTTCAGTGAGTCCAAGTGAATTTACCTGAACGCCATATCTGAACACTCTGTACTTTGGATTCTTAACTTTATAACGTTCTGTTGTGATTTCTTCCCACATCTCAACAAATGCGCGCATCTTGCACATTTCTTCCACAAAACGAATTCCAGCATTGACAAAAAATGAAATCCGACCCACGCATTGTTCGAATTCTTCATCTGTGAAACAATTTCTTTCCTTGATAGAATCGAGGATTGCGATCGCCGTTGCTAGAGCAAAAGCCAATTCCTGACTTGGAGTTGCACCCGCTTCTTGCAAATGGTATGAACATATATTCGATGGATTCCATTTCGGAATGTTATGTAGACAATATTCATACATATCAACGATTATACGAATCGATTCCGCAGGAGGGAAAATATAAGTTCCTCTTGCAAGGTATTCTTTTATCAAATCATTCTGGGTTGTGCCTTGCAATTTTGCCAATGGAACACCACGTTCTTCAGCTAAAGCAATATAAAGAGACAATAACCACATGGATGTACCGTTGATCGTCATTGAAGTATTCATTTCCTCAATAGGAATCTGATCGAAGAGGATTCTGAAGTCTTCTAACGAATTGATCGGAACCCCAACTTTGCCTATTTCAGGTTTGGAGACATCATGATCCGAACTATATCCGCATTGAGTAGGCAGGTCAAATGCAATAGAGAGACCAGTCTGTCCTTTAGATAAGTTCTTTCTGTACAGTTCATTGGAAGCTTTAGCATTGGTATGCCCAGCATAAGTACGAAAAATCCAAGGCTTGTCCTTAGTCGGGTTACCTTTTTCGTCATAGAGAATGTGGTCTTTTTTATCCATATTTATCCAGTTATTACATTTCTTATGTAAAAGGTAAAATCTTCTGGAATAATTTCAGCTAAATTTTAAAACAGGATTGAGAAAAACTGTTGGAAAAAAAATGAATCAAGATAAAAAACCTCTCAATCCGCTTCAGTTTTTCCTTTCCATTCTCATTCTTTTTGTGATATTTCTGATCTTTTTGTTTCAGAGACCAGTGCCTGCCAATCCAGAGACCTACTCTTATCTTGCAAATCTGCGGGCTGTGACTGAAAGTGGAAGTTTTTTTGGAATCGATGAACCTCTTCCTATAATGCTTTTGTACTTTTGGAAGTCTTTATTCTCACTCAATTATCTTACAGCTTTTCAATCACTTGCAGCTTTACTTTTTAGCATTAGCTTGCATCTTCTACTACTTCTATTTAGAAAAACACAATGGAAAGCGAACCATTACTTCTTGGTCTATCTCGCTTCTTTTCTTCCTCTATCTCATGAATTTCCTCTAACATACTTCAATGAGTTATTAGGACTCGTTTTTATTCTATTGATTTTTCATACATTTCGAATGGAAACTTTTCTCGATCTTTTATTGTTTCCAGCACTTGTGATCGTTGCTTTCTTTTCTGATTTTCGAATGTTCTTACTTGGGTTTAGTATTTTTACAATCTATCAAGGCACTAAATCCATGCAGGCAGTGCGTTCAAGAACAACAGTGTTTTACAAAAGAAAGAACATTCCGTTCATCATCATGATCTCTTACTTCTCAGTCCTAGCAGTTATGCTAATCAGTTTTTCGGCAGTCGATTTCTTTTCACAAACATCTTTCTATGATCTGATTGCACATTGGAGTCTCATAATTTTCCATCTTGGTCCGTGTATTCTAATACTCGCAATTGGGAATATATTGCTTGGAACCGAGAAAGAACTGAACACACGAACCTTTACGGGCATTCTCATAATATCCATATTTGCAGTGATTTTTTACAATTATAGCAGCTATGATAGCAAGCTAGATGACCAATTGGAAAATATAAAAGAAGACTATGTGAGATCGCAATCTCGAATCCAAGGGATTGGGCAAGTGTATAGCAATCCTGTCCTTTCTAATTATCTATTCTTCCAGACCAAGATCGCACATAAATACATTGGCGCAAGCACTAGAGAAGACTTTAGCTATTTGCATATTGATGATATATGGCAAGCTGACCTCAACGAGATTAACAAGCGCTATACGATCAAGCGTAAGGATAGAAAAGTAGAACTCTATCCATTGGGCCAGAAATCCATTCTAATCTCCAAAACTATAGAAGATCGAATTGCTAAAGAACCTGAGACAAATCTGTACAGAAAGAAACTAGAAGACACAATTGCAAGTATGCAAGAGAAAAGACCTTTTTTAAATTTTCTAAGATGGCAGCAGAGATTTATAGGCTATTCAAATTCTCAATATTGATATTTGTCTTTTGATTCATAAGCTTTTCAATCTTTTGTAGATAGTCTTGAGTTTCACGAAAAGGTGGAACCCCATTGTATTTCTTAACTGCGTTTGGACCTGCATTGTATGCTGCAAGAGCTAGCTTAGTATCACGGAACTGATTCATTAGATCTCCAAGATATTTGGTTCCGCCTTCAACGTTTTCCATCGGATCCATTGGATCTTCAACACCAAGAATCTTCGCCGTACTTGGCATAAGCTGCATCAAACCTTGTGCTCCTTTAGGCGACACCGCACGAGGATTGAAGTTGGATTCTGTCTGGATGAGTGCTTTTACCAAGTCAGGATTCAGTCCATTTTTGGCAGACTCAACTTGAATTTTATTCTCTAATGGGGATAGACTGGAGGGTTCTTTTTCTATACCTCTAACTGCATTCGAGTCAAAAGCGTTGATTTCCGTTGAATTCTTGACTCCATCTTGCATATAATCCTGAAAACTTTTCTCTTGATTGGATAGATTTGGCTGAATTTCTACCGCAGATTGGGGTTTTTTCGGTGATACTAGATTCTCAATTTCTCGAATCCGATCGAAAATTTTAGAAATAGAGGGAATGTCAGTCATCTTCATATTATGTCACATCGGTATATTTTCTAAAAAAACTCTATGTTTTTTTTCTAACCATAAGCTTTTAGTAGAAGTGATAAAGATCATGATAACCGACCGGATTACTTCTCTTCCGGTTGCTCTAGCCGCAAAGAAAGGCTTTTTCGATAATTTAGGAAATGGGGTAAACCTCAGATCCTGTGTGGACTACAAAAGCATTCTAACATTGCTTGAAGCTGGGCGAATTGATTGCGCGGAAATCCCAACAACAACTTATATATACGATTCCTTTCTCAAGAAATCCAAGATCAAGCGACTTTTCAAAGGAATGTATCTATCACATTCGCCTATGAGTTTCTATGCGCGTGCCTATTTCAAGCCATACGAAATCGCTAAGAACAAAACCTATACTATTCCCGTACCAAATGCACTCTCTCCCGAAAGGTTTTTTACGGAGAAATTTATAGAACAGTATTTTACTGACAAAATTCCCAAACTTCGATTTGTTGAAGTTCCATACTATCTGTACGAAAAGTATCTAAGAAATGCCAATACACTTGGAACGGTTGGTGACTCATTTTTTATACCTTTCTTGAACAAATTCAATTCGTTTGCGATGAACGAAATGTACACTCTACCAGATCTTGCTGGTCAACATATTCCAGCTACTATGCTTGTCTTCAACGGACATTTTGTTAGCAAATTTCCCAAAGAAGTGGATCAACTACTGAGAGCGGTAAAAAGCGGAATCGAATTTATCAACAACTGCAACCCAGAAAGAATTGATATGCTCGCAACAGAATTCAATTTGACGACTCATTATCCACATTATCGTCTTGGAGAATTCAAGCAGCTCTTGATGAGAAACCACCTTCACTCCGAAAAACTTTTTCATTGGAGAGGCAATACTGCATCTCTTGGGCATCTTATGAAGGATCATTTCTTTCGAGGAATCAAGAGAGAGATCACACCTAGCGAAGTTGATTCAATCATGGATTTCTCGGAAATATGGGATTCACTCGAGGCAACAAATGAATTTATTCCCAATCTTCCAACATTTCAATCCCCTGGAGCAGCAACGCAATATTCACCAAGTCTCATCAACTATCGTAAGCAGAATTACACTCGTAATCTTATTACCGATGCGATTTCCATTTCATTGGATTTCCTGGAAGGCAATTTAGATTCTAGACTGAATTTGGATGATAGCCTTCGAATAGACAACCGAGTTCGTATTCATATGAATAATATGCTAGACTATCTCAATTCAGAAATTTTTAAACTAAATGAGCATATTATTGAATTAGAAAATATCAATTCGATTCTAGAAATCAAATTAGACAGAAACTCAGTAAATTTGCAGTATTCCGAAGAGAGGTATCGCTATCTATTTGAGTTTTCCAGAGAAGCTCTATTTATAGTTGATGCGGACTCAGGCGAGATCATCGAATCCAATCTACAATTTAGATTGATGACTGGATATTCAAGAACAGATCTCTCAAGAATCAAAATTGATGACCTCATTGTCGGACAGAACATTCGGTCTTCTCTCTATTTCAAAAAAGATCGCACAGATTCAATGCTCCATATTCCAGATGGAGAAATTGTTCTGAAGGACGGAACAAGATTAGGTGTGGACATTTCCATCAACTCGATGTTAGTTAGTCCCAAAAAACGATACCAGATCATTCTTCGTGATAACCGTGAACGCCTCGAATCGGAGAGAGCTAAGCATGAATTTATTTCCAATATTAGTCATGAACTCAGATCACCCATGACCAATATTCGTGGATATTTTGAACTGCTTAGCGATGATCCTAACATCCGATCCAAACCGGAAAATGAAGAAATGTTCAATATCATTGATAAAAATATAAAAAGACTTAGCTTTCTCATCGAGAACTTACTCAAGATTGAGAAAGTGAATCCTGAACCCGAGAATGAAGCGATAGAAATTTTTGATCCAGCTACAGTAATCGAAGATGTAATCCATATGAATTCTCATCTATTCAATGAAAAGAAACTGGAAATTATTCCTACACTTGAACGTGGGATTTTTATTAAAGGAATTCGATTTGAATTCTCGCAAATTGTTTCCAATCTATTTGTAAATGCGATTAAATATACATCACAAGGGGAAATTCATCTAGACTTGAAAACAGATAAAGATAGAATACTCTTCATAGTAAAAGATACAGGACTTGGAATTCCAGAGAAATACAAAAATTCTATCTTCGAAAGATTCTTTCGCGTTCCAAGTGATGCGAACAGAAAAATCGGAGGAACAGGACTTGGTCTTTCGATAACAAGATCTTTAATTGAAAAAATGAGTGGTGAAATTACGATCTTTAGTGAAGAGGGGAAGGGTTCTACATTCCAAGTAGAATTACCTAAATTAAAGCAATGAACCAGAAAACCATTCTATACAGTTTAATAACAATCATCTCTCTAATTCTTGCCTATTTTCTTTTCCTTCCATCCAATCAAAAAAAAAGAAATGCAGATGGATCTCTGGAATCAGCAAAGGATGTAAACTATAGCAATAGCCGAGAAGCTTTGCTATCAGAAAAAAAAGATTCTTCGCTATTTGATTCAGAGAATGGTTTCTTGGATTTTTCTAGTTCATCAACATTAGATACCCAATCCTCAAGCAGTAATCCATCCAATCCAATAGCAATCACGCCAGAAGAAAGAGCTAGACGCAAACAACTTGCAATCGATAAATTCCAAAATCTTGCAAAAGTCTTTCCTAACAACCGTTATATTCCTAGAAAGCTCACACCAGAACAAGAAGCTTCTCAGAAAAAACGTGAAGCAGCCATGAACTCTCTCTATGAGCGAGTATTGTACGGTGATGAATTGAATCCTGATGAGAAGATCTATTTCTATCAAAACAAGAGATTGGAATCCACAGAAAAATTGGAATTACTCGATTATGTAAAAACCACATTTGAGCAGAGAAATGGCTTCTCTGAGACAACGAAAAATCTATTAGAATCGAAAAAAGATTCTATCCAAAAAAGACTCGCAACCTATGAGAATGAATTAAATGATGCAGTCAAATTGGGTGGATCTGAAGGCAACTATACTCCTCCAGAACTTAGCGAATACGAAAACTAATTTTATCGTTTTCGTAATACCAATCCTAATACATCGACAATAAGAATATTTATAATAAGAGATTCAATTTTTATTATTTTTTAAAGTCTTTTTTTTCGAGATAGATTTCTTAGTTTTCTTCTTTGCTGGTTTCTTTGCTTTTGTGGATGTTTTCTTTGTCTTCTTCTTCGCTTTTTTCTTGTTCGATGCTGCAATCATTGACTTAGGCAATTCAGGAATCTTAGTCGCAAGAGTCATACCTGATATTTTTTTGGAAACTTCCATCATCTTTTTTGTTCCAAGGACTTCAATGAGACTGAGTGAAGCAGCAAAGCCAATCGTTTTAAAAAGCGATAGCATATTCTCTACGCCAAAGAATTCAAGAAATATCGGAATCTCATCAATTCCTCTTTTTGTAATCCACTCCTTTGATTGATCCAATGTTAGAGTTGATGCAATTTTTGTTAGCTTGTCCATTCCAGACTTGCTTGCAAGCTCAATTACTTTTTCAGTACCAAGAAGTTCCCATAACGCAATCGTTTTATCGATACCAACTTGATTGAGTGATTCAACCAAAGCCTCTCTAGTAAGATCCATAACCATCAAGCGAACACAGGCAGGCGGAATTTTTTTAGAGATTCTTACTATATCTTCTACAGAAAAATTTTCGAGAAAATAAGCAATGTCTTCCTCTGGTAAAGTTTCCATTGTCTCTAACAAAAGAGGCTCCGGTAATTTTTGAACCAACTCAATGATTACTTCGTCGGACAATCTCTTGGATAGATACAACATCTTGGACCGATCCGCTTTTTCGGTTAGAGCAAAAAGTTTCTCATAACCTAAGCCTCTCATGATCTGAAAAGATTTCTTAGGGCCGAGCTCCTCAAGAGATTTGTACATATGCTGCATTGTATCAAATAGTTTTTTCAGAAGACAACTCCCTATAGATCTTACAAACTGGGTTCTATGAAAAAGAGATTTCCCATATTGTCAACTGTAGTCTTCTTAATAACAATATCTTTTTTAATACTATGGAAGATTTCGCAATATGATTGGAATCTCTCAGCCTTGATCGGAATTTGGAGCGGATTTGCACAGTTGAATCCATTGTATATTCCTGATGAGTTCATTCTGTTCAAAGAGGGTGGATATGATGGTCAATTCTTCTTTCTAATAGCTAGGTATATTTATGAAGGATCAAGCCTCCCTTTTCCAACCCTTGATTCATTTTATTTCCGTTTTCATAGGCTTGGACTCTCCATCATTGCAGGAATCACAATTCCATTCTTCGGTGCTAGATCCTATCCGTATTCGAGCCTATTCATTCTCACGAGTCTGCATATTATTTCCAGTTGTATTCTCTACAAAATCACTTCACGGATAAAACCAAGTGAAGACTCCAACAAAGCGAATATCAAAAAGCTGGAATTCAAAGCGGACAGATTGAACTTTCTTAGTTTGTTTTATTTTCTCTCACCATTTTCATTGCTCGGAATTTTATTATTAGTTTCCGATCCCTTGCTTGTATCTCTTTCCATCATAGCAACTTATTTAGTATTGTTTGAAAGATTGCAAATCATGGAAAGGAAAGTTCATTCAAGGAACAATAAACAAATTGATTATTATTTTATATTTGGTGTGATAATTTTTTGCTTTGCTCTTACCGTTCGCGAAACTGCACTTTTTATCATCACACCTCTTTTGTTATTCTTTATAATAGAAAAAAACTTCAAAAAAACTCTGTATTTATTCATTCCAATTATCACTTACATATGTTTTTTACTTTGGTCGCAGTCTCTCGAAGTTCCGTTCGCTGGGACATTACCTCTGCGATTCTTGGACATGATTGACTATCCACTTTTTGGTTTTGTCAAAAGTTTAGAATTCACTGATCCTATATCGGTCAAGCAGATTGCACGAGAATCTATCAAATTCTTTTTATTTGCCATCTATCTTCAATTGATCGCTAACGCTTGGAATATCTTTCAATATACTTCAAAATCAAGAGTCTATTTGGCTTTATTATTACTACCAGTTGCCGGGACTCTCGGAGTGATCACCATAGGGGAACAAGGTTATTGGAGAAGTTTTGATAATCTAGCTCGAATGTTTACGATGACAGTACCAATCGTGATCATTGCTAAGGCTTACTTTCCGAACTATAAAGATTTTGGATTTCTTTATAGTTGCGGAATACTTTTTCTATTTTTGATAGTTAGGGTCGTATTAATTACACAACCGATGAAGTATGTAATACACTATTCTCTTTGATAAGGTTGATTGCACCCGATATCGTTTTTTCGTGAAACTTAAGTTGATTTCTGTGATAGAGAAAAGGTCTTTCTTTTTTATAATTTCTTACTTTCTCGCCAGATTTCTCATCATCATAACGAGATCCTTTATTCAAAGTGCCAGATCCAGCTAAGGAAATAATTTTCTTCGAAATCATCAAATCTAGAATCTTATCCAATGCCTGAGAATCTTTACCATTTAGCAGACCTTCTGCGATACTTATGCCTTCTATCTTCTTAATTGCTGTTGCATATTCATAGACACGATCTTTGATCCAATCTCGAGTTTTACCTACGAAATCTTCTGTCGTTAGAACAAAAAATGATAATAGATTGCCCGGAGTTACAACAAATAATTTGCCCAAACGCTCTTTAATATTGGCAGCAATCTCTTCTTTTTGTAAAGAATGCGGAACATGAAAAATTTCACCAAAATTTATATGCACTGAAGGTTTCTTGCGAGATAGATAATCATAAGTAAAGTTGAAATAGAAAAAATTCAAATCATCGCGTTTTTTGGACAGATAAGCAATTCCATTCTTCACTTGTCTTAAGTATCCATCATCGCTGAATGCACCTTCTGGAAAAATTACCACATTTCTTCCTTTTTCTATATTATCCGCAAGCACCTGCCAATCCTTCTCAACCTGATCACGCATAGATCCTTCTTTTAGAAGGGCGCGAGCATTGTCGCGAAATGGCCGTTTGACGGGGACAGCTCCAACAATTTTAAAAAGTGCAGGCAAAATATTCGTTTTATCAATAAAATGCAGAAGTAATTTTGCAATTCCCTTAGGTCGAAATTCTTTCACTAGAAAATTCTTTTGGATCATATCTTCACGAGTAGGAATTGTATATTTTACACGAGGGCTTTTTACCAACATATGCACGCTGGATAGAGCAGGGATATCGGACTCAGCAACATGATTTGCGAAATAGACTGTGGGGTAGGGTAGGTCGAGTTTTTTAACTTTTCCATCGGGAAAATAGTGATACACTTTCGAAAAAACAAATTTGGAAACCAAATAAACAATACTGATTACAAATTCAGGAAACCATCCGTATTTTTGGATTTTTGTAGCCACAGCAATCTCCCCCTAGTGTTATGGAATTGGAATTCCAAGTCAGTTTAGAAAATCTGGATGGGAGGAAAAGAATTTTTCATGAATCAACCAAGCAATCTTACCCTTGCATACTCTCCATGTCCTAATGATACTTTTTTATTTTATCATCTTGTTCATTCCAATCTAAGTAATCTGATCACGATACAAGAAGAACTCAAGGATGTGGAAGCTCTCAATCAATCAGCACGCGCAAGTAAATATGATATTACGAAATTGTCATTTGCTGCTTTCTTTCAGCTTAGGCAAAATTATGAACTATTGGATTCGGGTGCAGCTCTCGGAAGAAATTGTGGGCCACTGCTGATTCGTAAAAAGGGAAGCAATACATCAATCCATTCTGCAAAGAAAATTCTCTCACCAGGCGCAATGACAACAGCAAACTTGCTGCTCGAACTCTATTCGAACAAATTGTCCAAAGAACTACCCATATCCTTTGTAAGATATGAAGAAGTGATCCCTAAGTTAATGAATGGAGAAGCTGATTTAGGTGTAATCATTCATGAGGAAAGATTTACCTATCAAAACTTCAATTTAGAACTCGTCGCAGATCTTGGTCAATGGTGGGAAGATGAAACGGGCTATCCGATTCCTCTCGGCTGCATTGCTATAAAGAAATCCATCTCCGATGATATAAAGAAGGAAGTTGATGCAACTTTAAAAAAAAGCCTAGAACTCGCTTGGAACAATCCGGTTATTCCACAAGAATACATTTTGCAAAATTCTCAAAATAAGGAATTGTCGGTTGTCCAAGCACATATTGATCTATATGTCAATCAGTTCACCAAATCACTGAAAGGCGAAGGTGAACGTGCAATAACTGAACTAGAAAATAAATATATTGCTCTAGCCCAGAGATAACATAACTAAGATCGATCCTCGCTCTTTTTTGGAAGGTTCAAGTGCTTTGGCAACTAGACATCCAGGCTTGATTTTGTTTGGATCTGCTTTTACTGCATAGCCGCCAACAAGACCACTTACAAGCAAGTCACCTGGTTGGATATTTCCCATCGAAGGATCCACATTCAACATAACGACTCCAAACACTGCAACCAATCCATCATTGTTATTTTTCTTGGGTGCGCCCAAAACGAGACTCGCATGACTTACCAAAACTCCAATAACATTGGTCGCATAAGGATTTTTGGATTTTGCAAGTTTTCCTGGTTCGTCAGTTGTTATCAAGAGATCTCCCACACCAACTACGTCTCGTGTATCCAATTGAAAAATCCGTGCGATACAATCCGTATTTTCACGGAAATGAATTGCAACGCTCCCTTTAAAAACACTGTCACCTTCAGCAAAAACCGCTTTGTTTGATCCAGGAACATTACGCTCAGGAATACCGTTACCCGAAGCATGAATCGCATAACCAGACTGTGACGCAAAAACTCCGCCATAACCTGCTTTGCTAATTCCGAGTATTCCACTAGATGATTGAGACGTTGAACCTGACATTCCGAAGACGCCAGATTGATCTCCAAATCCAATCACTCCATCTCTTCCGCCAACTGCCGAAATTCCAGCACCTTCTGGATTTTCATTTTTACCAAAAATCGCAGAATGATTATTAGGTGGCGGAAATATACCTTGGAATGGGGATGCAACATTTCCGGTCAAACGAATCAATCCAGTATGTGAGGCATAGTCGTGATCTTTTGGCGCATAATTGTGCTCGTGGGGCAAGGGGAGCCTTGAATCACTCAACCTTTTGTCATCAGAACTAACCACCTTGCCTGGAGTAGAAGATCCATCCAGAGCAATCGTCACAATTCCTGCATCATCCACTGTGGCCGTTTTTAGCCTTTTATCATCACCTTGAACAACGACGCCCGATTTGGACTCACCTGAGCGTGCAAGTTGTACGATACCTAGATTTTCGGTTGTTGCAACACGAAGCCTTTTATCATTACCTTGAACAGCAGAAAGAGGTGATTCATCACCATTTGAAGCAAGTTTTACAATCCCTTTTGCTTCAGTTGTAGCATCTCGCAGTCGTGGATCATCACCCGTCACTACTTTGCCAGGAATTGTTTCGTTTGCTTGTGCCAAAATTACCAAACCCGGATCTTGAAAAGTTGCTCGTCTTAGACGCCTGTCATTTCCTTGAACAACAACTTCAGGGCGTGTCTCTCCGTCGGATGCAAGCTCAACGATTCCGGGATTTTCAGTCGTAGCCTTGCGAAGTCTCTCGTCATTTCCTTGGATTACTACACCAGACTTAGATTCGCCCGAACGAGCAAGTCTAGTTAAACCATGCGCAAGCTCAGTTGCTTCTTTAAGTCTACGATCATTTCCTTGAACAACAACGCCTTGTCTATCTTCACCATCTGTTGCAAGTTCGACGATACCTTTGTACTCAGTAGTAGATTCTCTGAGTCTCCTATCGCTACCTTGTACGGCAACGCCTTCTCTCGTTTCTCCGTCAACAGCAAGCCTAACCATTCCCGACCTAAGAACGGAAGCATAAGGAAGTGGTCCTTGAGTTTTACTGGACTTTTCAGAATCTCCAGCATCAGCAGAAGCAAAAAATTCTACTTCTATAATCTCTGTTAGATACTTTGTTTTTTGACCATATCTTTCTTGTTTGCAAATTATTTTAACAAATCTTGCATTTACTGGAAGAAATCTCCATCTGTACCAAGTTCCAGGCTCAGCCATAAAAGTCGGCTCTTCCATAAGCTGATGCCATGAAAGATCATCTTCGCTGTAGAAAACTGTAAATTTTTCCGGGAAATTTGTTTCTTCGTCTTTCTTGGATAGCAACCGCAGTTCTTCGATTCGGTGGATGGCAGATAAATCAAATGTCAAAAATTCTTCGCTAGGCTCTGATTTCTCCAATGATGCCCAACCGTAATCAGGTCTTGTATCGATGAGATTTTCTTTTACTCTCAGGCGATCTGCTTCACTACTCGCATCAATTTTCGTTATCCCCGAAATCATAACCAAGAATTGACCAAAAGCCAATCGAAATTTTCCTGAGTCCGTTCTTCTTGTAATTTTGCCGATGAATTTTACATACTTAGCTGATGTGAGTGAAAAGTTCCAAGCAGCGACTGTTTTCTGTGCACGCTTATATCCAGATTCCTGAATGATAGGTTCCCAATATTTTCCATCTTGAGACATCTCGATGCGAAAGGCATCCGGGAAGGCATCGTGTTCGCCTGTTAGTGGGTGCAGTTCAATTCGGTTAAAATGATTGTTATCAGGACTCAATTGGATAATCAATGAAGTGAGACCAGACTTGTCGGTCTCTTGAAGATAAGATACTACTTGTCCATTTTTTTCTTCGAAAATTCCTTCAGTTTGGATGCCAACTGGCTGGACTAGCCTAGGATGACTGATTCGGATCGGTTCATTACTCATATAATTCAAAAAATTCTGTTCTCCACTTTAGGGGAAGCAAAAACCACAGTGAGATTCGATTCTGCTTCTTCCGAAAAATACCGCTCAATTAAGCTTTTTTGTGCAATTGAGATAGAACTGTTCACGCAGAGTACAGATCCATCTACACAAATATCCAATTTTTTAAATTCGTTTGCTGAAGAGGTGGAAAGGTGAGATTCAGCCCATTCCAAAAATCCTTTCCAAGAAACAGGGGAAGGGATCCGATTAGCTGAATACTGCCCATTTTTAAGCGAATCTTGCAAGAACTGCACTCGATTCTTGCAGATAGCTTTAAGATATTGAAGGTTGCTATGAAGTCCTCGCTTTTCTGCTTCACGATAAGCATAATAGAAAACATCTGCACCGAAATCTTCCAAAAGGGAAGCCAGACTCATCTTAGAATTCGATAACTCTTTGGATTGTTTTTTTTCTTCTGAAAACTCCGAATCGTCAGATTCATTTCCTGATTCTTTGGTTCTATTATGTTGGTTATTGTTAATAGTTATCTTAATATGGTTCGGGGTTCCATCCATAACCCCCTTTGAACTACCCTCATAATCCCCAGAGGCATACTGATTTGCCACCCTGTGGGGTATTCCTGTATCGCCCAGAGGTGTAATTTTAGAACCCTCATAATCAAAAAGAAAATAAAACTTTGTGCTTTTCCTTCCGGATCCTGCGATCGTATGAATAAGTCCGTGCTTTTCCAGATCTCGCTTTGCCTCCACAATAGATTTCTTGGTTTTGAATCCAGTCAGACCCATCAATGTTTCTGTATTCGGCCAAACAGGCTTAAAATGGAAGTCTGAGAATTTCAATAGCACCGGATAAAGTGTCCGGGCAGAAGAAGACAGCAGGGCCCAGACCCCTGAGTCTATAACATCCGTCATGATACGAATGTATGGTTGGTGTTCGCTCATATCTCACCCCTTTGAGGATTCTGCAAAAAAAATCCTAATTTTAATCAAAAATGCCCAAAGGGAGTTGACTTTAATACGACATAAGTTAAATTATGTCTCATCCAACAACATTCCTTCGGGATCACCCGACCCCTGGATTCCCAGGGGTTTTTTTTCTAACTGGGTGCTACTTGTATATAGGTATAGCTTTCCCAGACACCAAAGAAGTACTACATTGGTGTTTACTAGATTATGTCACATTATCTCTATTTCTTCCTTTCTGTCAACCCAATTCGTGGCAAAAATTGGGAAAAAATATGTCTAAGTACATGTCAAGTTAGTACATGTTTAGTTAGAGGTTGAATTTTTTCGGTATTTCTTTTTTTACAAATTTGTAAATTTCCATCAATAAGGCCGGATCTGAGCATTCTATGTTCACGGAGTCTGGTTTTTTGATGAAGCGAATCCCCGGATTTTTGTTCTGATCCGAATTTTTTAGATTTGGAAACAAGGGAGAAGGTTGGGGAGAACTTTTGGATACTTCTTCGATTCCTGGGCTTCGATTGAACTCCTTTGCTTCTTTTACGGTTCTGAGTTCTCCCGATTTGTATCTTTCGAGGAATTCTTCGAAATTGCCTTTTTTTTCCGCTTGAGCTGCTTGAACCAAGAGATTTTTGTTTTTGATTTCCAGTTCTTTGCAAGTCTTCATTGCCTTGGCAGACATTCCGACTATACTAATGATCTCTGTCATATAACTTCGGCTTTTGCTGAACATGTCGGCAAGTTCCGAATCCGTATATTTGTATTCCTTTTTTAAATGGTTGAGAGCATCCGCTTCCTCAAAAGCAGAAAGATCTTCCCTCTGAAGGTTTTCGATGATGGCCAATTTATAGATTTCTTTTTCATTTCTGTCAAAAATTTTGCACTCAATTTCACTCCAGCCAAGACTCGAGGCGGCGTGATATCTTCTCTCACCAGCAATGATTTTGAATCCATCCTCATCGTTGACATCTCGGGCAACAACAATAGGCTGCAGAAGTCCTTCTGCTTTGAGTGAAAGTGCCAATTCCTCAACACCTTTTTTCCGGTCTTGTCGGGGCTGAAGAGTTGAGGGTCGAATTCTATCTAATCTAATTTTGCGAATAGTACCATCTAATGATTCCGATTTAAAAACATCTGCAAGAGAACCTAATCTTTTACCCTTTGAGCTCACTTAGAACCTCCTCGACGAATCCTTCATATTCTTGCGCTTGTCTGCTTGATTTATTGTAATCAAAAACGGACTTTTTGGCTAAGTGACTTTCTCCAACAGCTACTCCATCTGAAATACTATTTTCGAATATTTTAAAATACTTATTTAGTACCGGAACTATTGTTTTGGTCAAAAGTGTCTGAGGCTTGAGCTGAGTGATCAATGCTCCCATAATTTCAAGATTTGGATTTATCCGCTTCTTTATGCTTGTAATGGTTTGCTGGAGTCCAACAATTCCGTCCACGGAGAATTTTTCAGCTTGGAGAGGGATGATCACAAAACTAGAGGCAACGAGAGAGTTGATCGTAAATATGGACAAACTTGGAGGACAATCAATTATACAAAAATCAAAATCCGCTTCTATTGTCTGGAGGGAATCTCGTAGAATATAGGGAGCTTCGACAGAATTATTGCTCATAGCTTCCATCTCTGCAAGGTTCATTGACGATGGAGCGAGAAACAGACTCTCATTGTAAACGGGAACGATAACATCCTTCATCTTTGCTTTCTTTTGGAAAACATGATAAATATTTTTAGAGGCAGTCTCTGGATTAATAAAAATTCCTGTGGAATTAGCCTGAGGATCCATATCAACCAATAAGGTTCTTTTTTTACGTCTGGCTAAGCCTATGGCAAGGTTAAGTGAAGTAGTAGTTTTGCCTTCTCCACCTTTTTGATTTGCTATTGAAACTGTGATCATATTGCCTGGGCTCTCCTCTTGAAGCGTTAGTTATAGGTCGTTTTTCATCAAGGAAAAATCTATTTTTCTCTTCAATTGTCGGATATCCGACATCGCAAATTGAATTCTTGGATTTTGTAATTAACTAAAGGAAACTGACT